>JAUWND010000087.1 GCA_030612835.1 Candidatus Methanophagales archaeon | reverse complement strand
TTCGCATATTTGATCAATTTAATAGATATGGCTGAAGGAGTATTTATAAGTTTCTCTCATTACTTGCGTATTTAGAATAACATAACAAGAAAATCGTCAATCCTTTATATGTCTTGACCACATTCAGAAATCCCTATATTAACATAGTTCCCGTACACTATTAACTACTTTATGTATAAAAGTTAATCCCACGTTCTTCTGTTAATGCGGACATCCGGGTCGTAGAACGGAGAAGATTATTGGCAATCTTGAACTCATTCTATATCCGCCACGTTGGTTGACGGCTCAGTAGAACGGGAAAAACAAAATAAAATGAATTATTGACACAGATTAACACTGAGTAACACAGAAAAAAATTAAATCCGTGTAAATCCGTGTAAATCTGTGTCCTAAATTAAATAGTTTAAATATCTTGCACACTATAAGGATAGCATATACCATATATACCCTCGGAGGTAAAAAGAGCATATAGGGGAAAAAGAAATGGCAAAAGTGAAGCTAAGCGGTGCGGAAATAGTAGTGGAGGAGTTGAAGGATGAAGGCGTAGAGGTAGCCTTCGGAATACCAGGCGGTGTTCTTTTGGATCTATACGATACGCTGTATAAGGATGATGCGCTAAGACACATATTGATGCGGCATGAGCAATGTGCGGCGCATGCGGCTGACGGCTATGCCCGTGTATCAGGGAAGACGGGCGTGTGTATCGCCACTTCGGGTCCCGGGGCAACGAATCTCGTTACGGGTCTGGCGAACGCAAACATGGATTCGGCTCCTGTAGTGGCCTTGACCGGGCAGGTGGTAACTTCTGCAATCGGCACCAATGCATTTCAGGAAGCCAGTACCTTCACTATCACCATGCCAGTCACAAAGCATAATTTCCTCGTAAAGAGAACGAACGATTTGCCCACGGTCATTCATAATGCATTCTATGTTGCCAATACCGGAAGGAAGGGAGTGGTTTTGATTGACCTGCCAAAGGACGTCTTAGCCGGAAAAGCAACAGTAAATTTGCATCCAAAAGAGACGTTCGCAGGCTATAAGCCGAACATAAAACCTAATCAGGTGCAGACAAAGAAGGCAGCGGAGGTCCTGGCTAATGCCGAGCGCCCACTTATACTTGCAGGCGGAGGTATTATCAGTGCAGAAGCTACGGAAGAGTTACGCCATTTAGTGGAACTCCTTGGCACCGGTGTAGTCACAACGCTCATGGGCAAAGGCGCCATTTCAGAGCATCACCCATTCTGTTTAGGCATGGCGGGGATGCACGGGCACCTCTATGCGAACAGGGCGATAAATGAATGTGATGCTTTGCTTGCGTTAGGAACACGATTCAGCGACCGGTTAACTGGGTGGCGATTAGACCAGTTCGCACCGGACGCCACATTGATACATGTGGATATAGATGCGGCTGAGATAAACAAGAACATGCCGGTGGACATCCCAATAGTAGGAAACGTGAAGCTTGCTCTTTCTGATATGATAAAATGGCTAGAGAAGAAGAAAAAATTGGGCGATAAGAGCGTATGGCTACAAAGGATAAAAGAGATGCACTCGGCGTGTGAAGAATGTATACATGATGTACATAGAGCGGGGACATCAATCTCGGATAGTGTAATAAAAGAAATCAGTCTAATCCTGGACGGCGATGCGATTGTAACAACAGAAGTGGGACAGTGTCAGATGTTCGCAGCGCATTATTACATGACGCGGGAGCCACGTACGTTTATATCGTCCGGCGGGCTGGGTACGATGGGGTTTGGATTCCCGGCAGCGATAGGTGCGAAAGTTGCGGCGCCCGATAAGAAAGTAGTAGACATAGCAGGAGATGGGAGTTTCCTGATGACCTGCCAGGACCTGGCGACCTGCGTTGAGAATGATATACCGGTTGTGGTCTGCATATTAGACAACAGATATTTGGGGATGGTAAGGCAGTGGCAGGAGTTGTTCTATGATAAGGAGTATGCCCATACAGGGTTGGGTTTAACGCCTGATTTTGTTAAGCTTGCAGAAGCGTTTGGATGCTATGGAGAGCGAGTAGAAAAGCCAGAGGATTTAAAAGACGCTTTAAATAACGCATTTGAATCGGGAAAGCCATCAGTGATCGATGTGATTGTAGGTAAGGAGGACAAGATATTGCCCATGATCCCTCCTGGTGGCGGTGTAATAGGAATGATAGGAACGGAAAGATGCAAACACATATAATTTCGCTTTTGGTTGAGGACAATCCGGGAGTGCTAACGAGGATGTCGGGTATGTTCACGATGCGAGGGATCAATATCACATCCCTCACCGTCTCGCCATGTGAGAAGGACGGGTTATCGCGGATGACAGTAGCGATAAAAGGCACGGAGAGCGAGTTGGAGAAGGTGCGGAAGCAGATTAGCAATCTAATAGAAGTGGTGAAAGTGGTGGATTTAATGATGGAAGAGCCGATTATCAGGGATTTGAGTCTGCTGAAAGTGCATCTAAAGGATTCGAAAGCTCGTTCTGAGGTGATGCAGCTTGCGGAATCCTACAGTGCTAAAATAGTAGATGCTACGCTGGACTCAGTAACACTGGAACTTACAGAAGAGCCTAAGAGGATAGACCGGTTTGTGGATTTGATGAAACATTTTGGTCTGAAGCAACTGTTCAGAACAGGTATTACGGCGATTGGGACTGGGTCGAGTACGGAGAAGTAGTATAAAATCCGTACTTGTTTTGCTAACCACAAGGTCACACAGAGTTCCACGAGAGAAGAATAATATAAACTTATTAACAAAAATAGGTTTATTTATATAAACAAAAATTTAGGGTGATAACAGCATGGAAATATTACATGATGAAGATGTGGATGATAGCATTTTAAGAGATAAAACAATAGCTGTGATGGGATATGGCGCGCAGGGAGATGCCCAGGCAAACTGTCTGAAAGATTCCGGCATAAATGTGGTCATAGGAGAAACGGAGATATTAGGTGGTAATAAGAATCCGAGCTGGGAAAAAGCGAAAGAGGACGGTTTTGAGGTTTTGCCGATAGATAAAGCGGCAGAAAAGGGGGATGTTGTCCATATCCTACTTCCTGATGAGGTTCAGCCCGCGATTTATGAAAATCAGATAAAGCCGCAGCTGAAAGCAGGGAAAGCACTTTGTTTTTCGCATGGCTTTAATATCTGCTTTAAGAGAATTGTTCCACCAGAGGATGTGGACGTTATCATGGTTGCGCCAAAAGCACCGGGAACCGAAGAGAGGAAGGCATATTTGGAAGGCTTTGGCGTACCCGGTCTCGTAGCAGTAAAACAGAACCCATCGGGAGAAGCACGGGAAGTGGCGTTGGCAATGACAAAGGCAATGCACTGGACAAAAGCGGGCATTTTAGAATGCACATTTGAGCAAGAGACATATGAGGATTTATTTGGTGAACAGTGCGTTTTATGTGGCGGTCTGGTGGAATTAATGAGGAATGGCTTTGAGGTTTTGGTAGAAGCTGGCTATCCACCCGAGATGGCATATTTCGAGTGCGTGCACGAGATGAAATTAATTGTTGACTTAGTATGGCAGGGTGGAATAAAGAGGATGGCAGAAGTCATCTCGAATACCGCGGAGTACGGCATGTGGGCTGTGGGGCACCAGATAATCGGGCCTGAGGTAAAGGAGAAGATGAAAGAGGCTTTGAAACGGGTAGAAAACGGTGAATTCGCAAATGAATGGGTTGACGAATACAAAAGAGGTATCCCGCTCTTAAAAGCGAGCAGGGAGAAGATAGGTGAGCATCAGATCGAAACCGTTGGTGCAGAGATAAGGAAATTGTTTGCCCAGAAATAATTTTTTGACAATGGGCCTCTCTTTCTTAACGCACCGACCAACAAAGATAGTTCTGGTGGGTCTTAATTATAAGGACCATGCGAAAGAACTTAACATGCCGCTGCCACCAGAACCAATAATATTTATGAAACCCGTTACTGCATTGATAGGCCCCGGGGAGTGCATTGTGTACCCGTCACAGGCTACACGTGTGGATTACGAAGCAGAGTTAGCAATTGTCATAAAGGATGTATGCAAAGACATCGCGCCAGAAGACGTTATGGCGCATATAGAGGGCTTTACCTGTTTGAATGATGTAACAGCAAGAGATATACAGAAGAGAGATGTGCAATGGACAAGAGCTAAATCATTTGACTCGTTCTGCCCGGTAGGACCTGAAATAGTAAAAGATGTTGATCCGAATAATCTAACGATTCGGAGTTTTCTTAATGGCGAACTGAGACAGGATTCTAATACGGCTAAGTTTATATTTACCGTTGAGACGTTGGTTTCGTTCATATCACAGGTTATGACACTAATGCCCGGGGATATTATAGCAACGGGAACGCCAGGCGGAATTGGGGCTATGCATAGAGGTGATGCAATAGAAGTAACAATTGAGGGTATTGGTACGTTGCGAAATTATGTGGGATGAGTATCATTACAAAGCAAAATAGAAAGTGCAAAAGAATTTGGTTCTCTTTATTGTAAGGTGAATAAATAGGCGCCAAAATGTCCAAATTGTGGAAGAAAAATGGCATTCGTGTGGTATGAGTTTAGCAAGGGACCCCCGTGAGAAAACGAAGTTTTTGGATGCAAAATATCAGATTGGAACAATCCCATGCTCGGCCATAGCTAACAATTGATTTGCGCCCGAAGGGTGCTTTCTCGGTAAAGCTTCTTTCTTTAGAAAGAAGGTTTATTCGTACCTCACTGCTTCCACGGGGCTCAGCTTTGACGCCTTCCTTGCAGGATAGAACCCCGATAAGATACCTACGAGCACTGCAACCGCAACACCACCGAGCAGAACTTCCGGCTTCACTATCGCTGCGATCTCAACGTTAAACGCAGCATGTATATATATAGTTATGACTTTAGCGGCAAAAACTCCAGCCACACCGCCCAGAACTCCACCTATTCCACTCACTACACCCGCTTCCATCAGAAATAGAGAAAGGATATTCCTGTTCTTCGCGCCTATTGCTTTCATCACACCTATCTCATGCGTACGCTCCATAACAGACATAAGTGTAGTGTTCATTATGCCAAGAGAAGCGACGATAAGCGATAGAGAACCAATGGCAACTAAAAAAACTTGTAGCATCTGGAAAATGCTTTCTAAGGATTCTACTGCACTGCCCATCGTCATTGCAGTTGAGAAATCGTCCAATTTGTGATTATCGTCTATTCGCTCTTCTATTTCATTTGCTATCTCATCCGCGTCACCTATCTCTTTCACTCTGACGAAGATGGTTGCAATATCCTTGGTATTGAAAATATCCAACGCATCACTTTTCGTTACGTATATCTGCGAATCAACATTGGACCGGAATCCACCTTGCTCCTCCAATACACCGACAACCCTGAATTTGCTCCCATTTATCGTTAGTCTATCATTAACTCCAATCTCATAATCGAAATAATCATGAGCAATGCTATACCCGATTTCACACACTTTGCGATCGTTATCGCGTAGGTCTCTTCCCTCTTCATGCTTTACTATTCTCTCTCCAAATACAGCACCAAAATCCATTGGCTCTGTACCTGCAATGTTCACCATGACTTTCTCGCCGCGGTATTCCACCTCTTGCATTCCCCCCACCATACCCGCAGCTTTCTTCACTCCCTCTATCCGTTCTACATCTTCCAAATCACGGTCTGTAAAGCTGCCGAGTTCCAGATAGCCCGTCTCAAAACTCATTTTACCTGGCCTTACTATTATTAGGTCCGCCATCTCGCTCAACTGTTCCGTTATTGATTCCTCCATGCCGTAGCTAATAGACATTATTGCGATTACCGCCGCTATACCCACGACAACCCCCAGCATCGTCAGTATCGAACGAGTTTTTCGCTCTCTTATATTCCGGTATACCAGTAGAAATGCATCCTTCATCGATCGCTCAACACCCTTCCTATATAATTATCTTTTTGCTTTGCAAAAACAATCTTTCTTGGTAAAGCTTCTTTCATAATTTAGAAAGAAGGTTTATCCATACCTCACTGCTTCAACCGGACTCATCCTTGACGCCTTCCTTGCGGGATAGAACCCTGATAGAACTCCTACCGTCATGGCAACTGCTATTCCACCGAGGAAAAGTGCGGGCTTCGGTATTATTAGAATTTCTATCCCAAATACATTGCCCGCTACGTGGCTCATAACTTCTGCCACAACCCAACCAAGTACGCAGCCACACACACCACCCACCAGGCTCACCAAACTCGATTCAAGTAGGAAAAGAGAGAGCACATCCCTGCTTTTTGCCCCTATCGCTTTCATCACGCCTATCTCATGCGTACGCTCCATCACAGACATCAGCATCGTGTTCATTATACCAATGGATGCAACAATAAGCGCGATTGCCGCTATACCCACTAAAAAGCCCTGTATGATATTGAAAACATACCCCATCTGCTCTATTATGCTTCCCATTGTCATTGCAGTGGTGAAATCATCGAGCCCGTGGTTATCATTTATCGTTTCCTCTATCCTCTCGGCTATTTCTTCCGCTTCTTCTACGTCATATACCCGCACCATAATGTAATTAAAATCGTCTGTTTTCAGCACCTCCTTTGAGGCACGAAGCGTGAGAAAAACGGTTGGATCAACATCACTGGATGTCATCATGGTTCCCTTTTCGAATATACCAAGCACAATGAATTTATCCTCGTTTATCTCTACTTTATCGTTTACCTGTATGACCTCATCGAAGAAGTCATTGGCAACGCTGTGTCCAATGACACATCCTGTATAATCATTTTCTCTGAGCCAGCGACCTTCTTTTAGTCCCACGCTCTCTACATATATGTTACCCAGGTCTTTGGTGTCTCCAGCCATGATATAAAGCGGTACTTTTTCTGTTCTATATTCAACTTCTGCATGGTCCCAGACAATTGCCGATATGTCTTTTATACCCCCTATCCTGCGCAGGTCTTTTACATCGCGATCTGTAAAACTCCCCTTTTCTACATAGCCATGCTCTCTTAGTTCTCCCGGCAGCACGGATATCATATCTGTAAACTCCGTCAGTTCCCCCATTATTGCCTCTTGCATACCATAGCCCACACTAAGCAGAGAGACAATAGCAGCTATACCCACGGCAATGCCCAGTATAGTAAGTATCGAACGAGCTTTTCTTTCTCTTATGCTCCGGAATGCCATAAGAAGTGAGTCTATCATCGCTTAATCGAGCACCCTACCATCTCGCATCCTTTTTGTTCTGCCTGCACGTGCTGCAATCTCCGCATCGTGCGTCACCACGATTATCATCTTCCCATCACGATTCAAACCATCTAAGATGTCCATTATTAGATTTCCCGCTTCTGTATCCACGTTCCCTGTTGGCTCATCGCCGATGATTATTTCCGGATCGTTTGATAGCGCCCGTGCAATAGCCACTCGCTGCTGCTCCCCGCCGCTCAGCTCCGCAGGTTTATGATACATGCGGTCGCCAAGTTCGACCTTTACAAGTAATTCCTCAGCCCGCTTCAGCCTCATTTCTCGCTTCACGCCTGCAAAGAACATGGGCAGCGCGACATTCTCTATCGCATTTAACGTATGGACGAGATTATACTGCTGGAATATGAATCCTATCTTCTCCCTTCTTATCTCCGCAAGCTCGTTCTCGCTCAATGATGCGGTGTCTATATCCTCTATGAAGACCGCACCGCTTGTTGGCTTATCTAAACAGCCGATTATATTAAGTAATGTGGATTTCCCAGAGCCTGAAGGTCCTATTATGGCAATGAATTCGCCATCCTGTATCTCTAAATTCACATCCCGTAGTGCCTGTACTTCCACATCTCCCATCCTGTACGTTTTGCTTAGGTTTTCGGTGTGGATCATTCTACCCTACCTTCTTCGCTTTCGCTTTACCCATACCAGCCCAGCGACAACGACGATAATTACCAGTAGTGCGACTATGAGCAGATAAATCGGTAACTCACTCTCCTGCGGCTCTTTTACCTCTATCTGTAGATCGTAACCGGGGATTTCATATCTCTTGTCCGTGTCGAGATCACGAAACACCAATTTAAACGGTATTTCGGTATCGCCAACGCCCAAATCGTCACTATAAAGCTCAAAAGAAGCCGAATATGCATCTCCGGCGTCTATATCGCCAATAAAGCGTTCTGAAGGTAATACCCGGACTCCTCCGCTTCCATTGTCTACCTCCTGTATCACGGATACCGCTTTTATATCCTTCGCCATGCCATTAGCTACGTCAAACTCAATCTTTGCTACCTCTCCTTTATATACAAATTCAGGTGCATTCAAGAGGATGAGCTTCACATCTGCTATGCTCTTTACCGATATAGATGATTCAAGATCGTTATGGTGTACATTATCGCCGTTCTTATATATAACATCGAACGAGATGTCTTTATCACCCGCAGAAAGAGGCGTAAGCGTGAAACTCACCTCGCTCTTTTCATACGCGCCCAAACCACCTACGAATATTCGCACAGGCGTGGATTCTAACTCATCGGTTTTTGTTTTCACTTGCACGTTCACCCCGTTCACTGGATTGGGTCTGTTATTCGCCACCACCAGCCCTATCTGCTTTGACTCGCTGAGCGAAATCTCCGGATGGACATCCATCTCAAGTATTTCCACTTCACTACTGTCCACTTTCACACTGACCGGGAACCGCACATTTTCGCCATTTTCCACTTCTATACACACTTCCGGGTGATAAGTACCGTCACGAGCGTACTCAGCAGCTTTTATCGGTATACTGATTTTTATGCTCTCGCCAGGACCTAAAGCACCTATGTTGTCGTATTCGGTGCGTTGAAAACCTTCACTTGTCCATTCTATGCCACTGCCCCTGCTACTTAGCCGTATAGTCTCTATTTCTGCACTTTTACCCTGTGTTGACGTCCCAGACACATCACCTGTTTTGAGTGTTTGCTGTGAGATACCGAATTCTCCAATGATTGCACCGGTCTCTAACGATTCGGTTTTTATAGAAGGGTTTTTTATGACTAGTGTAATAGTGCCAGTGTCACCGGGCATCAATGCTTCTGGCTCCACATTATAGTCAACAATCATAACAGCAGGACCTTCAGTAGCGGATGCTGTGGCTGTCACGAGTAGTAACAAGAAGACAGCGGCAAAAAACGGTGCTCTGAAAACTTCGAATCCCCCATATATCTTTTTCGCTTTCATCTGTTGTGCTGTAAACTATTTTTAGTGGAGATATATATATATATTTAAAATTTAAATTTTTCGGTTTCAATCAAATGATCAACCTCATTTAGATGTACCAGGTTTTTGGTATCTTCGTCCTCCCCATTCTATTTCATTTTTAAGAAGAGAAGATATAATGTTATAAGCTATTATGAAATATACGATGGGTGTAATACCAATATAGGCTAAAGTCGAGCCGAATTTTTCTTTAGGGTAGTACATAATTTTTTTTAATGTGATATGTCGTTGCCATCCAACGATCATATCAAGGAAAATAGTTGAAATCAATAATACTCCGGGGAGTGTAAAACCTATTAACAAAAGAAATAGGCCCAGGAAATTTAAAAATTTGAGTCCTGCCACAATTATGAAAGACATTATCCATAGTGAGGGATAGTACCACCTTACCATGGTGAACTGTCGTGTACCCCACTTCATAAATTTGCGAATACTCTCTTCACCATAACTTTCAACAATACATTCAGGCACAAATTTTATTTTATAGCCCGCATCTTTTACTGCCTTACTTAAAATCAAATCATCGGAAAGGCCCCTTCTCCATTCATCCGCTATATGTAATTCATCAAATACTTTTTTACTTATAGCTGTTGAGCCACCCCAGGCGAAATTAACTCTGTGACTAAAAAGGGAGGAAATACACGTTGAATTCCATGTGGATAACAGGAGAGATGTCAAATCATGGGGAGAATACCATCTGTACCCTGTGGTAGCACCGATTTCATCTTCATTTAGATAAGATACCAAATAGCGTAGCCAGTCTTTATGTGGTCTAATGTCAGAATCCGCGAAAACATAGACCTCTACATCATCTGCTGTTTTAACTCCTTTGATCAACGCAGATATCTTTCCACTACATCCATCAATAAAATCGGATATTTCTATTCTAGCTATTGGATAATTACTAATGATCTCTTTTAATTCTTTATAGGCGGGGTCTTTAGCGGAATCTGTTACAAACACTATTTTATAGTCCCGGTAGTCCTGGTTACAAATTGCTTGTATATTCTCCCGGAAGTTTTTAGTTGTTCCTTTACATGGAACTATGATATGGGCCTCAGGAGAATATGAAGTGATTCTCTCTTTTCTGTACCGCCATCTGCGGCCAGTCCATGAAAATATTAAAAGGACTTCCCCTAAGATGGCTATTATACCCAGCATTAAGAATATATCATAGAGCATTTACCCTCAACGTTATTTATTAAATTTCTACATAAAAATATTATGCTTATTATTTATAGAATTTGGAAAGGCTCAATACATAGGTAAGTGTTTTATTTGACAAATAAAGGGTCAATAAATCGGAAAGTCTTTTGATGACATATCCATTTACGCATCCATTGTGATGCATTATGGATGACAAAGAAAAAGAGAGAATTGAAGCCGTAAATCGATAT
This sequence comes from Candidatus Methanophagales archaeon, assembly GCA_030612835.1. GTDB lineage: Archaea > Halobacteriota > Syntropharchaeia > Alkanophagales > Methanospirareceae > Methanophaga. The sequence goes on along the minus strand of JAUWND010000087.1, from coordinate 57 downwards.
ATTATGGGTGATAAACCATCAAACATTTGCAAAGACGCAAATAGGTCAGAGAAGTGG
>JAUWND010000117.1 GCA_030612835.1 Candidatus Methanophagales archaeon | reverse complement strand
AAATAACGCAGGTGATTGAAGACATCGAAACGCTGAACAAAAGAGCTTTTAGAGGTGAGTTAGACGTCACAGCGCTCTCAGCCCACGCTTATGCTTTTCTCCATCCCCAATATCGGATTCTGTCTGCCGGTGCAAGCGTAGGGGACGGATATGGTCCGGTAGTCGTTGCGAACAGAGAGAAGGATTCGGAAATGTAAAGTATTGCAGTGCGCGGGAAATACACCACTGCGAACCTGCTGCTAAAGCTGGCAGTTGATGACTTCCAGCCGGTCGAAATGCTATTTGACGAGATTATCCCCGCGGTGAAGCGAGGGGACGTGGATGCAGGCGTGGTAATCCACGAAGGTCAGATAACTTACGCACAGCACGGTCTTGTAAATATACTCGATTTGTGGGGATGGTGGCATGAGAAAACGAAGCTGCCTTTGCCTCTTGGCATTAACGTCATAAAACGGGATATTCCTGAAGGGACGCAACGTGAATTTCTGGTGCTTATGCGAGAAAGCATTCAGTATGCGCTGGACAATGTAGAAGAAGCGTTGCAGTACGCAATGAAATATTCAAGAGGTGCCGATAAAGAGCTAGTCAAGAAATTCGCACTGATGTACGTGAATAAATACACGTATGAAATGCCCGAAGAAGTTGTAAAAGCGCACGATGAACTCTACAGAATGGCGGAAAGAAAAGGATTTTTTGCGAGACCGCCCTTAGACATCCTTTTTCCTTAAACATATTCCTATTCCTATTTCCCTGGGATATGTTATATCCATTATTGGATATGAACATAAATGAGTATATTTACATATTAGAGAGAACCAGAGTAAAATATAGCTAACAAATTAATCGCAGGGATAAGGATTCAAAATGTCGGCAGGAAAATTAAGGAACTGGATAGAAAAGCATAAAGACGAAACATTTGCAAACGATGCGGTGGGCCCGGGCTGTTTCAGTTATTTGCCCGGCGAGGTCGTGTGGGCAGTCACGAAGAGATGTAACCTGAAGTGCAAACACTGCTCAATTGCCGAAGTGAGTGGAGAGGAGCTCACGACAGAAGAGGGATTTGGAATTATCGAAGAAGCAGCTAAACTTGGACACGTCAAGTTTGCATTTACGGGTGGCGAGCCTTTGCTGCGTGAGGACATCTATGACCTCATTGAATATGCATCGTCTTTCGACATGCAGGTGGTGATGGCGACGAACGGGACACTGATAACGAAGGAAGTTGCAGATAACTTAAAGAAAGCGGGTTTGGAACGTGCTGCGATGAGCATTGATGGGATAGGAAACGCGCATGATGCGCTTCGGGGTGTTAATGGCGCTTTTGAAGACGTGCTGCGCGGTATGAAAGCATGTGGAGATGTAGGGCTTGCAACTCAACTTTTCACGATGGTCACGAGAGATAATTACAGTGAGATACCAAAAATAATCACGCTTGCAGACGATTTGAGTCTGTGGAGAATTTATCTTATTTATTTGATTGCCGTGGGTAGAGGTAAGGCGATTTCTGAGGCTTGTTTATCCACGGCAGAGAACATGAGGTTCTTTGATTACGTGGCGGATAAACAAAAGGAAGTAAAGGTATGGCTTAAACCGATATGCAATCCGCAGTACTGGGCTTATCTGGTGGATAAGGGGCTTGTGGACCATGAGGACGGAATGGAATTCACCGGCTGCACGGCGGGTATCACTCGCTTTCACATATTTCCAAATGGTGATGTGACTCCATGTGCATATTTGCCAGCAAAAGCGGGAAATATAAAGGAGGACCGCTTTTTGGACATTGTCAGGAATTCTGAGATGTTCAAGGCGATGCGGGCAAGGGAAGTGAAGGGACATTGTGCCACCTGCAAATACAAGGAGATATGCGGTGGGTGCAGGTCGAGGGCGTATGCTACTTCGGGTGATTATCTGGCTGAGGATCCGGTGTGTTGGTTGGGGGATGGAGAGAGGCGATAGAAATATTAGTTTGCTGTCGCTTTAGGACAAAAAAGCTCATGTGATGCGTAAGGATATAGCACGTATTCAAAGTCTTCCTGATAGGCTTCTTGGAAAGGGGAGGAATAAAAAAAATCTAAAGGCTTTTATATATGGTAGCTACATAAGGAAGAAATTATGACTGCTAAGTATAACCTACGGGTTACTCCGTGGAAAATCCGTGAATCGGACTTTTCTTCTATGACCTCATTCGAGGAGAAAGTGAAGTTCTTGCTGAAGTACGCTGTCCTTGCTCCTTCCAGTCACAACACCCAGCTCTGGAAGTTTGCAATCAAGGACGAAAGAATAAAAGTCTCTGCTGACCTGACATGTGCACTAAAAGTAGCTGACCCGGACGAGAGAGAGCTTTTCATCTCTGTTGGCTGTGCCCTTACTAATCTAACAATAGCTGCCAAGCGCTTTGGATATGTCCCCATGATAACTTATTTTCCCGAAGGTCTTGATGAAGATCTGGTTGCACTAATAGAATTCTCAAAAAGTGAAGCAGAAAGGAATGAACTATTCGAATCAATAACCAGGAGACGTACAAATCGCAGTTTATACGAAGATAAGCCGATCAGCCGAGAAGTCTTAAAAAAGTTGCAAGACTGTGTAGAAGCGGGTATTCGACTGAACTTTATTTCTGATACCGAAACCAGAGTTATGGTGGCAGAGTTAGTTGCAAAAGGAGATATAATTCAATATAACAATCCCGCATACCGAAAGGAACTCGGCTACTGGGTGGGGCAAGGCGTTTTTGGGCACAAAGGAATTGCTGCAAAGATAGGCAAGTTTTTTATTTCTCACTTAAATGCTGGCAAATCGCTGGGTCAGAAGGAAAAGAAGTTGATTCAAAGTGCTCCAGTATTTGCGGTTCTCAGTTCAGCGAAAAATGATAGAGAAATTTGGGTAAAAATTGGTGAGGTTTATGAGAAGGTTGCTTTAACCGCCACGAGCTTGAACATCCAGCAGCATCCAATGAATCAAGGCTTGACACAAGTCCCTGAACATAGAGAAAAACTTAGAGAAATACTGGGTATTGAAGAGATACCCAAACTTACATTTAGACTTGGATATGCCAAGCCAACAAAACATCAGGTGAGGGGACAATTAGAAGAGGTACTTGTTCCGTGGTAGAACCGTGCATCCGTTGCTTTATCTCCGCCAAAAGAGCCAACTTCGAGCCTTTAAGTCATGCTTTCTGAATTGTTAACGTGATGAAAATGGAAGCGTAACAGATGGGTTATATATCAAAACACATGGAATCCGAGGCAAAAGAAGAAATAGAAAGTGCGAATTTCTATTTTGAACGCGAATATCCCGGGACGCTTATTCATGATGACATTGACATTGAAAAAGGAAAGGTGCTTAATTTTAGAAAAAGAATGTAAGATGCAGAGCAGAAGTCGAAAAACGGTATAGCACTAAAAAGGAAATCAAGAAGCTTTTTATTATGGTGAAACGAACACTCATAACAGAGGGGAAGGAAAAATCGTGAAACATTGAAATAAATTATTAAAACTGCATACAAGGGATGGAGTGAATAAATAATGTCAAGCACCGCCGTGGTGGTAGAAAACTTAAGTAAAAATACGAACAATCTTGCGCCAATCTCAGCACACGCTCTCAGAGCGGATTTTGGCTCTACAAGTCATATATATCCCTATGTTAACAAGACATTGGAATGTCTCTGGAAAGAAGTAAAAGACGAACCGGGTATAAAGGCAAAGGTGGATAACTGGGCAAGTACCATTGGAACATTTTATGGATACAAACCTGATATTTCGCTGTTCTTAGACCATACATACCTCGATATTTTAGCTAAAATTGCGGTTTATTTGAAATTTGAAAAATCACCAAATAGAGATGAAATTCTCGATGTTATCAGTGGGAAGTATTTTACAGCTAAAGGCATTGCAAATTTCCTTGAAGAGGATTTCTCTCTGTGGCTTATCAGTCCCGGAATTGAGGATAAATCTTTCGCCCTATTTTGTTCCATTGTTGAGGCATTAACAAATTACGATTTCTCCAGAATAGATGAAGATATCTTCAGAGAAATATACGAAGAAATCGTTGAGCGTGAGGTGAGGCACAAAGCGGGTGAATACTACACACCGGAATGGCTCGTTCAACTTATTCTGAATGATGTGTTTGCATTATGGAAAGGAGGTATTCCAAAAATCTTAGACCCCGCATGTGGTTCAGGCACTTTTCTCTATCGTTCTATAAGACACCTCATCGAAAAAGGAGCGCTTTTAAGCGATATTATAAAAAAGGTGGCAGGTATAGACGTAAATCCGATAGCTGCTACCATTACAAAGGCAAACTATCTAATGGCAATCAGCGATTTAATTGAAGATTCGGAAGAGATAACGTTACCAATTTACACAAAAGACTGTTTGAAGTCGCCAGACCTGTTCAATTACGGAAAAATTGATAAATACGACATAATCATTGGTAATCCTCCCTGGGTTGTTATGAGGTCTATGAAAAATAAAGAATACCAGAACTTTTTAAAGAAAGAAGTCTTAAGTTACCACCTGCTTGAAAACAAAGACGTTCATCTTTTTACACAGATGGAATTAGCAACACTCTTCTTCTGCAAGTGCGCTGATTTATACCTGAAAAGGGAAGGGATAATAGCTTTTGTGATGCCAAGGAGCGTTTTAGCGGGAACAATCCACCACATCAACTTCAGAAAATTTAAAAACCCGCCCATAAAGCTAATCAAAATAATTGATTTAGAGGGAGTGAACCCTCTTTTCAATATGCCTTCTTGTGTGTTAATTGGATTAAAAGATGGTACAACCAAATACCCAGTGTTATCGGAAAGGTATGCAGGCGTGTTACCCGACAGGAATGTCAAATTCTCTGAAGCAAAGGCAAGATTATTTACCGATGTTTGTAAATACAATCCGCCCGACTTCTCAGCAGAACCCTCTTATTACTTCCATAAATTCAAGGTGGGCGCAAGTATATTCCCAAGGTCGCTATATTTTGTGGATATTATCTCGCACGCAAACTCGCAAGCTACCGTGAATACCTCTCCTGAGATATATCACATAGTTAAAGAGCCATGGGAAATTGTATTAGAAGGTTGCGTGGAAGATGATTTTCTGTATGCCACGTTGTTGGCTTGGGAGATAATTCCTTTTGGCTATATTAAATTTCACCCGGTTATACTTCCGATTAGAGAGCATTTTAATGGGTATAGGCTATTAAATTCAAATGAATTACAAAGAGCTGGGTTTACAGGCGCTGAAGAATGGCTTGAGAAAGCAGAGGAGATTTGGCGTAAAAGAAGGACAGAAAAATCAGAAAAGCGCTTCCCAAGTTTATTGGATAGATTAAACTACAATAATCTCCTTACAACTCAGAAATCATCCAAGAGATACGTTGTATTATACAACGCAACTGGTACCAATTTGGTCTCCTGTGTTATTGATAAGTCATCGCTACCATGTTTCATAGCTAATGGAAAAGAAGTAAAACCCAAAGGTTTTATTGTGGATGTCAAGACGTGGTTTTTTGAAACGCAAAAGGAGATGGAAGCATATTACGTGAGTGCTATTTTTAACTCCGAAATAATTAACGAACTGATAAAACCTTTACAACCAAGAGGGCTTTTTGGTGCTCGTGCTATTCATAGAAGACCATTACTTTTTGCAATACCCAAATTTAATGGTAATGACGATATGCATCTAAAACTTGCTGATATTGGGAAAGAGTGTCATGAAAAAGTAAAAGCGATGAAATTTGCGCAGAAGAACAATGTCAGAGCAAAAGTGAGAAATACACTTAAAGGTGAAATAACGGATATAAACAAAATTGTATCAAAATTTATAAACATCATAAGGGAGGTCGAATAAAATGCCCGCAGATATACAATTGTTATCGGATAAACTTCAAGAAATGAAGGAGGTATATGAAGAGGCTATTAGAAATGGTAAGTATACCAGTCTTATAAGGTCTAAAAAGCTCATTAACTTACTTCATGAATACGTGATTGAAGAGTTGAAGAAGAGAGTTGAACCGAGTTGGGTTGTTACAGATAAGAAGGTTTATGGATTCCCAAAGAAGAAGGAGCAGGACATTTTAGTTCAGCCTCCACAAAATGGCGCAAATGTATCTGTTGGACCTATCATGGCAATTAACGTGAGAAGTCAATTGAGCTCTATTGAGAAGAATTATGACACACTATTTGAGAGGGTATTTGCAGAAGCTTTAAATCTTCATAATAGGTTTCCCTACATGGTCTTGGGGTATCTCTATTTACTTCCCAAGGTTGGATATGATTCAAATGCAGCAAAAGAAAATCGGGTGGTATTATCTGAGAGGTACAGCCTTGAAAAGTATATCTTAAGCTTTTTATCTATTGCGAAGAGAACAAGCCCAAGCGATGTGCCCTGGAAATATGAGAAAGTATGCCTGTTGATTGTTGATTTTGAAAGTGACCCTCCGGAAGTTATGGATACACTTCAAGTATTTCTGGGTGAAGGGCGGGTTAGCGAGAAATTTGCTCAGCTTTATACGTTTGAAGATTTAGCCATGATGGATTTCTTTGATGAATTGTACAAACTAATGATGGAAAGATACTACTTACTGGGATTTCGATAAAGGTGATGAACAGAGAAAATGTCAAAGTACAACATCAACTGGAACATCACGCGCGAGTGTAATCTGAGATGCAAACACTGCTACTACGAAGCAGGCACGCAGTTAGAAGACGAACTCAGCACAGAAGAATCCTTTGCGCTCATTGACGAGATAGCAAACGTATTTGGCGACAAAGCGAGCGTAACATTTGGCGGTGGAGAAGCATTGCTGAGAAAAGACTTATTTGACCTCATTTATTATTGTAGAGCGCGAGATTTGCACGTCGTGCTCGCATCAAACGGGACACTGCTCAGCGAAGAAGTCGCTGCTCGTTTGAAAAACGCGGGTGTCGAAGATGTCATAATACCTATTGATGGGACTCAAAAGACACATGACGCAATAAGAGGAGAAGGCGTCTTTGAGAAGGCAACAAAAAGTGCGAGAGCGGTTAGAAATGCGGGATTGGGTTTGGTGATTGACCCCTGTATAATGAAACAGAACGAGTAAGAGACGGGGAAGATTATTGACATAGCTGAACTTCTGGATGCGAGGCAGTGCAGGTTTTTTCATTACGTCTCTATGGGCAGGGGAAAGGAAGTGATGCCCGATAGTGAGCTCGGCAGCGTCCGGTATGCGGAAAACCTGATGCAGCTATACGAAGAACAGAATAAAAGAAGAGAACTCGAAATATGCACGACACAGGCATGTCAGTACTGGGTGATACTGAAACGAAAAGAAGAAGCAGGACTTTTCGTTCCCGATTTCTTTTATACCGAGATTCCCGGCTGTCGAGCAGCTATCGGTATGCTTTCTATCAAACCGAACGGCGATGTCGTGCCATGTCCGCTGTTAGACGTAAAAGCGGGAAATGTAAGGGAGATGAGTCTTCGTGAAATATTGAACTCAAAGGTCTTTGTTGACCTGCGAAATCGTGAGGTAAAAGGCAAGTGTGCCGCATGTAAATATAAGGACATCTGCGGCGGATGTCGCGTGAGGGCGTACCTGCATAGTGGCGATTATCTCGCTGAAGACCCTCTGTGCATCGAAGATTTTTATCAGGAAGAAAAGCAATAAAAAATAAGTTGTAGACACGGATTAACGCAGATTGACACAGATGGACAATATGAATCAACAATGCTAAACTTAATCTGACAATGTCCGATTTCAAAATTTACCGCAGAGAACGCTGAGTACGTTCGTTGTCCGATATTATAGTCATTCTCGTATATCTTTTCATATTTTTACCACTTTCAATTTCTCTCTAAAAATAAAAAGGAGAGGGATATGTTCCGCTTCTTCGTTTTTCTCCCTTACCCGCTTCCATTTTGTAGTCATCTATCATTCGTTCACTCTCCTTTTGGCACTGTATATCGCAGTCTGAGATATGTTGCGCCACGC
>JAUWND010000129.1 GCA_030612835.1 Candidatus Methanophagales archaeon | reverse complement strand
GGAATCAATCCGCTCTTGTTCCTCAACATCCATAACACATCACTAAGGATGCTTTAATGGTGTCTATATCAAAAAGAGTTCACGATGTATTGAGCCTTTATTTGTTAAATGAAATGGTTCACGATGTATTGAGCCTTTCCACGTACTCATTAAATAACGAATTATATCATAATAATATAATTGAAAACAATATTCAAACAACGAAGGACTCATTAATCAATTATTGGTATCATCCCGATTTATTGGAGGGCGATTACTGGTCAGATTATAATGGAATTGATACAAACGGAGATGGAATTGGAGATACAAATATTCCACATCCGAACATTGACTACGACAATTACCCGTACATGAACAAAAGCGGCTGGCTTACCTTTCTGGTCTCGCCAGAGTACTGGGATTTTGGCACGGTTTATCAAGGAGAAATTGTGCAGCAGACATTTACCCTGCAAAATGCTTTTGTTCACAATAAAGGAGAAGATGACTTAACCATACTGTCAATCAATTTAGATAATGACATCAGCATTTCAGGCAGGAGTCTACCATTAAGAATCCCAAAAGGATATTCAAAAACGTTCAATGTGACGATAGACACCACGGACCTGAAAGGCCACATTCTGAGAAGCATAGAAATTAGATCAGATGATCTACTCACACCGAATAAGACCGTCTTGATCTACGGCATTGTGACACCCCCGCGGCACGAGATAAGGATTAAGAATGTAGATTTCCAGTCCAGCGCTATAAGAGGACAAATAACGCTGTTGAACATCACCATTGAGAACCGCGGCGATTTCCGGGAGAAGAATGTTAGTATTGAACTCAAAGAAGGAGATAAGACTCGGGATTCAACATTGATTGCAATTATATACCAGAAGGAAGCGAAATCCGCAATCGTAAAGTGGAACACCAATAACGTTTCTCTTGGTATCCATGACATCACAATAGAAATCTTAAATAAAGATCAAAACTCGTTGGCAGATATAACCGTCACAGTCACTGTTTTAGCACCCTCGCAAGCTAAAACGCTCATCGTTACTAGCCATGAACGATTAGAAGGCATTGAGGACAACTTGATACGGCTTAGCCACCATCCATCAGTAAATGGGATTATCTTGGATGTAGGTAAAGATAAAAGGTGCTCAGAAGCATATAAATCTTTTGGTTCTTACCCTAACTCTGGAAATGCAAACAACGTTGCACAAGCAATAAAAGATTCGATCGATGCAACTCGTGAAGTTTACAAAAACATCGAGTACCTACTTATCGTGGGCAATGACGAAGTGATACCCTTTTACAGGATTCCTGATAAGAGCTTAGAATCGTATGTTGGCAGCTATGGCTTGTATGATGAAAAGGATTATATCGAACGATATGAACAACTTGAACCTACAACCACCATTGGCTCTGCTTTTCGGGATAACATGTACCTCACAGACGATTTCTACGCCAATTTTGAATCTGAAGATTTACCGGACGGATTTGACGGTGAATTGTATATCCCAGATATACCAATAGGCAGGCTTGTTGAGACACCACAGGAGATAAGCAAAACAATAGATGTATTTTCAAAGAAAGGGGATATTGTCGAGCCTCAAAGGATTTTTATTACTTCCTATGATTTCATGAACGATGCTGGAAGGAGTTGCGCATCTGTTTGGAGTACGCTGAGTACTCCGGTTTTCATGGGCAAAGGTATTGTTGAGGAACATGGCACGTACTCAGATACCTCAGAGATCATTAATGAATTGCTGAACGAAAGTAACAACATTGTAGCCATATTCCAGCATGCGGATCACTATGAGTTTGATATAGCAGAATCACATGATTTTGTCACGTCAAACATTATATCGAACTCGTCAGCGGACTTAGACGGGTCAATAGTATATACAATGAGCTGCCATGCCGGCTTAAACGTTCCCGATGATGAAAAGTTTAACTATGACCTTGCACAAGCGTTCATGGGTAAAGGTGTTCTGGCATACGTAGCTCCTACTGGCTGGGGCATAGGCGGCGTGGTGACCGAGGCCGGTCATGAAAGGCTTATGCACTACTTCACGAAACATCTCTGCGAGGGCATGGATGCGGGCACCGCACTGATGCATGCCAAGCAGGATTATTACGCCTTTGACTTCGATTTCGATTATATAGATCAAAAGGTGGTTTTAACGTCTGTTCTTTATGGCTTGCCGATGTATGGTGTGAACGTGGAGGCTAAGACCGAAGGACTCATGGAGGCGATGAGCATGAAAAAGCCATGTAACACCTTCACCTTCAGACCCGATTATTCAGAGATTGAAACACCGGTGGGTATTTATTCCTCTGTTGATGAAACGCTATCATCACCGGGAAAACCCGTTCTCCCCAAGCTCATCTGGCCATACCTCATGGATGGTAAAATGCTACATGGGATTACCCCTCGAAAATGCACGGTATGCGCTTTTAGAGAACACAGCCCTGCCATACGAAGAATACGTTGTTTCTATAGCCGGAGGCTATAAGCAACCCTTAGTAACAGGTGAGACCTGGAATCCTTCGGAGTTCTTCAAGGTAAGCACTATTGGAAAGAGGCAGTATATTATTCTGATCACCGGGCAGTTTAAGAAGACCGGATGGACAATAATGGGAGGACAAAAGGTAAATATAGGTGACTTGAGGCGTTATACCGAGCTGACGTTTGATCTCCATCTCTCTGCACCAGCAGATGAGAAAAATCCACCGGAGATAACGGTGAGTTACGTTAATGCTTCCTGCATCACTGTTAATGCTACGGACGAGTCAGGAATAGAGAAGATTGTGATGGCATATACAGATAACAGGGGAAATTGGGATAGTTTTGATGTCGAACCTGATGCAGCATCATGCACGTTAGAGGAAGAGATAGAATTAGAAGCGGGGAAAGAATATTTGGTGCAGGTGGTGGATGTCTATGGTAATGTGGCTGTTGACGATAACGATGGAAAATATTATCCGGAAAAAGGTGGAGGGTTTGGGCCATCATGAGCCGAATTGTTATGGCGTTAAAATTGTTGTCGCTGTTTGTTCTTGTGTTAATCTTGTGAAATCTCGTGGTTTTTTTAAAAGGAACATACAAGCAAAAATATATAAGTCACGAAAATATTTTATAAATATAAAGATAGATACTGAACCATAAAAAACAGGAATGAAGATGAGCGCCAAAGGTGAAACTGCTGCGATAACACCCGAATTATACAATGCCATTGTAACAATAGTTGACGATAGGACGAAGGAAATCCGAGTAACGAGGGAGGATTTTAACGAATTGCGAGCTATTGTTACGGACCTGGCATCAGCACAGCGTGAGCTTGCACATGCGCAAGCGAAAACGGAAGAGCGGGTTGGGGGGCTTGAAGACGCTGTCGAGCGGCTGGCTCAGGCACAGGCGAAAACAGAAGAAGCGCTAAAAGAATTAGCTATGCAAGTGGGTAAATTAAGCGATAACATCGGCTTTAGCCTGGAAGACGTGGCAAAAGTGGTACTGCCCGGTTATCTTGAACGTCATCTCCATATTTATGTAGATGATCTGGATAGGCGGTTCTTTTTCGTTGATGGTAAAGAGGTCGAGATAAATCTCTATGGAGTAGGAAAGAAGGACGGAAAAGAGATAACCATTTTAGGCGAGGTGAAGTCACGGATTTACGAACGCGAAGTGAACAAATTTATTCGCGATGTCGCAACAGTGCTTCCCGTGATTAAAGGTGAAGTGTTAAAAGTCATGTTTGGCTATCTCGTCCATCCTTATGCTGCTAAACGTGGTGAAGCGGAAGACATCATTCTCGTGGCTTCTTATCAGCGGTAGAATATCGGGGGATAACATGACCAATAAGGATACGGTAATGGTTTAGCTAACCACAAGATTACACAGATTTTCACGGGAATAGAATAATAGTAACAGAATTTATAGGTTACTTTATCCTATATTGATCCTTATTTTTTTTTGTTACCTTACAAAGTTGTCATTTTTGACCGCCTCACCGACATCAAGCGTTCTGTATCCACCATACGACATCTGTGAGTTCAACGGACTTCACGAGCGCAGGCTCTTTCTTCAATTCGTAGGACTTCTTCCCATTCTAAGTAGTCCAGAAAGACGCTTGAGCCAATAAATACCGCAACTTCTTTATTTCAACTTTTATCTTCTCCCCTTCCCCCAGTTTCACCTTTCCCAGCGGCTTAAACACTCCATGTCAAGTTAATAGCACAAACAATTTCAACATACATAATACTCCCCATTGTTATCGTCAATCTCCACATTGCCATCGACATCCACAACCTGAACGAAAAACGCGGTATTGTTCAATTGTATGCTGTATTCCACACTCAGCTTACCTCTATCCTGCTTATCCATCGTTTTACTCGCCCACGTTCTATTTCCCGGACCCAGATACGTAACGAAAACATCATAAATGCCCGCATTGTCCTCAGCCTTAACAGTAACCGTACCCGTATCAATAGCTACGCTCACTTCCGGCTTCTCTCGATCAGCACCCTCAGGAACGCGGAAGATTTCTAATACTGTCTCATTGAATAGCCTGATAGTACCATTCCAAGCATTAATTGAGACCCTTTTTATTAACTTGTATTGTGCAGAAGCAGTAACAATGCTCTGTCGGTCCTCAATCGAGTTAAGCGTGAATGGGATGGTAGGATACCAGCCTGTGAAATTATAGCTTCTCCCTACAGTACCAGAGACCGCAAAGGTTTCTACTACTAATATCGTATCTTTCACGTCAAATTTCGCACTTCGCAATAAAATACCCCTTATTTCCTTCTCACCGCGAATAAAATACAGGGTAGCTTTTGGCAGAATCGGCATGCCTGCTTCGGTAGTATAGCCTTCATACGTGTAATATGTCCCGTTTTCTGTTTTGACAACGTTACAAGTGGGTTCTAATGTTATCGTAATCTTCTCAAGAGTTATGTTCGATGCGGTATAAGCATTGTCTTCCTTTGCATGCACCTCAAATGTATCACCACTCAATGCAGCAATGGACCGCTTTTGCGCTGCTTGACCGAGTAAAGGCGTGGCGCATGCGCTTTCGCTCTTAGCCGACGGGTGCGAATCAAGCATGACAGTATACATGGGAAAACCATAGAGCGTTAAGCTTCTCAGTACCTTATCATCCACTGTATCCATGTGAAAATTGTCCAGATAGTAATCGTTCTTTGCATTCATCAATGCAAAACCGACATCCTCACCGCGTGCTATACGTTTCGTGAGGTACCCCAGGAGCCGCTCATGTCCTGCAACTGTGATTACACCACCAAGTCCATAGCCCGTTGGTGCGATGTACGCTATTGTTCCGTGTGAAAGGAACGATTGTGGCAGATCCGTTACATTTGGTATGGTTAACCCGGCATGACAGCCTATGGAGTAAATCAGCGAGCCATTTAACGTTTTCAGCTTGCCTGCCTCCAAGTAACCCTTTCTTCCACCTCCTTTTCCTGGTGGCACTTCAAACTGATCGTAGTTTGCATGCAGGAAGATAGCAGAAACGGAGGAATTGGAGATTCCGTCTATAATTTCATGGGGCTGACCGTAGTTTGAACCTTTCTTGTACCGGTATTTGAATGTTGTATTTATTCTTTTACTTTTTTCTGTTGCTATTTCTATTCTTTTACACCATTCCTGATAGCATTCTTCACTACCATCGTACATGAACTCATAACCAGGGGTCTCGCAACTGGTGACGAAGATGCTTTTTGGTGTTAGCTGGTAATAGTTGAAGAACATGTCAATCGCTCTGATTATCTCATCAGGTTTTTCTACCAATCTACCCACTGCCAGAACTCTATCGCTCTCTAATCGTGAGTAAAAATCATCGGTTAAGAAATGATTGGACGATAAAGCCTCGTCTATTGATTCTGATAGCGGGTTTTGGTAGTAATCTGATTTGTAATACTCGCTTTCATCTGGCAATCCCGTTTCACGAGTAAAGACCTCACTTGTTCCATCCCATACCCGGTAAAAGGGGATGACTCTGTCGTCACCCACGATTATCAGATACTTTATGTTTGGATATTCGTTAATTACCGACTCGATTTGGTTCTTTATCGCGTCACAAAGGTTGTTTGCTTTGTAATTTGAGTCGAACTCCGAGTAGTTGCATGAGACATCCAGAAGAATACCATTTACTGCTGGATGGTGCGTTAAATTGATAAGTTCTTTCCTCAATTCTTCTGATTCATTAAATCGCGAAAGGTTCGTCACAATGAGCGTAGAAGCTTCAAGTTCCGATGCCACAAACATCGTCAGGTTTAAATAGTCCAATCTCTCGTCCCTAAAAACAGCAACCTGCCCTCTAATAATCCCTAACGGCATATCCGAAGTATCAATCTCGAACGGTACTGTTTTCGATACGCTCTTGTTATCGCTCAGGTATACGCACTTGCTCTGCTCCTTACTGCCCATCGTCAGCGTAACGTTAAATTCATCGCGATCACCATGATTGCGGAGCATGACGTTGAACGGTTTTATCTGCCCAAGTACAACGTTCCGGTGGTAATCGACGCCTTCTATCTTAACATCATTGATCTTTGGTTGCACTAAGCCATGAACCAGTGTTGTCTTTATATAATCTTCTGTCTTAAAGGTGATTGTTCGGAGGATATAGCCTTCCAGATCCGTTACGTTCAATCGCAACGTTATGTTTTCTGTTGATTTAGGATATATACAGAATGTTTTTGTGCTGGTTCTTTCACTATCTGAATCAGCGGCAAACTCCAGATTTTGTTCGAGTAATATTTCAACTTCTGTAGGGCTATTCAATCTATTCTCAATGCTGAAGTTCTTATAAAAATATTGAATATCACCCTTCTTGGTGTAAAACTCACAGTATTCTGGTGTGATGACCACGCTCAGCCAGCCGCTGTAGTTCATATAGGGATGATTGTCATAATCATTTTCCTGGTTAATTCCTTCTATTGCATAGGGGTCATCACCAATACCATTATTATCTACGTCTTCTCCTGTGTAATCGCTCCAGTAATTGCAGTCAAATGTGTTGTTAGTAGTGTTTTGTATTTTTGCTTGATAATTTTTGCTGTCCACGACGTTGTTATTCCGTAGCTCGTTCTTATTTGCCCCTGACATTAAGATAATACCATCCAAATTCTTGGAGAGCGAATTGTGCGTCACTATGTTCTCCTCTGATTCTTGTATTTTAAGTCCCACAGCGCTATTCTCACAGGCGGTATTATTCCGTAGCTCGTTCTTATTT
>JAUWND010000114.1 GCA_030612835.1 Candidatus Methanophagales archaeon | reverse complement strand
CGATTTGCTACACATGTAATTGGTGACAGAAAATTAGTTACTCCAACTTTTGTT
Source organism: Candidatus Methanophagales archaeon (assembly GCA_030612835.1). Lineage (GTDB taxonomy): Archaea > Halobacteriota > Syntropharchaeia > Alkanophagales > Methanospirareceae > Methanophaga. Next base: position 8,078 of record JAUWND010000114.1, on the reverse strand, counting down.
GTGGATAGTGGAATTGGCAAACGGATGTGATTTATGTTGTTTTTTGAGAAGGTTTGGGAAATATTTAATTGCGTGGAAATCCCTGGTAACCATAACGATATTTTTTCCCTCTTCTTCGTTTAATCGCTTGAGCAAGTCCATTATACTCTTCCCTGTCCCTGAGTCGAGGTTCCCGGTAGGCTCGTCCGCGAGTATAAGTTTTGGGTCATTGGCAAGAGCTCTTGCAATAGCTATCCGCTGCTGCTCTTAGCATTGGAGGCCGCATTTTCCGGTACGGGTGTTAAGATTTTAACTGATAAGTCGATTCTACTCATGACATCTGCATCGGTGGTGAAAACATTGTTGTTCTCGTTTAATTCCTGCACTGCGTTCTCAGCATCTATCTCTGCTTTAATGGTGTGCGTACCGTGCGTGGCATCCCAAGAAACAGCTAACTTATTCATGCCACTCGCATCCATGCCAACATCCTCCGAGTAAATTTCTGAGCCGTCAACAAAGACCTTCAATACCAAATCGTCCTCGTATAATCTACCGTAATTATTTACAGTTGCTGTGAGCGTGTTCTCACCTTCGATTACTGTATTGAACACAAGCGTAACAGAAAAATCAGGTAGTGTCTTCTCAGCACTTTTGTGCTCTGCAACAAGAGCAGTCAGAACCGGATGAAGATAATGCTCACCTTCCTGGTTGCCTTCGTCATCCGCATCTATTCTACCATCCCCGTTGAGGTCCTTTCCACGTATAAAAAGAACGCTATTCTCCGCCTGTGTATAGCATGTAACATTGAATGTCTTGAGGTCAATCCCATAAGTTTCGCCGTCACCGCAGTTAGCCACGTCATTACCACCTACACCATGGCCATTAAACTCCAAATAGTCGGGTTCGCCTGGATTACCGGCAAGGTATACTACTGTGAGATCTGCATTCGCTACATTCGCAGGGTCGATCACACCTTCAAACGTTACCGAAGCGATATTATTTACTGTCGGTAGCGCTCCTGCCCAGCCAAGACCGTGCAGGTTTACATTACCGTCTGCTATCCAGTATGTAATATAAGGCGCATTCGTGTCCTCGTAGACTGCTGCAAGAATGATACTATACACCCGGCCATCGAGTTTATTCCCGCGCTCACCCCTACTGGTGTTCGCAATGGCGGTATTAAGTCCTGATAATGCTTCATCGGTAACGTCGTAATAGACCCAATAGACGCCGTGACCAGTGCAATATACATTTGGGTTATCATCATTCTCACCGCGCAGGTATGTTTTACCGAACTCGTGTCCGTTAAATGTTGTGTGTACCCAGCCTTCGTATCGCTCGGTGCCACCCCAAACGCCAACGTATAGCCTCGCCCACTTGACATCGCCCAGCACGTTAAACGTTCTTGTGCACGGTGGGAAGTCAAGCTTCTGGCTCTCACCTACATATACGCCGCCTTTGAGTGTGCCATGAGCAACTAAATCCAGCTTGTCCGTATACGGCACGCCGTCAAACGAATAACTCGCGCCCGCTATTGGCACCAGCAGTAATACGCACAATATTGCAATCCCTGTTATCTCTTCCGATTTACTCATTTGTCGGTTGTATAATAGCATTAATTTTGTTTTGATATATATAAAGTATGATTCTTATTTCTTTGGTAAAACTTTCTTTTTGGCTCGAATGAGGTCTTGCTTTGTGCAGGTTATGCCCTCTTTCAAGTGCTTGCTGGTTCTGTAATTTCCGAAACTGTCTGACTCCGAGAGAATGCCCGCTATAAAGGTTTCTGTTTCTAATGTTCGCCATGATATTCTTGGAGAGACTTCACCATTATATCTCGGGACTTCACCATCTCTATTCCAGCGACCGTTGCCATAGCAGCAGCGGTAGTAGTAATATACGGTATTTTGTGCTGGATAGCAGCTTTACGGATATAGCTATCGGCATATTTACCTCTCCTACCTGTCGGCGTATTGATTACCATCTGTATCTGACCATTATGGATTTCGTCAGTTATATTAGGGCGACCTTCGTGCAGTTTTAGCGCCAAATCTGATTCTACACCATTCTTATCCAAAAACGTCTTCGTACCTCTTGTTGCAAGTATCCGGAACCCTAATTCTTTAAGTCCCGTTGCTACCTCAAGAATATCCTTTCTGTCGTTATCAGTAACAGAAATCAGCACTGTTCCTTCTGAGGGTAATTTCATACCCGCCGCTTCCTGCGCTTTGTAAAACGCCAACCCAAAAGAGGGTGCAATGCCCATCACTTCTCCCGTACTCTTCATCTCAGGTCCCAGCACAGGATCAACATCATGAAACATATTGAAAGGGAACACAGCTTCCTTCACACCAAAATAAGGTATTTCCTTTTTAACCATAACCTCCTTGAGCAGGTCTATCAACTTCTTACCTAACAGCACCTTCGTTGTTACTTTAGCTACCGGAACGCCAGTAACCTTACTCACTAACGGAACGGTACGAGAAGCGCGTGGATTTGCTTCCAGGATATAGACCTTCCCTTCGGCTATTGCGTATTGGATATTCATGAGTCCAACGATCTGGAGCGCATCGGCGATTTTCTTTGTATAGTCCTCTATTTCCGCAAGATTCCGTTTTGTAATATTACGCGGAGGAATTACACATGCGCTATCTCCTGAGTGTACCCCTGCAAGCTCTATATGTTCCATTACTGCGGCAATATACACATCCTCGCCATCTGCGATGGCATCCACCTCTGTCTCGATAGCTTGCTCCAGGAATTTATCTATTAACATCGGATATTCGGGACTAACGTCGACTGCAGTTTTTGCATAATCCAGGAGCATCTTCTCGTCATACACTATCTCCATGCCCCGTCCACCAAGCACAAAAGAAGGTCGTACCATCAAAGGGAATCCTATTTCCCGGCCAACCACAAGCGCCTCTTCTACTGACCGCGCGGTGCCGCTTTCCGGCTGTGGAATACCGAGCTTTGTTATCACTGCCTTGAATAGCTCCCGGTCCTCAGCCAAATGAATGCTATCAGGACTCGTGCCCAGAATCTTCACGCCCGCTTCATAAAGCTCTCTTGCTATATTAAGTGGTGTTTGCCCGCCAAACTGCACGATTACACCCTCTGGCTTTTCCTTATCGTAAATGCTTAATACGTCCTCTACAGTTAGAGGCTCGAAATAAAGTTTGTCGGAAGTGTCGTAATCTGTGGATACCGTTTCGGGGTTGCAATTGACCATTACCGACTCACACCCCTCTTCTCGTAATGCGAACGCAGCATGAACGCAGGTATAATCAAACTCTATGCCCTGGCCTATGCGGTTAGGACCACCGCCTAAAATCATTACCTTGCGTTTGGGCGAGACAGTAACCGAATCGTCAGCATTGGAGGTTGAGTAATAGTAGGCGGCATCAGCACCGCTTACCGGCACAGGCGCATATGCTTCCTTCTTCCCTGCATTGAGACGCTGTGTGCGTATCTGCTGTTCTGTCTTGCCCAGCAGTTGCGCGATGTATCTGTCCGAGAATCCGTTCTCCTTTGCACTTTTGAGCGTGTCATCTGGCAGGTCCTTACCGTAGAACTTCTTTAGCTCTTCCTCGAATTCTACCAGCTCTTGCATCTGCCTGATAAACCATCTACCGATTTTAGTGAGCTGATAAAGTTCCTCAACCGACATACCTTTGCGTAATGCTTCATAGATCAAGAAAATGCGCTCACTTGAAGGATATGCTAATTTCGTCTTGAGTTCAGGAAGAGAAAGCGCTGCAAAATCATTTACGCCGCCAATACCGTATCTCTTGGTCTCCAGAGAGCGAATAGCCTTTTGGAATGCCTCCTTGAAATTCTTACCGATGCTCATAACCTCACCCACGGCTTTCATCTGCGTCCCCAGTACGTCTTGCGTCTGTGGGAACTTCTCAAATGCCCATCTTGCGAATTTAACGACTACATAATCGCCACTAGGAGTATATTTATCAAGTGTGCCTTCTTTCCAGTAGGGGAGTTCATCAAGGGTTATACCAGTAGCGAGTTTCGCTGATATACGCGCGATAGGGAAACCGGTAGCTTTTGATGCTAATGCTGAGGATCGCGAAGTGCGTGGGTTGATTTCAATAACCACCACTCTGCCATCTTCCGGGTTATGCGCAAATTGTACGTTTGTTCCTCCTAACACACCAATGGCATCAACAATCCTGTAAGAGAGTTCCTGTAACTTATTCTGCAGCGCTTTCTTTACCGTTAGCATCGGCGCTACACAAAAACTATCGCCCGTATGCACGCCCATGGGATCTACATTTTCAATAAAACAAACAGTAATCTTACTTCCTTTTTTATCCCGTATCACCTCGAGTTCAAGCTCTTCCCAGCCTAAAACCGATTCCTCTACGAGCACCTGTCCTATTAAGCTTGCCGAGATACCCCGGGTGACAATAGTCTTCAATTCTTCTACGTTATATACAATCCCGCCGCCGGTGCCACCCATGGTGTATGCGGGTCTGATGACTATCGGATAACCCAATTCCTGTGCTATCTTCTCCGCTTCCTCGACAGAATAAGCGGGTGCGCTCTCTGGCATTTGAATATCCAGTTTTGCCATGGTCTCTTTGAATGCGATACGATCTTCACCGCGTTCTATTGCATCCGCTTCTACACCTATCATCCTAACACCGTATTTGGCTAGTATCCCCTTTTTACTGAGTTCCGCAGAGAGATTCAGCCCGGTCTGACCGCCAAGGTTGGGCAGCAAAGCATCAGGGCGCTCCTTTGCTATTATCTTCTCCACGTTCGACAGGGTAAGCGGTTCGATGTACGTCCGGTCAGCCATTTCCGGATCGGTCATAATGGTAGCGGGATTGGAATTCACCAAAACTACCTCATAACCTTCCTCTTTTAACGCTTTGCACGCTTGCGTACCAGAATAATCAAATTCACATGCCTGACCAATGATGATAGGACCAGAGCCTATTACCAGCACCCGTTTGATGTTTTTATCCTTTGGCATTTTCTTGTTGTATATAAAGTATAACTTCGTATTTAGTTTAGTTTAGTTTAGTTTAGTTTAGTTTAGTTTAGTTTAGTTTAGGACGCAGATTTACACGTATTTTATTTCTTCTGCGTTAATCAGTGTTAATCTGTGTCTAACAATAATCAATTTTAGTTGGATTTTATGCTTTCTTGAGATTCACAATATGAAATTTTTCCCCTTATGTAGGGTACACGACATCCGCTCGCAATGCCTCTGATGCGAAAGCAAGTGCGGCATAAACCCCATCCTTTGTTAAACGAGGATGCTCATCAGTGATTTGCTTAAATAATCATTATTTTTTGCACCAATAAAAAACTTGGTTACCGGCACTATTTCTATTTGCTAACTCGTTTTATCAGAAAGGATAGCTCTAAATAGTTTAAAGCGTTTTGCATATATTCCACTATTCAGTAGATGGCCAATAAGCTGATGCATGAGCACCGTTTTTCTTACTCTTCTCAAACCAATGATTATCTCGACAAAGCGTTCTTCTAAAGTTTCCTTAAGTTTTGGGTATAGGTCCCTACTCTTCATTGATAGCGTCTCGCTATCAATCGCTCCAGTTTCCCACCACGGGTTAAAATCAACGGCGTCCATAAATATAGAATAGTATCCCACTATATAATCTTTTCAGCTACATAAAGCTCTTTCTCAGTATCTCCGCGGAATGAGGGCTCAAATATCCTGGCGGAATATCGAGCATGGTAAAAGCACCCTTGCGTCCCTCTTTGCAGAGTCGAAATGCTGCTCTTGCGCAAGCGACCAAAACATTTGCTGTGAATCCGGGGTTGCTCTCCAATTGACACCGGTACTCGAGTATTTGCTTATTGCCCTCGCCGGTCACGCCAGAAGTAAGTACAAAACCGCCATGAGGCAGTTTAGAATGATTTTTCCGCATATCCTCTTTGCTGATGAACAATACTTTTGTATCATATTCATCATAATAATGAGGCATGGTAGCTATATCCATTCTTATTCGCTCTATATCGGCTCCTTCTTCTGCAACCACATAAACCAGGCGTTTGTGCATCTCTCTTTTGGTAAACTCTGGTGTTTCGCCGGTTCTTACACGTTGTACCGCTTGCTCTATTGGAATAGTGTACGCTCTGGCGTCCAGAACACCCACAACTTTTCTTGCCGCGTCGGAATGCCCCTGGCTAACTCCTCTACCCCAAAAGGTGTACTGTTTGTTTTGTGGCAGAAATGCGTCACCTAAGACCCTCATTAGAGAGAAAATCCCGGGATCCCAACCTGCAGAAATTACATGGACATGTCCATACTCTTTTACGATTGAATCCATCTTCTGGTAATAGCTCTGGATATCTGCATGCGTATCAAAACTGTCAACCGTATTGAATCTCTCGGCAAACTTTGGACCCTGAACCGGGATGTCTTCCTTTGAGCCGCCGCAGAGTATCGCTACATCTACTTGAATATCTCCTGTTTTTTCATCGATGTGAAATACAGGTACATCTTTTAGCTCTTTTCTTACTTGTTCCGGTCTTCTGGTTAACACCGCTACTAACTCTGTATCGGCATTTAGTTTTAGTTTTAGTTTTAGTGCCTCTTCGACTCCTCTACCCACGTTCCCATAGCCAACCAACGCAATATTTATCGTTTCCATGATTGATCCTATCTATCACTCCGTTTAGAACATACTAACACAGGAATAGGGACTTGAACTCATAGAGTCAGCCCCTTTTCCTTTAGATAATCCTTTATCTCGCCAACCGTATACGTCCCGTAATGGAAAATACTCGCGGCCAGGCATGCATCCGCCGCGCCATTAACAAAACCCTCGTAAATGTGCTCTAAACTCCCTACACCACCGGACGCAATTACAGGTATGTCCACCGCTTCAGCAATTGCTTTTGTTATGGGTATGTCATAGCCGTCTGTCGTACCATCTCTATCCTTAGAAGTCAGCAATATCTCCGCAGCACCGAGCGTCTGCACCTCTTTTGCCCACTTTATCGCATCAATTCCTGTGTACTCGCGCCCACCGTAAATTACGACGTCATACCAGGCACTCGTTCCATCTTCTAATTGCACCTGCGTTTTGCCTTCTGCATCCTCAAACTTCCGCTTGCAGTCAATTGCAACTACGATACGATTGCCAAACATATCTGCTGCTTCTTTTATTAGCTCTGGGTTCTTTACCGCTGCGGTATTCGCGCCTATCTTGTCAGCGCCAGCATCAAACACCTTTTCAAAATCCGCTATGCTCTTTATCCCGCCGCCCACACATAACGGGATGGATACTTGCTCTGCTATCTTCTTTACCATTGAGACCATTGTGTCTCTTCTCTCGACGGACGCGGAAATATCGAGAAAAACTAGTTCATCCGCACCCTGCGCATCGTATCGCTTTGCTAGTTCGACCGGGTCACCGGCATATTTGAGTTGCTCAAATTCTATTCCTTTCACTACAACCGCCTTTCCCTGCTCATCAAATGTTGTATCAAGGCAGGGGATTATTCGTTTTGTCATTTCTGATCTCCTATTTTTAGTCTTTAATTTTATTTTATAAAGAAAAATATAAAGTTGGTAAAAACAATTCTTAAAGCTTTTCCCATTCCACCGGAGAAATTTCTGCCTCTCGCAGGATCGCCCTCAAAGTTCCAATAGGTATGTCCATCCCTCCGTGGGCAGGAATTGGTATCTTCTTCCTACTATCAGGATGTCGCATCGTCACATGCTTCCAGCCGCCGAAAGGACCTTCAAACCCTGCTTCCCGCAGTTTCCGAATAACTTCCTTCGATTTCTCGGGGTGTAGTCTCGACATCTTCTATTTCATCAATCGCATATTGCAGGTAACAACCGTCAATCACCGGGATTTCATCGCCGAAGCGAAGCGCTGTAATTATCCATGCTTCTATTGCATCCTTCGCCATCTCCACAACCTCTATTCTTGTTATACCCCAGGTGATGCATCCGGGAAGCACAGGCACTTCTACCGTCCAGGACGCATCTTCATTCCGAGAAAATCTCGCATGACTCAAAGCCAGCCTTACATACTGCTCAAAAGTTATCTTGTTCGTTTGTTCCACTCCTCTTACCCTTTTAATCTTTTTCTCCC
>JAUWND010000080.1 GCA_030612835.1 Candidatus Methanophagales archaeon | reverse complement strand
GTTATCACAGTAAATCATAAAATGAATGCGGTATGCGATTTTATAGAGCACGATAAAAATGGCTTTATATGTGAACTTTCAGAGACGGACGCTGCGGAGAATATACTCCGGGGGCTGGATGAAGGGGCGGATATGGCGGGGAGCTGTATAGAGAATGCAAGTAGGTATGATTGGGAGAGGATATTTAATTTAACAGAATCCATGTATGAAGAGGCAATTACTTAATGGGGGAGTAATTGAACTCCTCCGGGATTACTGGAAATTTGGCAGTGTCCACTACCTAAATACTTGTAGGTAGACAACGTAATGTATGTGTTTTGCAGGCGACCACAAAAGTATCATTCGTTTATTGCCAATAAAAAACAGCTATCAATTAACGATGGAAGAAACAAAGGAACAAAGAGATAATGAGCGAGAAATCAGCGGTACGCATTACGATAACTACAAGGCTTTGATTGTAGGGTTGAAAGAGAAGGATGCGGGGAAGACTAGTTTTGCACTGGCGTTACTGGCTTACTTAAGAGAAGAGGGGATTAATGCCAGTGGCTTCAAGCCAAGAGCTGGCAACAGCGTGTGGTACGACTATGACGTGGTGCATGAAGCTTTGACCCAAGGGCGGCTCTATGGGAAGGATGCGAAACGTTTAAGTTCCGCTTCCGCTTCCGCTTACAGTTCGGTATCAACGACACAGATAGAAGAATTTATCAACCCCATCCACAGGTTATGGGCAGAGCCCTCTCACATCAATCCGAGTTCACAAATCCCGTATTTCATACTCGATCGCGTCACGCTTTGGTATAAGGACGGAGTGAAGAATCTGGTGGTTGAGAACGAAGCTCTATCTGCCGATTATAACAATGTGGATTTTAGAAATATACGTGCTAATGCATCCACCATTTACCAGGTCCGTGATTTAAAAACGTTAAATACGATAACCGAGAAATATTATAGCTACGCAGTTGAGTTAGCGTATAAGAGGATGCTGGCGCAGCATGAATATGTGGTCATAGAGAGTTATAGTGACATAGCTTTGCCCTGGAACGGTCTAAATGATTTAGATATTGTTATCGGTGTCAAGCCCGGGCAGATGCAGGTATACGAACCTAAGAAGTACCTGGCCGCGGTTCAACTCGTAACACAAACATATTCGCAGGAAGAGATCAGAACTGCCAGAATTGTAGAGTTGATAAAGCCCTTAAAAGAGGTTATTGTGCCACCGTTCCGGTCAGAGCAGCTATTGCAAGCGTTAACGGAAAAAATACCGCTGTTGTTCTAACTTTTTTTTTACATGCAAAAACATTTAAGTATGATGCAACTGTACGCATACGAGGCAGGGCAGTGCGATCCGAAGAAGTGCACAGCGAAGAGATTAGCACATGCTGGCTTGATAAAATCAGTCAAAACGATACAGAGAATACCGTATAATACCATCCTGCTGGTGCCTATTGCGGAGAAGGCGCTCTCGCCTGCAGATAGTGCGCGTAGCATAACTGTTTTCGATTGCTCGTGGTCTAAAATAGACGCTTTTGTGGATACTCTGAGACAGATAAAGAGGAAGAAGCGTGCTTTTCCGTATCTAATAGCTGCAAATCCTATAAACTATGGCAAACCCTTTTTCTTGAACTCCGCAGAGGCGTTTGCCGCTGCCCTATTTATTCTCGGTGAGCAAGAGCAATGTCAACATATTTTGGGGCTGTTTAAGTGGGGGGACGAATTTCTGAGATTAAACGAGGAAATGCTGCTTTCATATTCTAAAGCAAAGGATAGTAGTGAAGTGATTGTGTTGCAGAAAAGGTTCATGGAGAAATAAAAAACAAAGTTAAATTTAAATTTAAATTTAAAGTTATAGGTACATCTATAATCCAGGAAGATGAGCATCTGTGTCACAGAGGATGATTATACCGGCGAGAAACGCAGGGCAATAAAGCTGGGGGAAGAGGATGCCAAGGACATCTCCACGCTCTACAAGGAAGTATGGCCTAAGGCATATGAATATCCGAAGGAATGGCGCGAGAAGCGGGCGATGAGTGAGGCGGAAATAAAGAGCGAAATGGATTCAGGTCATTATTTCTTCGGTGTTCGTATAGAAGGCAAATTAGTGGGCGTGTATAAAGCGTCTATAACGGACAGAGGGTGTTTCGGCGAGCAACAGGCGGTTCATCCGGAATACAGTGCTCAAGGTGTCGCTTCTGCAATGTATGAGCAGTTCTATGAATTCGCCAAAGAGAATAAGAGTGCAGTGAATTACGTAAATATCTTAGCGGGAAATGAACCCTGTGAGCGAGCTATGAGCCGGTTCAATTTTTACAAGACGGGAGAACCATGGGAGCAGAGTAAGGGGATGCTCGTTCAGACGTATGAGCGGAAGGTGGATGTTTGAATAAGTTGTTGTGTTGTGGAGAAGTCTATATGAGACAATCTCGCCTTGTCCTATTTCAATCATCTGCAAGCAGTTTCGCACCACATCCTTGCCAGACATCATCTGAATCCTCCCAATTTATCTCCATTTTCACCTTCCGGAAAACGATTTTGCCGCCCTCTGCTGATACTGTCAGATAATCACCTTTAACAATCCCAAATTGCTCTCTTATCTGTTTCGGAAGCGTTATCAAACCTTTTGATGATACTTTTACCAGCATCTTTATACACACCTAATATAACTTAGATTCTAAGAACATAAGATATTATTTAAAGGGGAAGATTATGGCTCAAGTCTCACTCGTACTCCCAGCATACAACGAAGCGGAAGGGTTACGTGAGTCAGTGCTGCAAGTAGCTGATGCTTTACAAAAAATAACTCATGCATTTGAGATCGTCATTGCAGAAGATGGCTCAACTGATGGAACGAATAAAATAGCAGAATCGCTCGCAATTGAGTACCCTTACATAAAGCACTTGCATAGTAACGATCGTTTAGGACGTGGAAAAGCGTTAAATCATGCATTTGGGTTATCGGAAGGGGAAATACTCGCATATGTTGATGTTGACCTCGCAACCGACTTAAAACACCTTGAAGAACTAATAAACGCAATAAAATATGAGGGGTATGACTTTTCAACGGGCTCGAGAATGTTAAAAGAAAGCGATGTGAAGCGGTCTTTTACACGATTAATTGCGAGTAAAACATTTAACGCATTAACACGGTTTTTATTGAAATCGTATATAAAAGATCATCAATGCGGATTTAAAGCGTTCAGAAGAGGGCCGCTATTCGATATTCTTGATGACGTGAGGGATAATCACTGGTTCTGGGATACCGAACTGCTTGTACGGGCTCAAAGGCGAGGATATACAATAAAAGAGTTCCCCGTGAGGTGGCGGTCGGGTCGTAACACAAAAGTTGATTTGAAGAGAGATGTGATTGAGATGGGCACTCAGGTTATAAGATTGCGGCGAGAGCTTAAAAATGGTTATTGAAGTCGACCACGCATAAAAAGAAAAAGGTACCGAACGCATTATCAAAGAAATAATATATCTTAGTGGTGAAATTAGGATAAAGGAGAGAAAAGAATGTTAATTAATTTTGAAGGAATCGATGGTTCTGGTAAGAGGACACAATCAAAACTACTTAAGAAAGAGTTACTAAAAAAGGGATTTAAAGTTGCTGATTTCTCATATCCTGATTACGACTCGGAATATGGCAAACGGATAAAGGGTTTTCTTGAGGCAAAACTGAATTTAAGTAGTGACGAACAGTTCTTGTTATATCTGATAGACATAGTAAAAAACAAAGAAGAGGTGACACAGAAGCTACGGAAAGGGCATATGGTAATTATGGACAGATATTTTTTATCCACTATTGCATATCAATCAGCAAATAATTTCGATTATGAAGTGGCAAAAGCGGTAACAAAGTTGATACAATTACCACTACCCTCTGTTATTTTCTATATTGAGATACCACTTGAGATTGCGTACCGCAGGAAAAGTAAACAAAAAGGTATTGTTGATAGATTCGAAGGAAATACCGAGTTTCTCACAAAAGTTGTAAATGTTTACGAGCGTTTAATAAAAGAACAGTTTCCGTCATCGAATTGGATAAAATTGGATGGCACGGAGGACCCAGGATTATTAAACAACGAAATTCTTTTGAAATTGGAGGAGTTAATAAAAAGGGGGACTTGACTACGTAATAAAAATGGTTAAATCCCGTCCTTTATCAGCTACCAATATGGCTAAGAACTCGCCAAAGGAACCAGTATCTTCATGGCTCGATTACGACTTCTTCAAAGAGGAGCAGAAATCGATACCCGCTTTGACAGTCATACTGAGAACAGCAGGCTGCTATTGGCGGAAATGTACGATGTGTGGCTTCTGGCAAGAATCCGCAGACGTTTCACCTGCGGACATCATAGCACAACTGGAACATTCATTAAGAAACAGTCCCGAAGAAGAGTTTATGCTTAAAATATTCACTTCCGGCAGCTTCCTAGACGAGCGAGAGATCCCGAGCGAGACAAGAAGAGAGATAGCGGCGATAGTGAGAAAGAGAAAGAGGATAAAGAAGCTAATAGTGGAGACGAGACCCGAGTTTGTAACCGCGGCAAAAATCGCGGATTTGAACGGCGTTGCGCATCTCGAGCTTGCTATTGGGTTAGAAACGGCAGATGATTTCATCAGGGTGAAGTACATAAACAAAGGTTTCTCGTTCAACGATTATAGAGCAGCGTCGAAGATCGTGATGGAATGCGGTGCGACAGTAAAGACCTATCTTCTGCTTAAACCACCGTTTGTATCCGAGAAGAAGGCAATAAGAGACGTTATAAGTTCCGCTGAACTCGTCGCACCGTACAGTTCTACAATCTCGTTGAACCTCTGTAATGTTCAAAAATACACGGTTTTAGAGAATTTATGGAAAAGGGGGTATTATAGACCTCCGTGGCTATGGAGTGCCGTAGAGGCGATAAAGGCGATAAAGAGAAAGGATATCACTGTGACGTCCGATCCTGTGGGCGCGGGACATAAAAGAGGACCGCATAACTGTGGTAAGTGCGACCATGAGATAAAAGAAACCGTGAAGGAATTCAATATAACACAGGATTTGCATGTGTTAGAACGCCAGGCCGATTGTGAATGCAAAGCGGTATGGCAGGAAGTACTAAAATACGACGATTTGCTGTTTGATTCAACCATAGTTTAGCCGGGTTTGTAATTGTTTCGCTAACCACAGGATTAAACAGATTTCCACAAACACAAGCTTTCTTTATACCTTCTCTTTTTATAATGATACAAAGATGAGCATAAAAGCAAAAATAAAAGGGAGTGAATATAAGAGATACCAGAAAACGCTTATTCTATCAACTGCACTTGCTTTTCTTATGCTTTACATAGCTTTTGGCTTGATCTTCTTCTCAAAGGAAGGAAATCCCATTCCGGGACCTTACCTTTTGTTGATTTTCGCCATTAATTTCATTATCTTCGTTGTGTTTTACGAATCGCGAGGTAAAGAGAAGAGTAAAGAGAAAGATAATTTAAAATCACTTATTAAAGGTCTATTTCTCGCTATCTGCGCAACTTTCACACTCGTTGCAATTATCAGCGGTGTGAAGCTCATGATATATTATGATGGTTTTGAATTAATAGGCGGATTTGGGTCGTTCATATCCGCATTGGCAATATGCATGATTGTAAGCATGATCCTCCTCAGCCTGTTAAGACCGCTATCCGAGCAATAGAGAGTCAAAGATTAAGAACACGCTTTATTTTCCGCATTACGTCGTCACTTGGTACTATCTCCTCGTTTTCTATCTTCCGCAGTAACGATTGCTTTTCATTTATTCGATTTGCGAGTTCCGCCTGTTTTAGCCCTGCTTTTTCCCGCGCTTCTTTTAGCTTTCTTCCGTAATCCTCCTCTACTTCCACTTCCAGATCATGGTCCATCTGCCCATATAAGCGGCTATTAGCCTTTGCATGTGCAACCGGCCCAGCCCTTACGTTCTTATTTTCCACTACAACGGTACCATAGTGTGCACACGCTTTGCATACCCGCAGCTTTGAGTCGCCTATTACCACGTATTGTGCCGCACCTTTTATTTCCGCACCACACACTTCACACTCTGTCATTTTATGTCAAGTATATAATACAAAGAGAAGAAGTAACTAATAGTGGTAAAATGAAAGCAAGCAGTGGCAGTGCACCAGCGGGTGATGAATATTCGCGATTCCTCCTGGACCGGATAAAGCAGTTAGAGGAAGTGAACTATGGACTGAAAGGGCAACTAGCGCAGATAGAGGATGGGGGAAGAGATTACGAAGCGATGCGGATGCAATATGAGCGCGAGGTAAGGAAGTTAAGATCAGAACTGGAAAAGTTGCGTGCATCACCGCTTATTATAGGCACTGTCATAGAAGTAATAGACAATAAAAGGGTGTTAGTAAAGAGCAGCACAGGCCCTAAATTCGTTGTAAATTACTCGCAGTTTATAGACACAAAAGAAGTGGTTCCGGGCGCTCAGGTAGGCATGAATCAACAATCGCTAGCGGTAGTTAGTGTGCTCCCATCTGCAAAAGACCCTGCGGTGTATGGTATGGAAGTAATAGAATCACCAGATGTGGGCTATGAGATAATAGGCGGGTTGAATAAGCAGATAGAGGAGATAAGGGAAGTGGTAGAGCTACCACTGACAAACCCAAAGATGTTTGAACGTATAGGTGTGGAACCACCAAAGGGGGTTCTCCTGGTTGGTGCGCCGGGCACCGGGAAAACATTGCTTGCGAAATCCGCGGCAAATCGCACCGCCGCCACGTTTATACGGGTCGTTGGTTCAGAATTAGTGCAGAAATACATAGGGGAAGGTGCAAGAATGGTACGGGAGCTTTTTGCGTTAGCAGAGGAGAAAGCGCCATCCATAGTGTTTATTGATGAGATAGATGCGATAGCGGCTCGGAGACTGGAAGATGGCACGACTGGAGATCGTGAAGTGCAGCGCACGATGATGCAACTTTTAGCTGAGATAGACGGTTTCGATCAGAGAGGTGATGTGCGAATAATAGGAGCAACAAATAGACCGGATATTCTCGACTCTGCTTTGCTTCGCCCTGGACGATTTGACCGTATCATAGAGATACCTAAACCTGATAGGGAAGGAAGGAAGGAGATATTCCAGATCCATACAGCTAAGATGAAGTTAAAGAAGGACGTAGCTATAGATATTTTGGCAGGCCTTACAGAAAATGCCACTGGCGCGGATATAAGGGCAATATCTATCGAAGCAGGCATGCTTGCTGTAAAATGGGATAAGAAAGCAATAGCTATGGAAGACTTTGAGCAAGCAATAAAGAAGATTATGGGTGACGCGCATAGGGTTTATACCGGTCCTAAGGTGCCTGGTGAGATGTTCGCATAATACCACTTCTTGCTTGGTTTTGTTTTAAACCATTTTCTCTTTTGGGAACGTATATTTAATGAAAGAATCAATGAGCAGTGTGGACATAGCGGCCATCGTTATTGAATTACAAGAGCTATTAGGTGCACGACTCGTGAAAGCATATCAACCGGGTAGAGAAGAGATAAGGCTAAAATTGCATCATAAGGGCTCACTTGATTTGATAATCGAAGCGGGGAAGAGAATACATCTCACTAAATATAAGAGGGCTTCGCCGAGAATGCCGTCTAACTTCGCAATGTACCTCAGGAAGCATCTCAGTGGTGCCAGAATCGCCCAAATACGGCAACTTGACTTCGATAGGATAGTGGAGATAACGATAGAGCGGTGGGATAAAAAGCTCCGCTTGATAGTGGAAATGCTTCCAAGGGGTAACATTGTGGTCGTTGACGAAGATGGGACTATCTTGTTGCCATTAAGAAGAAAGAGCTTTGCGTCAAGGAAGATAAAAGTGGGCGAGAAGTATGAGCGCCCGCCTTCAAGAGTAAATCCATTGACAATGAGCGAATCCGATTTGATGACTCTCTGCAAGCGGGATAAAGATATAGCCAGTGTTCTTGCTTCAGAGCTGAGTTTCGGTGGTCTATACGCGGAAGAAGTGTGTGCGAAGGCGGGAATAGACAGAAGGAGGCGGGCTGAGGAACTCACAGCAACGGAAATAAACGCTATTCATGAGACTATACACACCATCTTCGAGCCGATAATAACAAATGACCAATCCAAGCTGAAAGCGCACATAGTGATAGAAGGAGAAGATAAGATCGATTTTGTCCCGTTTGAGTTAAGCAGCTATGAGAACAAGGAGAAGCAGTTTTTCCCGTCTCTTAATGATGCTGCAGACGAGTACTTCAGCACGAAAATAGCAGAAGTAGTAGAAGAGCAAGCAAAGTCTGAGCACGATACGGTAATAGGCAAATATGAGCGGATTTTGAATGAGCAGCTTGAGGCACTCCATAAATTCGAACTAAAAGAGGCAGAAAGCACAAAAAAGGGCGAGATGATCTACGCCCACTATCTCGAGCTAGAGGAGATGCTACAGGAGCCAGATAAAAAAAGGAAGGTTGTTACACTAACACTACCAGACACTGACATCTCGCTTGAGATTGATACTTCTGTTTCTTTGCATAAGAATGCGGGTGCGTATTATGATAAGGCGAAGGTATTCAGGAAGAAGAGAGAAGGGGTCGAGCCTGCGATAGAGACGACGAGGGAGAAGATAAGGACAGAGAAGGAGAAGGAAGTACGTATAGAAGAGGAGTTGATACCAACGAAAAAAGAAGTGCGGACTGAGAAAGAGGAATGGTATGAGAAGTTTAGATGGTTTGAGACTTCAGATGGTTTTCTTGTGGTTGGTGGGAAAGACGCAACTACCAATGAGATACTGGCGAAGAAGTATATGGAACCCAATGACCTTTTCTTCCATACGCAGGCGGAGGGTGCACCGGTGGTAATAGCGAAAGCGGGCGGTAAAGAAATATCCGAGTCAGGGCTAAAGGAAATAGCGCAATTTGCCGCTTCATATTCCAATCTATGGAAATATGGGTTCTATGAGGGTGAATGTTATTGCGTTGTGGGCGAGCAGGTGAGTAAGACACCGCCTTCTGGCGAGTATATAAAGAAAGGAAGTTTTATGGTACGAGGGAAGAGGAAGTATTTTAAGGCTGCATTAGGACTGTGTATCGGTATCGAAAAACATCGGCTGGTTGCATGCCCTTGTTCACAAAAGGACAAGTTAGATATTTTCGTAGAGCTCGAGCCGGGCGACGATACGGATAAAAATGCGCTTTCAAAGGAGATTATGAAATTCTTTGTTGACCGCGCGGAAAACAAAGAGGAGGTTAAGCAAATAGTAATGCAAGAGAAGATATTGAGTCTTTTACCGCCTGGTAAGTCGAAGATAAAAGGTTTTTCATAGAATCCGATTAAAACTTTTGTAATCAAGTTCCAACGCTTTTACATCAGCCCCTACATCCGTAGTGCCGGCGATAACGAGCTCATCTATGTAACCAGGAGTTAGCACAGCCGCATTTGTATCAACATGAATTCTCGCTCTTTCATCGCGATTCAAATTCTTCAAATCCCTCAAGAATCCTAAAAGCCATCTCCTGTTCAGAGTGGATTCACCACCAGATATTGCCATTCTATCCACGCCATACCTTCCCCTTTCATAGCTCATTATCCTCGCAGCTTCTACTGGTGATAGCGGATCTTCAGCCGCAGAATAAGCAATAGCCCAGTTCTGGCAGGTGGGACATCTTAAAATGCAACCATGAGCAAAGCATCACAGAACCCGCAATTCTTGCACTTCTCTGTCCTACTCGCAACTTTGAACTTCACTGTCATTATGAGTTATATACATTCACAGCTTTGAAATAATTCAAATCTTTCTCCATCTGCAGAATCGACAAGTTTTCCATCTATACCACCTGAAACTAAACCGAATTGGAAAACTCCGAGATTGTTCGGATCTATCCTGATATAAGCCTGCACTTCCATGTTAAAATAGTCCTCATCCCATGCTTCCATTTCATAGATATGCCATGTTCCTGTAAAGTCCGTGCCCATATCCCTTTTTTCATTGTTGTTCAAAAGCCCTTTTTGAAATTCTTGATCCTTTTTGCATTTATGCAATTGCATTTTTCAATGAACAATGTCGTATAACGTCACGAGCAAATCTGAAGTTCCCCGAAGGGGAATTTGGGCGAAATGCTGAAGGCACGAAGCCAGATAAGCTCTGTTATCGGAAGTGCTGCTTCTCATTTTTACTCTTTTATCCCATATTTTTTCCTTATATCCAGCAAATCTCTTTTCTCCGCCTCTGGGTCTTCACTATATCTTTTACTCAACTTATCCCGAATCTCTCTCATCATCCTTACTGCATCAAATTTTTTATCTTTCATAGAGCACCTCCCTTGGACTCCTTATTTCTAATAGTGAATACCCATATTTAAGGTTTACAGAATTATAAAGTTTTATCTTGGTTAGATTCACTATATGTCTGAAGTTCCAACTCACTAAAACATCAACCCTGTTAACTGTGGCTATAGCGATGTGCTGAGCATCTACCAAATATCCCTCGCTTACGACACTCTCCTCAATATAATGGCGTGCTAAATCTCTTGCCTCGTCATTCAAAATGACATATTCTTTGTGTTCTCCTGGTATTTCCCCAACTAAGTTCTTGACATCCGCTGGTGCCCCCTCCAGCTCCTTAAATGTCAAATCTGAGATTAAAAGGACTTTAAAACCCAATTTGAACTCTTCTATTAGTTTGTTAGACCATTCATCGAACTCTGCATCAAAACATCCTCCAAATACCGAGGTATCCACATAAACTTTTATCATTATGTCACCACCTTTTCCTTAGGCACATTTCAGATAACGTTCCGCGCGTATCTGAAGTCCAGCAGATAAGCTGGATTTGGGCGAAGGTACGAAGCACCGAAGCCAGATACGCTCTGTTAGGCGCTGTTGTTAGCCAATTGGGAGTTCTTTTCATTTTTAATAGACTCTCGTATCCTCAAATACCACAAATAAGCTTCCTTTTTCCCCTGCAATATACTCATGCCATGGATATACAACTTTTCCATTCCTAATCTCGCAAAACAAATCATGGGTATAACCTCTTACCATCTCTATTCTCTCCGATTCTTTGTTGCCTTGTTGATCTTCATACTTTACCATCCACCCATTTCCTCTAAGCTGAGTATGAAATTCAATAAAAGGTATAGGTTCATTGACATGATTATGTATCCCGCCTCGTTTATTGGGCCCTAAGTACCAAAGATTTATCCTGTAGTCATCAACGTGAATTTGCGGTATCGTTCTATACATATTGGTATCGTATTCGGACCATTCAATTTTTGGTCCAGAAATCACATCCAAATATTTGTTGTTGTCACCTTCATCCTTGCACACAAATAATAGGCAGCCATCTTCGCCCGATTTTAACGAAAATTCTCCCCCAACTATTAAGGATTTCCTTAAGGGTAGATAATATTCACTAATAATACTGCTTCTTAATAGGCAAACAATAAACTCACCATCCTTTAGTTCATATTCTGTATTTGGAAGTATATACGAGAGGCCCATATTGTAGCCTGATGTCCTACGCGGCTCGG
>JAUWND010000088.1 GCA_030612835.1 Candidatus Methanophagales archaeon | reverse complement strand
ATATAAACTATAACTCGGCGTTCGTCCGGAATTAATTATTATAACCATCCTGTAATATATCTAACTGATGCACCCGGACATCTTCACACCCGGAACATATCTCCTCATGGTTCTCCTCTGTCTTACTACTGATGTCCCTCTCACGGTCAGACACCTAAAATATTCGAGGACAATCTCAACTTTAAGGGGCGGGATTTCGTCTCGCGGAAAAAGATAACCTCCGCGATGTCGAAATTACGAAAGTGAATTTCTTTTTTAACATAATGGGAGGTTGCAACGTTTGATATAAAACAAAGTGCATTTAATTAGGTAACAGGAGAAGAGATATTTATGCTGAAAAGGGCAAGCATCCGGATAAAAGGGGATGTACAGAAGGCTGGATTCCGGACATTTATCAAGAATACTGCCGACTCGCTCAACGTGCATGGGTTTGCGGAGAATCAGGAAGAGGGAAGCGTTAAGGTGGTTTGTGAGGGTGAAGAGAGAGCGATTGAGGGGTTAATCAATTCGGTAAAACAAAATCCACCGTCATTTGTACGTATAGAAGAAGTGGCAGTGGCATACGAAGAATACAAAGGAGAATTCAGCAGTTTCGAGAGGCGTGGTGTAGACGTTCCGAGGGAAGAGGTGACAAGAGAGAATGAGATGGTGACTTTGATGCGTAGTTTCGATAAGAAAGGCGAAGTGATGATTGGCATTTTGAGTTCGATGAATGAAACGCTGGGTTCGATGAATGAAACTCAGGATTCGATGAATGAAACTCTGAAGGGTGTGAAAGAGGATACGAGCAAGATGCTGGAGAAGCAGGATGAGACCATAGATGCGATAGGGGAAGTATCGGAAAAGATAGACGGAAGTAAAGAGGAAATTGTAACGCAAATAAGCTCATTACGGGATGACTTGAGGTCGTATATGGATTATAAGTTTGCAAAGATCGAGCATGAGGTAGAAGCGATAAAAGCTAAAATCGGGATGATTTAGATTTTAATATTTTAAAGCCTCCTTTTTTTATT
The DNA here is from genome assembly GCA_030612835.1 of Candidatus Methanophagales archaeon. GTDB lineage: Archaea > Halobacteriota > Syntropharchaeia > Alkanophagales > Methanospirareceae > Methanophaga. The sequence goes on along the minus strand of JAUWND010000088.1, from coordinate 9,643 downwards.
GTCCCAAATATGACGTATAACTTCTCCATATTTAAGACGCCGATTTACACGGATTTGATTTTTTCTGCGTTTTATATTCCCATTTTTATTATTATATCTGTTAGCGAAAAAAGATGAACACAATAGAATGGGATGATGATACGGAAACGGTAAAGCTAATTGATCAGACTCTGCTGCCTGCAGAGTATAAGATAATAGAGTGCAGGCGAGTGGCGGAGCTTATAGATGCGATAAAAAGGTTGAAGGTGCGTGGTGCGCCGGCATTAGGCGCTGCGGGTGCATATGGTGTTGTTTTGGCATGTATAAATGCACGAGATACAAAAGAGCTAAGGGCTGATGTGGAGCAGCTCAAACACGCACGACCCACTGCTATAAACCTCTCTTATGGCGTTATCAGAGCGTTAAACGCGGCACTTGCTGGTAGTACAATGGTAGAGATGAAAGAGTACGCATTGGAAGAGGCGAATCGAATCGCAGAAGAAGATGTTGCCGTGAACAAGAAGATAGGAGATTATGGTAGTGCGCTTTTAGAAGATGGTGATGTCGTACTGACACATTGCAATGCCGGTCGGTTAGCATGTGTTGATTGGGGCACGGCATTGGGCGTAATAAGAAGTGCGATAGAGAAAGGTAAGCGGATAGAGGTGATTGCGTGTGAGACAAGACCGTTAAATCAAGGTTCGAGGCTAACCTGCTGGGAACTGAGCCAGGATAAAATCCCGGTTACGCTTATTAGCGACAGCATGAGTGCTGCGGTGATGAGGGACAAGAAGGTGGATAAGGTGATTGTGGGTGCGGATAGAGTGGTTAAGGAAGGTGTAATAAACAAAATAGGTACTTATATGCATGCTGTGGTAGCGAAAGCGCATAAAATACCCTTTTACGTCGCTGCGCCTCGTTCCTCTTTTGATATAGAGCGTAGTTATAAGGATGTTGAGATAGAGGAGCGGAGTTCGGAAGAGCTTTTATTCTTCGCGGGTACGCAAATTGCACCGCTTGATGTGAACGTGTATAATCCGGCATTCGATTTCACTCCGTTCGAGCTGATAGAAGCGGTGATTACCGAGATGGGAGTCCATCAATCAGCGCAAAATTTGTTCGATTGAGCGAATAAAAATCACTGGTTTTTTTTTTTAGACAGTGTCGGGAAAACACAAAAATTAATATACCCAATTTTTAGACACGGATTTACACGGATTTACACAGATTTAATTTCTTCTGCGTTAATCTGCGTTAATCGGTGTCAACAATTAATTTTAGTTTGAACTTGCCTTTTTTATATACTGCAACCTCTCGGCATCGTATATCTCTCTCGAATGAGCGTCAGAAGCAAAAAGCCTATATCGGCGTGTATATACCGGCACGTCTGATTTTGACATAGATTTAAGTTCATCTATCTCACTCATCTTCTCTCTTGCCCAATATTCTACTGGATATACGTCCGTTGCAGGATTCTCATTTGCTATTTCACCTTCAAGCTCGAATATCTTGTTATATACCGACTCTATAGCGGTTAGGGACGTTTTTATGAGCGTATCGTTATGCGTCCGCAGCTTCCGCATCTCCGAAGGCTCCACGCACGCACCTATATTCTCCTTCAACCATTCTATATCTTTTCCTCCTGCCTCTTCCGCGGTATCCAAAATTCCAGCTACCACATTTAACAGCTCAAGCGTGTCTTCCTTATACCGTTCAAACTCTTCCTCCAGCACTCCTGTTAATCTTTCAATCATACTGATCAATACGGTAGTTGCGTTTTCGTAGTTACCCAGCTCTATGCTATGCTCAACAAGTTTTATATTAGTTCTGATTCTGGCAGTGTCTGCAATCTCTTTACCTTCGCCTTCTAAACTTGTTGCATCTCGCAAACATATTCTTAGCGCTTCATCCAAGATCGAAGTAAATTCATTCATGAAGATGGCTAACTCTAGTGCATCCATTTCTACACGGTCGTCCCCCTTTATCTTTGTTTCCATCTTCCGTATCTGATCCTGAATATTCTTATAGCCTGCGCTTTCAAGCGCACTTCCACTTTCCAAATACGCCCTGCATTTGTCCAGCGCATGAGAGTAAAGGATAATCTCATGCCGCTTTCTTATCTCATCAAACGTCTTTTTTAGCCAGTCGAGATCAGCAAAAGCTACTTTCTTTATCTTCGTTTTGTCTATTCTTATCTTGCCATTTACCTCGCAGCCCAGCCCAGATAACCCATCCTTTACCTTCCCTAAATCATCACGGAATTCCTTTGTACTCGGTCCATATTTATCCTCGAAATCGTATAACGTGCGTATTAGCTCTGTATAGCGTTCCGCAATACTCGTAACGTCCCTTTCCATTACCTTCTCTTTTATATTCTTTCCCTTTGCCGTGACGAGATATTGTACTAAGAACGACAGCGCTATCACAGCAGGGATGAACAGGAGTATAAACGTTATTGCAAGGTCAGACCCGGTGTTGAAGAGAATAACAACGCCGAGTGCGATTAAAGCTAAAAAAGCAAGTGGAATAAATATCTTATTCATATGCAAGCCTCCTTATCTCTCGTAATCTTTCCAATTGATCGAACTTGTAAGTGAAGAGATTGGTTACCGCAGCTATATTCCGCTTTGTAGCGGCTACAGTCAGATGGATTTCTTTTGAATATGCGTGCATGAATTCCTCTATTAGTCCCGTATCCACTTTCTTATTCTTGATATAATATTCCGGGACTTGAATAGCGGTGATGCTCTTATCACAGCCTATCGGAGCATTAGAAACACTGAGCTTATCCAAGGTGATATGAAGTAGTGTTCCAAGGTCAAGAGGTCGGTGCATCAAAAACGGGAATATATAGCCCCATAAGCCCTTTGTCAGTTCAGAAGCCCGCGATAAAGCTACATAGCCGGGCATATCGCCAAATGATAACGCCTTTAGAGCATCATCCATAGACAATTGCATCTCCCCAAGTAACGATTCGGATTGTGATGTTCCAATAAGAAGGTCTGCAAGACAGGATGCGATATACCTGTTATACCGCGGGAAATAATCAGTATAATTTGTAAGATGCGCTATCTTCTGGTTATCAACGAGCATAAACGTGTTTACATGCTCCTTAAGGTTTTCCATCGCGTAATATGCGTCAATTAGCACTTCCTTTTTCTCCGTCCTACTCGCAGGTAAAACAGCAACAAGAACTACCTTTAGCCCTTGCCCACTCAGCGTTTCTGCTATCTGAGGCATCACACTACTATCACCAAGCCCGGCGAATAGGAATGTGAATTTGAGATCTTTTGCTTCCTTTAAAGCGGCACTTATTTTATTATCTATATCATTCCCTGCCTGGTGTTTTATAACGATTGGCTTAGCGCTTTTTATCTCTTTATATACTAACAAGGGATCGAGAATTGCCCCTCCTGCGTTTCCTATTCCGATAAATAGGTATGTCATTTTATCCTATTTTATTGTATTATTTCTCTAATTGAAAGGGCACATATATAAATGCATCTAAGCCTTATTGTTTTCTGATGACACGGCAAAGTTTGGTTCTGTTGATAATACTACTGGGCATCGTCATATTCCTCTCTTCTGCCACGATCGTGGCCGGGTCAGATGAGTTGAAGAGAGAGATACTTGGGGATATTTTATCGCAGGATAAGCCCGGATTATTTGACGATTATGGCGAATTACAGCTTGCAAATACCAAGATGCAGACGATAATACAGGGCTTGGATAGCCGGGATGTAACCGCAACTACAAAAGCGTGGGTGGATCTTTCGCTCGGAATCATTGATGATTTTGAACTAATGGTAAACGAAAGCGAAAGTTCTTACCCCGTTGACCATATAAATGCGGTAGAAGCTGCAGATAGAATAAACATATCTATAAATACGCTCACTGGATGTCCGACCGCGGAAAGAAATGGAATACCTATGCTTTCTATGCTTGCACTTATGCGTTTTTATCGTGCTGAAGGCAAATTCTTCAAGGATGCGGCGAGGAATACGGACGAGACGAAGCTGAAACTAGATTATGAACGAAGAAGTTCGATTGCATACGAAAAAGGTAGCATGCCAAGTGATGCGAGCAGGATGGCGTTCGAGTCGAGGCGAAATGAAAGGATCTACGACCGGGATATGAAAAGTGCATCAAAAGACATTAATGCTGCTAGGGTGCAGCGAGACAAGGCAATAACACAAACTTCTGAATTCTTTGGTTCGGATTTCATGAGTATACTAAAAGCGCGTGATTCGTTTGAGCAAGCGAAGGGGCTATATGAGAAGCATAACGATAAAGAACTGGAGTCTGAGAACGTAATAAAAATTGAAGATGAGATAAAACATGCTTATCAGAGGTTGATGCTTGATGCGCTTCTGCGAGTCGGGATTTATCTTCTTATCCTTTCATTCATTGTCGTTATATTATGGAAGGAGTTCAAGAAATGGGGTGAGGAATTAGATGACACGAGGTTGGGCGAAGAGCTTATTGCTTGAGATTGCAATAGTGGCTATTGTACTCATTGGTCTTTTGTGCTCTCTGCAGAGTGCAAGTGCGTATGAAGTAAGCCCCACTAATGGCTATGTGAGTTTGTCATTCGGGCAGACCGAAGATAATACGAAGACACTAACCTTTACTATTACTAATAACGAAAATGCCACTGTTCGCGGTGATATAACGATTCCCGCTACCCCATCTCATATAACCATTACAGCCCCTTCTTCTTTTACCTGTGGCCCTAAGACGTCCACCAGCGTACAGTTTACCGTCACGGCATCACCATCGGGCAAGGATGAAACGCGCACACCATTTACGATCAATATAGGTGATAAGCGGGTCGTAATCTATGTAACAATAACCCACTATGCAATGCTTGAAGTATCGCCATCGTCAATAGATTTCGGAAGGGTTCATCGAACCGACAAGCCCACAGAAACGGTCACGATCAGCGAGAAATGGGGCTATAAGGATGTCAACATACGAGTAGCAAAGAAGACAGGAAATGAGTGGCTTAAAACGGATAAAACACAAATACAGATAAAAAAAGGATCGTCCGCGGAAATCAATTTCACTCTAACACCTAAAACGCCGGATCACAACAGATATTCATGGTCCTTTTCACTATCAAGCACCACAAGCAATACCCAGATAAGTCCAAACCTGATACATGTCAAAGTATACATGTTAATGCCGGCGAAGCTTGGCGAGCTTGACGATGAAGAGTTGGAAATAAAGTTTGATGCGCCAAGGGGAACAAAACCGGAATATGAAAAGGCCATTTATGTGCGCGTGACAAATGAAGGCGATGAAAAGATGAAGTTCAGCAGTAAAATCATCGAACCACGAGAGATTGATATGAATAGTATAACTGTCTATGCCGGATTGGTCGAAGTTGATGGAAAAGATCATGAGGATATTAAGATTCAGATCACAGCACCTTATTATGCTTCAGAAGGAACACACCACGGAAGACTGCAAATAGAGGCGGGGGCGGCAGGTCGTGAAACTGTGGACATAGCAATAAAGATATTATGGCCGGTAGGATTCGACATTTCTTCTGATTCCGATTATTTTTGGCCTGCAGAGCCAGCCATCGATTTCGGGCCATTAGAGCTGAAAGAGCAAGGCTATGAGAAGCGAAAGATGAACCTAACAATAACCGAGACATATCTATACAAGCCGGTGCAGAATCTACGTCTTTTCCCTAAAGGCGAATACGGTAAACTTTGGATAAGAGACGAGAAGAATTTTTCTGTAATTCCTCCTGGTGAGTCAAGAAATATTACGGTCAAGATAGAACCGGGATTGGAGGCTGTGCCTAAGGACTATACGTGGGATTGTGATCTTAGTGCTTCTGAGATAGAGGCGAAGAAAATAGCGGTAAAGGCGAAGATAGTGCCAATGAATATCTCGATGATGGTTGATGAGTTCAGGTCATTTAGAAACTGTCCTCTTTATACTCGTTATCCAGCCTCTACAGAGGCTATAATATCAAACGGGGTAGAGCTATTGGAACTGGTAGGTGGAAGTGAAATAAAGGAAGTGGACTGGAAAAGGATACCTATCTTGACAAAAGGTGCGCTCGCTCTTCTATCATCTTTGAATAATGCTATTGTATTTACAGACGAGAAGAGATACGGTAAAGCGGTAGAGAACTTATTGATTGCTTCAGTATCTCTATCCTCTGTAGACTCTAATTCTGATATGTACAATAGGGATCTATCGAATTATGCACATGCTATTTTCGCGGGTGCAAATATGACAACAGAAGCGGTATTGAAGGACGAGTCGAAAATGCTAGAATTGCGCGGCTGGGACATAAAGAGTGCCGTGGTGCATGCAGAGGCAAAGGATGATATACGCGGCTTAACGGCAGAAGAGAATGTGCTCGAAGCTGCTCTTTCTTATCAACATGCAGCTATAGTATATGATCTGCTCGGTGACAAAGAGAAGCGATTGGAATGTCTCTATGAGGGCGCCATGCTCATGGACAAGCATGATAATTTAGTAAGTGTTGCAAACGATCTGCGGCTTGATGCGGAACAAGAGATATTTGAAGGGAATGATAAAAACCTCGTTAGAATCTGGGATTTGCATCTGCTTTTAAATCCTTATGACTACGATACTGCTTCTGCGAACTATGGGTTAGCCCAGCGAAAATTAGATGATGCATCAAAGAAGTACCGGGTAGCCGGTGAGCGGTTTATGGCCAACAATACAAAAGCGGATTTATATAGGCTAAAAGGCGAATGGAATTATATATTGTGGTTGTTCATTCTTGTGTGCTTGCTGTATGCTGCAGCACTAGTCTATACGATAGGCCGGATCTTTATTGGCACAATGGCTTATATAAAGGATATGCATGATCGAGAAGTGGGAGATATTGTGGTTACGTAACTGCGCAATAAATAAAAAATTAGTATTTGTTTAGCAAACCACAAGATTACACGACACTTTTTCTTTTTTACAAAAAGAAAATTTAGCCTGTGCTAAAAGAAAAACAAATAGTTTTTGGGTAAAGCTTTTTGCTTGCAAAAAGGTTTGTGTTAATCTTGTGGAATCTCGTGGTTTTTAAGATTAGCTATACTAATACCCCGATTTCATTTTAACCCGTAATCACAGCCGCAGATTCGAATCTAGTCCGCAGGAATTCTGAGTCTAAAGATGCAAGTAGCCAACCTGCACGAGGCCCCGAAGGCTTCTTCAAGAGCGCCATATATATCGCCTGAAATAGCTCTTTCGTCTCCATGTTTGTTGCAGAAGCAACATCGTATATCCGATTATGCCAGTCTTCAGCGTTCATGCCATCCTGTATCTTCTGTGCTAAGCTCCCCAACGCCTTTTTCTGCAGCTCGGACAATTGCTTTAGTTCCTCTGTCGGCACATCCAATTGCAATTTGAACTTCAGACTCGGAGGTGCATACGTCCGCAGCCAGTTCTCTGCATATCCTGCTTTTTTACGTATCTCTTCTAGTTCCTCGTCATCGCCGTGAACGGCATAGCCGCTCCTTTTGATGACTTCAAGAAGAATAGAGAATTCACCCCGTGCAATTTGAACTAGTGTCAAGAGATGACGGTATGGTATTTCTCCCGCAATGCCTCTTCCTATACCGCCTATCTCTCGCTCATACTCGTCTATCAGGTACAGTAGCGGTAGAGCGGGGTTAAATTCAATATGCTTATCAGGTCTCACACGCACGATAACATGCTTTAAAATCGCAGGTGGCACTGCTTCTACTATCTCATGCACCGGGATGTTCGTACCTTTAGAGGATGACATAGAAGTAACCTTTGCCTTCTTGCCCTCTCCTGACTGTGTCTTCAAGTGGATATGCTCAAAGGGGATGGGATAAGGCGCATCATAATTATAGATCTCGGTGGCTATTCGCTTTCCTGAATCAAAAGAGCCACCGGGTGCGGCGTGATCCTTGCCAAAGGGCTCGATAGTAACTCCAAGTATCTTCCATCTTGCCGCCCAATCCACACGCCATGCCAATTTACCGCCGCCTGCAAACGAAGCAACGCCCTTGTTCCCGCATTCGCATTCGTAATATGCTTTCTCCTTCTTTATGTCATAACCGGTTACAATTGCGGATGTGATTCGGCCACAAGCGTCACAGAGCGGATTAAACGGTGTCCAGTCCTCGGACATTTGCCGTCCCGAAACGTCCTCCAATATTCGTGATATTTCATCCATTCTCAAAAACGCTTCCTTTATTACGTCTACGTACAGCCCTGACTTATACATCTCGTCCGCCCTGTAAATCTCTACTTCTATCTCTAAGAGCTCAAGAGAATCAAGGAAGGGCTGTAGAAAATGGTCGGCATAGGACAAATGACATCCTTCGGGGTCCGGGATCTCGGACAAAGTTTTGCCCACTTGCGTTTCGTAATCCTTGGGAAGGAACGGGTATCGTCGCCGCAAAGGGTCAAAAGTATCAGCGACGTAGATTAGTTTCGCATCCACGCCCATGTCCCTGAGAGCAGTATGTACCGCATCGCCAATGATTATCTCGCGCAGGTTACCCACATGTATAGCGCCGGAAGGCGTAATACCCGTAGCGACAACATGCTTAGTCTCGCGCCTACTATCTACGATCTCCTTTGCAATTACTTTAGACCAGTGCATTTTGGTAATTAATAATAGTGCATGAAGAAGTTAATTATTTGTGTATGTTTTAGGTGTTTGAGTTAAAGGGTACAAGAAGACAGATGCTAACAGCGCCATCAAAAAAGCAGTCTTCTGCTCCAAACGTTAGTTAAAGAGGAAAAACTTTTAAGTGATGGTTTCTAACCTAAACGTATGTCTGAGGTTATGCAAAGGGCACGGGGAATCTTTAAGGGGGCGGGCTTCAGTAGTCTTGATGATGCGGTATTTTCCTTCGCTATGCTTCTCGCCAAAGCAAAATTGAGCGAGTTTGAAGAGGAATGTGTGATATTCAAACGTAAATATGGCGATTTTGATGAATTTAAAAGAAATGCGGAGGGTGGCGAAAAGGAAAGCTTTGAGCGGTGGGACGACTACCTTGCTTGGCGTTTCGCAGAGGACGCTCGAAAATTCTGGAGCCAAGAAGTGCAGGGGCTTGACGCTCTTGGCACAGAGATATAAATCGATAAAATGATTTCGTCTCGCAGGAGATTCCACAGAGATTGTTATCATCGTGATGTTTATTGATGGTTCCATGCTTCATGTCCGCGATTACACCTTTGGTAGGGAACGTAAATATTCCTATCACTGGCAAAAGGGTGGTGAATTGCTCATTAGATGGGACAACGCGCCGCATTGGATGCACCTGCAGACTTATCCACACCACAAACATGTCGCTTCAGAGAAAGACATCCAGGAGTCGAAGGAACATAACTTAGCTGCCGTTATGGACTTTATCGTGAAGACATTGGAGAAAAGAACGTAGGGTCGTCATTCTCCAACTGTACTATAACAAGTAAAATCTTCGGCTTTAATCCACAGCAATTATTAGAACATTTAAATACAGAAAAACAAAATTCATAGTCAAACCACTTTTCGAGGCGGTGGCTATGGAAGCGGAAAAACTTGAATTATCGGAAAGGATTGAAAGAAGGCTTGAGATGATCCACGCCCATACAAAACATGGGAAAACAGTCCGATCTGTTATTGAAGAGTTCAATGTATCTCTTGGCACATATTATT
>JAUWND010000102.1 GCA_030612835.1 Candidatus Methanophagales archaeon | reverse complement strand
GATACCCCTCAGGATGTGTGATTCCTGCTAGTTTCAGTTGATGTTCTCCTGCATAGATCATTCCACTTATAAAATCGACCATTACTGATATTCGTTTGATATTCTCATTACTTTCTGATGGTTTCAGGGTATCTACTGTTGTTGTACTGCTGCCATCAACTTCAATATTAACCGTACCATCCTCATTCAGGGTCACTGTTACAGATGTGTTACCGATTTTAACCAGCGTAGTAGTGCCGTCAGGGTTTATTTTGTATAATGCCACGTCAGCAACTGGCTCATCTTCCGATACTTGTATATCGTCTGTGGTAATATTAACCGTGCCATTCTCATCCGAGGTCGCTGTTACTGATGTGTTACCGGTTTTAACCAGCGTAGTGGTGCCGTCAGGGTTTATTTTGGACAATGTCACATCAGCAGTCACATTAGCAATTGGCTCATATACTACATCAGCAACTGGCTCATCGCTCGCACTTACTGCTACGATCCCAGCCATCGCAATCAGGCAAATGCTTATCAAGGCAAGCAAAACAGCCACTTTCTTTTTCATCTTTTCATATCATCTCCTAATTTTTTTGGGTATTTATATGGCGCCCCTACTCGGCGCCTTTCTTCTTCGCCTTTTCGCCCCTTCATGGATTCGCACCACGTGAGGGACACCATCCTCTATTTTACCGCCTATTTATTTGCTCCCTCCTTTTATGCCGCGATGGGGAGTAATGATCCACTGCGTATGTTATTTATTTATAGAGGTAACATATAAAACTTTCGTTCTGTGAGTTGAAACTTACCTATTAAAACAAAAAGTTACATATGTAAGAAAAAGATTACATATGTAAGTTATTACTAACATAAGAAGAAAGCATATATGTGTAACTGATCTTCCCACACCCAATTAACCAATCATTAATTTAATATGGGGCTTAACATAGACCTCACTGCTATCAGACGATGTAGGTACTAAAAAAAAAGAATAAAGCCGCATTCAGCGGCTTAATTTTCCAAACTTATGTACGTCCTCGCAGTCGCAAAGGGCGAGACGGAGCGCGCTAGAAAGACCACCTAACTCCGCCATGATTTGACCTCGCTACCCTCAACTCACATTCAATCCTACCCTTACGCTAGATACACTCCAAGACCACTGCTCGAAACGCACTCTAACGCCAGGTGAAGTCTCCAGCCGTTTATATGGTACTGGGAACCAGAGAACAAGTAGTTCATGCACTCCCTTTTCCTCAGGCACGATGAGACTTGCAGGAATAGCTACCTTCTCTCCAGGCTCAAATTCACCGAAGATTACAAGCTCGGAGTCATTTACGTTGATGGGAATCGGCTCGTAATCCAATAGAGCCATCATCGCGAAGGTCACAGGAACTTCGTCGGCTCCCGCGTTAATCGTATAATTGAGGAGTTCTCCTGGTTTGACATCCTCTGTGAGCCATGATTTGGCGGAACACGGTTCTTTGGTTAGGAATGGTTGCCCATACGACGGATATTCAGGACCACAAGAGCAACAAGCTATCGCACTCATATTTGTATAGTTGACAGCAGGTAAGTCCGAATAATTCCCAACGAATATATTTCGCCTCTGGCTGCCCAGATGAGTACCCAGGGTGCATGATCTAAAACTTTTATTAAGAGAGTGTTCATATGGTCTAAATATCACCACGATCTCGAAATCATGTCCTCCTTCCTCTATTCCAGCCAGCTCAAAAGGATAAGATCCTTCTTCATAGGGTTCTAAGGGTACCATATGAAGGATCTGTCCGCTTTCGTTATCAAAAGTGAAAGGGACTTGTCTATAATCCAACAAGCAAAAGACGAGATAATCGTACGCGTCGTGCATTTGATTGTTTACATAAAAATACCCACTGAGATTCTCTCCCGGATTTAAGAATTTTGAAAGACTCTTGTTATTTTCCATTCCAATGAGTGATAACGCAATACCAAAACTTTCTCCTAACTCAATACCACCCTCTCCTACCCTTTCGGGATTATAAGTCACTTTACCTTCCGATAGATTAGACTCGTTAAATCTAAATATCCACGTAGAACCCATTCCGCTATTAATTAATAGTATGACTACAATCATCAGAGCCAGTAATCCCAAGATCACTATCTTCTTTTCCTGTCCCATTATTTTACCTCCTTCTGTTTTTTGTTTTCTTGAAAATCCGCACGTCACAGATGTAAGCGGTTGTGGAGAAAACATCATGCAAATGTTATGCCAAATCCGCCTTGCCCTGACTCATCCATTGCCGAAACATTTGTTCCCTCGACAATAACATTCATATAATGCGGGAGGATATTTTCTGTGACATTATAATCCCCTCTCAGATAACCATAAGAGCTTATTTCCGGGTGTGTGGTATTGCGGTCATCAAATGTAAAATCAAGCCTTGTTATGTTCCCTGTGCCCCTTAATATTACAAGGGTATCTTTATACTGCTCTGGCTTGACTGACCATGTTTCATTAAATACTTCACCGGATATATTAACGGGATGATATTCAACGTCAAATGTTTCATTTATTGTAACGTTATCAAGAGGAACATCGTTAAATTCCAGATAATCCACGCCATTTGCATGACCAATACCACGTACGACTGCGACATACGCTATTGATGAGCCAAAGATATTAGCAGATAATCGCAATTTCTCACACTGAGAGAATGTTGGAATGAATGTTACGTTTTCATATGTTGCATCCGGAGCATACTGGACATATAGGTCAGCATAGCCAAGTCCTTTTATATCTGAAGTCAGATCATTATAAGTTGAATTTTTCCCTTGTGCAATTGTTTCGATACGAAAAGATCCAACAAGATCTCCAACGCCAACGATCTTTGGAATTGTTTTATCTGTGACGTTTTCTTTTAGCCCGATATTTATTTTTGTAAATAAGCCAGAACCAGCGAGTAAATAGAGTCTATTCTCTGTATCATCAAAATATGGAGAAAGTTCCCAGGTTTGGTTATATGGAGAAAGTTCCCAGGTTTGGTTATTCCAAACTGAGTGATTCAGGGGGTCTATTGTTGAGAAATATACAGCAGCGGGGAAATATTCACCATCTAACACCAATGATAAATTCCAATCATGAGAGACTCCAGAAATTGGTTCCGCACCATTTACAACTGCTATTATGTCCATTATTTCATAGTCTACTGTTGATTCTGATCCACAGATAGACGAATCTATGATCGCTTGCACCTTTTCACAATCAGAGAAAGTGGGGAGAAATGGTGTGTTTTCATATGATATATCCGGAGCATACTGGACATATAGGTCAACATAGCCGACACCTCCCATATTTTTAGTAGTATACAGCAGGGGAAGTAGTTCAATTGAAAAATCATTATAAGTTGAATTTTTTCCCTGTGCAAATGTTTTGATATGAAAAAGTCCAACAAGATCTCCAACACCAACAACCTTTGGGATTGTTTTATCTGTGGCGTTTTCTTTTAGTTCTATATTTAGTCTTGTTATCAAGCCAGAACCAGCAAGTAAATAGAGTCTATTCTCTGTATCATTAAAATATGGGGCGGATTTCCATTTTTGGTCATATTCGACTCTATGGTATGATATTAACGTATAATTCAATTCTGCAAATGAACCATCCGCAGAGATATTTGTTCCTGTAAGATTAGACAGGTTGCATACGCCATCAAAGGAAGCATTTAGATCTAAAGTGAGATAGATGGTATTATCCTCAATTGTAAAATTTACATATTCTGCATCGCTAAACATAGGAAACGAATTTGACACATTCGTTAGTACTATAGTCTTCGTTTCATTACCTCTAATGAATTCGCTGTCACTAGAATTTGCAGTTACTGCAACAGCACTCAGCACAAACATCAGTAAGCACCCTACGATAACCAAACCCACAATTTTTTTCATTTCTGTTACTCCTATAAAGTCCAGGCAGTATGAACATATATAAGTTCCTATTACTATACGCATTCTCGTTTTATTGTATATGTCCAAAAAGGTAGATAATTGTTGTTTTGTTCCTTTTTAAACTAATCTATAACTTCAACTTGATTGGTAGCTATGGATAATTATATATAGTACCCCTCCTCTCAACTATATTTAAGCGTCAATGAGTGGCGCTAAAAAAGGGGTAAAATAGAAAGATGAAGGAAAGGGAAAAGATAGATTTAAAGAATTTAGGAGGTGAAAAGAAGAAAAAGATGAGAAGCGAAAAAAGAGTGAATTTTGGAAAGCGAAAGGCATTACTATTTGTGGCTTTATCCGCAGTATTGGTGTCTCTAAGCATTGGAACTGCTTCCGCAGCAACGCATTATGTCCATCCAGGAGAATCAATCCAGGATGCGATAGACGCGGCAAGTTCCAGCGACACGATTGAGGTGTACAGCGGAACATACTACGAGAATGTGGACGTGACCAAGCAGCTCGTGCTCCGAGGAGTGGATACAGACACGGGGGAGCCGATCGTGGACGCAAGCGGCAATGGCAGTGCGATCATCTTGAGCGCAGAGGGGATAGTGCTTGAGGGGTTCGAGGTGACAAACTCAACTGCTCGGCTAGGGCGAGGGGCAGGAATTAGGATAATGTCAGAAAATAACATCGTTAGAGACATTAACGCCACCAATAGCGACTACGGCATTGTACTATACTTTTCCAGCAACAACACATTAAAAGATAATCGGATGTCAGGCAACGACTACAACTTTGGTGTATGGGGTGCGAACGACAATGACATCGACACCAGCAACCTTGTAGATGGAAAGCCGATTTACTATCTTGTTGGTGCTTCTGACATGGTCATCGATTCGTCCTCAAATGCAGGCACAGTTTACTGCATCGATTGCGTCAACATCACCGTAACAGGTCTGACCCTCACAAAAAACTCAGATGGCGTTTATTTCCACAACACCTGCAACTCAAGGATAGAGAACAACCAAATCAGTAGCAACCTCTTTGGCATCGGCCTCTCCAAATCTACCAACAACACAGTCATGGACAACAACGCCAGCAACAAATTTGAGGGCATCAAGCTCTACAAATCTAGCAACAACACTGTTATAGACAACAACGCCAGCACCATTAATGGAACGGGCATCGGGATCTGGCTTTCCATGAACAACACCATTACAGGCAACAATGCCAGCAACAATTCGGTAGGCATCAAACTCTTGTTTTCCAGCAATAACACCCTTACAGGCAACATCGCCAATTATAACAAGTTTTATGGAATTTTAATCGCCGAATCATCTGACAACTCCATCACAGGCAACACCGTCAGCTACAACGCCTATGGCATCTACCCCGTATATCCCAGCAGCAGAAAAACCTACGACCCTTACACGGGCGAGACAAACTTCAGCAACAACGAGCATAACGGCATCAACCTCTCAAATTCCGGCAACAACAAAATCTATCTCAATAATTTCATGAACAACCTAGAGAACGTTCATCCTGAGATCTCTGGCAACTTCTGGAACTCAACCGAGCCATTGACCTACCAGTACAAGAACACGACATTCACCAGTTATATGGGCAACTTCTGGAGCGATTACAAAGGTCCGGATGCAGATGGTGACGGACTTGGAGATACACCTTACGTCATAGATTCAGACGAAGACCGCCATCCCCTTATGAGTCGGTTCGAGAACTACTCTGATATTTGTGCCAAGGAGTGGTAAGAAGGAGGTAAAATAAAAAGATGGGTTTGAAAATAATAGGAGGTGATATGAATGAAAAAGATATTGGCAATAAGTGCAGTAGCGATATTGGCTATATGCCTAGCTATTGTAGGTAATATCCCTTCCGGGGCAACTACAGTAGATAGTAATGGTAATTCCACCATCTCTGTTTATGGAAGTGGAATTATAGAAGCAGAGCCGGATGAGGCAAAAGTATGCCTGGGTGTGGAAACGCAATCGGAAAATGTAACGGACGCTTTGGAGGAGAATTCTGCGAAGATGGCTGCGGTAATCGAAGCGATGGAAGAGCTTGGTATTCCTAAAGATAGCATCGAAACCACTTATTTTAGGATCAGGTCCGTTAGAGATTACGAAACGGAGGATGATGAAATAGTAGGATATAAAGTGGATAACGAAGTAACAGTTGAACTCAGCGATTTAGATAGAATAGGAGAAGTTATCGAAGAAGCGATAAACGCAGGTGCTAACAAAGTGAAAAGGATAGAATTCGGGTTAAATGAAGATAGGAAGAAGGAATTGAAGAAAGAAGCAATAAAAGAAGCTTGTGAGGATGCAGACTCAAAAGCCGATGCGATAGCCAGTGGTTTAGGTCTTGAGGTCGTGAGGGTGTCCGCGGTAAAGGAGAGTGGCGTGTATGTAGAACAAGCATATCGAGAAGGCGGATTTGACTATGAAATTCCAGCTGGTGTTTCACTAGTAGAATTAGCTCCGCCAATCGAGCCAAAAGCGGTGGAAGTCCACGCTACCATAAATGTCGTCTACAAATGCAGATGAATATGAAGAACCTCGTAAGTGGATGAGTAAAAAATAAAAGAGAAAGAGAGGGAGTGGTGCTCGACTCTTCTCTTTACATCTTTTTTAGTGCTGGTATCGGTGTTCTTTTTCTGGTGCTCCCCCCTTATAGTTGGGGTGATTATTTCATTCATTTTTAACTTTTACCACCAATGCAATATGGTTGAAGTCGAGAGTGAAAAAGACTTCAAAAAAACGGTAGGAGCCTTTTTTAGACTTGTTCCACCTTTTGGAACACCTTGTTCCATTTTATGGAACGCCTGTTCCACCACTCTATTATATGCTGTTCCACCGAAAATATGTATGTGCCAAAGAGAGGCGCTATAAAAATACCGAAAGGAGAAAAGGGGGATAAACAAAAGGCGAAGGTGATGAAGTAAATGATAAAAACAGAAAACCTTACAAAGGTATATAATGGAAATAAGGCAGTAGATGGCCTGAATTTAGAGGTAGCAGATGGCATAACATTTGGCTTTTTAGGATTAAATGGAGCTGGAAAGACAACAACAGTACGAATGCTTGCAACGATCTCGGACCCAACATCAGGAAAGGCATCTGTATATGGTCATGATATTGTTAAAGATAGAGTAGAGCTAAGAAAGATAATCGGTGTTGTTACGGAAGAGTCAGGTGTTACGCAGCCAGATTGGACTCCTCTCGAATACTTAGAGTTCTTTGGTGCAATTCATGGAATGGACGATTCGCTTATAAAAGAAAGAACGAAAGAGCTTTTGCAGATAATGGATTTGTATGAACGGAGATTCGACCCAATGAAGACTTTCTCTGGTGGAATGATGAGAAGGGCAGAAATAGCACGCGTTCTGCTTCATAACCCAAAAGTTCTATTCCTGGATGAACCAACAAGAGAGCTTGATATTCCCGGAAAAAGATATATCTGGAATTTACTTCAAGATTTAAAACACGATCAAGATGTAACGATATTCTTGAGTTCTCATGATATAAGAGAGATAGAAGTCTTATGTGATCGAGTTTGCATAATCCACAACGGAAAGATAGTATTTTCAGGGGATGCAAATAAACTTAAAAGCGGTAAAGGAACGTCTGATGAGCTTGAAGAGAATGTAACAAAGCTTCTTAAAGGAGAGATTGTGGAGTGATAAAGATGGGCAATTTTAGTCAATTAATGAAAAAGAGTTTGAAGCTCTATCTGAGTACAAAATGGACATACCTTTTGATAATTCCTCTAATAGGCGTATTTGGAATCGTTTTTCTTTTCGGAGCAGATGATACAGACCTCACATTATATTATGTTTACCATCTTGCCCCCATAATTTTGATAAATGTGCCTGGTACTTTAATACCAGCAGAGCAAAATTCACGGTTTACAGACATCACCCTTACCTATCCTGTCTCAGATAGAGAATACTTCTTTTCACGGTATCTTTTATCTGTAATCCTGGGTTTGTTTTATCTTGCAATTACCCTTCCATTTATGGCGATCTACTTTGCATTTGTTGGTATGCCACTTGCAGGCATATTTCTTAAATACTTCATCGCATCTATCTTGATTATTCTGGTTATATCAGGTTTAGGAACAATGATTGCTTCTGTATGTGGTTCAAGACAAACGTTATCTCTTGCTATTTCGCTTAGCTTTGCTTTTGGGTCTATCTTAGTTAGTCTTTTCTATGGATTGCCAGAGTCCAGAGGAAAAGTTGTTATCTCTGCGTTTATGAGACTCTCTCCAATAGTTTCAATCTCTGACTATATGGGCTTTCCTGACTATATGGCATTTCCTCCGTTTATAGCTATGTGCTATGTTGATAGGGGTATTTCGTTAGTTGTACCTATCGTGTCTATTCTCTTATTTCCATTAGTGGGCTTCCTAGTATTTGCACATCTAAAAGAGAAAAAGAAGGTGATAGCAGTTATGCTCGCTGCTCTCTCGATAGCAGCTCCTGTTTTAGCAACCGGTGCAATTGATACAAACTATAATGTAGTGGCTGTGGATGTGGAATGGGAACCTACTGGTGATTTTGATGCAGGAGTATTTATTGACTCTGGTACTGCGTCCAGATTAAGCGAAGAAGAAAAAGGTGTCATGTTAGAGGATAGACGAATAAGTAGGGGCGGTAAAATATATGATGCGCGAGTGGCTGAAGATGGTACAATAAATGGTGTGTTTCTTGTAAATCTGGTGACTCGTGAAGATTTATGCAATAAAAGTAATACAGAAGAAGTAGAAATAGTCATTAAATCACCGGATGATAGATTAAGATTTGATGGTGCAGCGGAACAATCATACATCTGTAAACCAAAAACTGCAGGATTTACCGATTGCAACTATACCTGGATTGAAATTCCTGTTGAAATAAAGATCGATGTGCCGAAACTCAATATAGCAGGAGGATATAAGGTTGAGATCTTGGTACCTGATAACCGGAGTTTGAGTTCAAAACCAATAATCGAGTTAACCGTGTGGTACTTTCTAACTGACAATTTCAAACATTATTCAGTCGCAGCATTTATCCCAACCTTGCTTGTTCTCGCTATGCCATTATTGCTTAGAAAAAGGAGATATAAGAAGTTGTATAAATAGCTCTTCAAATTCGGTGACGAAATGATAAAAACGGAAAACCTTACAATGGTGTATAATGGAAATAAGGCAGTGGACAATCTGAATTTAGAGATAGCGGAAGGCGATATTTTCGGCTTTTTAGGCCCTAACGGAGCAGGGAAGAGCACGACAATACTGATGCTCGTGGGCATGATCGAACCCACCGAAGGCAAGTGCATCATAAACGACATCGAAGTAGCGAGGAATCCACTTAAAGTAAAGGAGATTATCGGATACCTGCCGGAGGACGTTGGATTCTATGGCACTATGACTGCAGAACAAAACCTCGATTACGTCGCTCGATTCTATGCGATGGATGTGAATGAGAGGAAGAAGAGAATAGGAGAGTTGCTGGAGCTGGTGCAACTTGACGGCGTAAGCCAGAAAGTGGGCGAATATTCAAGAGGGATGAGGCAG
>JAUWND010000050.1 GCA_030612835.1 Candidatus Methanophagales archaeon | reverse complement strand
GGCAGATGCATTTGGTGATTATTGGGTCAATGTGTATTCACAAAAAATGTATCGTGTTTATTATGAAAATGTCAAAACGGCAAAGGAATTTTTGTTGAAAATGGATTCAGTACATGTTGCTTCTACAAAAAGTATACCAGGTGCTAATCCGCCAAGATTCGATTATGAGTGGAAGGATGAAAAGATCCTGATTATGAAGTATAACTCCCAAAGGGGATTGATAGATTTCATGGTGGGGTTAATTAAGGGGGTTGGTAAATTCTATAAGGCAGATTTAAAAGTAACTAAACTTGGGAGCGATAAGGTCGAAATTGTTTTTCCATAGCCCTCTTAATATTTTCTTTCTCTATGCAATTCAGAGATAAGAAAAGCTTTTATATAGTGATTATAAGCAATATATTTACAAAATAAGTCATAGTCTCTCGTGCTTAAGTGGAATGGCTGGGGCTTTATAAGCATGGAAGAAAGAAAAAATAGAATAAAGACAAGAAAGAAGATAGAAGAGCTGATTCCTATTATCTTGCTCTTTATTTTAGCCTTTATCATACGCTTTATGGGTGGTACTTGGGGAACCAAATGGGATATTTCTAATCATATTAACAATCGTAGCTTTTTGGTACGCACTAAAAACGATTGAGAATCCGTTTCCGAGGGGATTCAAGAATCGAGCTATCTATTTGGTTACTATTATCGCACCAGCAGTTCTTATTGGTATCACAGGTTTCTCATGGGGTGGATACTTCATCCTTCATGCGATACTGATTTTTTATGGGGTTCTTTTAACTGCTTTCTTTTTGGTTAAGCGTGATTCTATGCGACAGTATAAAAGTTATCTGTGGAAAACGTGGGTGTTCATCTGTTCTACACTGTTTGTTGGTACTATACTAGCTCTGATTCTCTATCCTGTGCGAGGCCCCGTGGAAATCTTGAGAGCGGCACAGATGCTAGGATTCTCTTTGCTGCACTGTTCGCTACTATGATTCCAGCAGTTCGGGCATGGCATTTCATGGATATGTTCTCGATTACGGCAATTCATTGGCCTATTTCGCAAAACGTAGGCCTGTAATTGACCAGATGTACTTTCCTGACGAGGTGGTAAAAGCGGTCTCTGCGGTCATTGTGGCAACGGACCCTGACAAAGGCTTGCAGATTGCCAAAACACTCAAAGAGAGACATAATAGCTCGGAAGTGTACCTGATGCTTTTTCGGTATGATGCTTTCCTGGTTCCTATAATGGGTTATGCCACCGGCTATGATCTGTCACCCGACAATAACTCAATCCGGATGACAGTTGATGATACGGGGCGATTGGTCGGGATGAACGATCTCACAAATCAGACTACTTACTATCGGCTCTGGACTAATCAGTCTATCGAGGGATACACGCCGTTCTATCTGAGCAAAGAGGTGAAGATATACCGGTTGAATGTGTGAACAGTTGTATTGCAGATAAATAAGCGTAAGCTCAACCAACAGATGATGGATGCCACGCTTTTCAAAAGCGGTCTCACAATTCAAAAACGCAATAAAAAGAAGCCCAAATACTGCTTTATACCGAAATTCAAATCCGTCAGATTTGAGCTAAGAACAGGTAGCGCTTCATGGTCTGTTGACACGCTATCAACGAGCAGCGAAACATCCTAAGAAAAAGCAACAATTCCCACAACTGCCAGCACCATACACAATATCCCAACTACAACCCCCCTTTTTGGAGTTCCCTTTTCTCATTTTCCGCTTCTTATTATTAAATACTCAGTCACCTTTTAGTTAGAGATATAAAGTTTAAGAGGTGAGAGAGATGATTAATATTGACGATTCACAGAAGAAGAGATGCAAGCTTTGAACTACGAGCGATTTCACCACCCGATCACCATGTACAGCGTAAAATGGAGGCCATTCGGCGTAAAAGCCAGAAACTGAGCCATAAATGCATATGCCGTCTTACAGGAATCTCTCCAAATACCCTGCGCGGACATATTCGGGCATGTCTAAAAGGTGGTATCGAAGCGCTGAAAGAATTGAATTTTTTATAATGATATTGAGCATCGGGACAAGCATCAGGTAAAAGAAATTGGTATTAAGGACGGCTCGGGACTGGAGTTAAGATCGAAGGGATAGAATAAATGGGTGAGTGTGCTACATGAATTTGATATGGAATACGATGATTATGCAGAACTAAAAGCGGCGATTGGAATTTCCAATAGATGTTGATTATATATTTGTGAATATTGTTAACAAATCGGATATTTCTCCTTTACGATGCGGTAAGCGATGAATAATGCGAGAAAGAAACCGAGGAATGTGAAAAAAGTAGAAAAGACAAAGCCTAAGGTACTACCCCCTAACATATTACCAAGCACAAAACCACCAAATAAACCGAGTATTGTAAAACAGGAAATAAAAATAGCGTATGGAAGGGCATGAAAAATAACATTGCCCTTTTGCCCCTCTTTCATTTTTACCCTATTTTGCATTTGGCTTAGCACTATACGCTATTATACCACAATCTTCGTCCAGAGCATGAAAGCAATCAAAAGCCCATATATAGCAATCGCTTCTGCAAGAGCAACGAAAATCAGAACACGACCGAACGATTCAGGCTTCTCCGCCGTAGCTCCAGCCGCCGCTACACCCGTAGCTGATATTGCTATACCTGCAGCAAGCGCTGATCCCGCCATTGCAATACCAGCCGCTATTGCTATCCATCCAGCATCTGTAACTCCTGACACTACTTCTCCTTGTGCAGACGCAACACCTACTCCTGTGAGTAGCAAGAGCAAGCAAAGCGTAAATGCCAATCCGTATTTCGAGTTCATATCTTTCCTTTTCACCTTTTTCTTTTTACTTATTTATTTATTTATTTGTTTGTTTGTTTATATCTATTGAAAGGTGATACGATTTCTAACATATAAACGTTTCTGGTTTTAGCTCGAAAAAATAAATGAATATCACTTATATCTTACGGTTGAAAATTAGGATAAAGTCACAATCCCTACTTCTATCTTGTCCGCTATAGTTATAATACCATAAGTTTTATACTTTGCCGGGAAGGCACCAGTTGCACTGCCGGGATTGAAGAAAATGGTATCGTTTTTTCTTTTAAGTTCCGGTTTATGCGAATGCCCGTAGATGATCAAGTCTAAATCGTCGCCCAATTTAGATTTTACCCGTTCTACTAACCCAAATGGGCTTCCACCCTCTGAAGGATGTGTGACACCAATACTAAACCCTTCAAACTCAAAAATAGCTTCTCCCGGGAGTTCAGCCTTTATTTCTTCTGGGTCCATATTGCCATGAACACCCTTAAAATCGCCCAGTTCCAGCAATTGGTCAAGAAAAGTTATGCTTGTATAGTCACCCGCATGAATTATCAGATCAACACTATTCAGATCGTCCAAAATACGTTCGTGCAAATCCGTCAGATCATTTGCATGTGTATCAGAAAGCACCACTATCTTCATTTAGTATACTCTTTAAAGTTATTTGCCCTTATAGTATTTGTATAGCTAATCTTAAAAACCACGAGATTCCACAAGATTAACACAACACTATATTTTTTCTTTTTTACAAAAAGAAAATTTAGCCTGTGCTAAAAGAAAAAACAAAAAAGTTCTTTTGGTAAAGCTTTTCTTTCTGCGAAGCGTTTTGATCAAACTTTCTTAAAGTTTGATAGAAAAGGTTTGTGAAAATCTGTGTAATCTTGTGGTTAACAAGAACGAATACACTAGTCCAATGGCTCCACCGCATCCTGACTCAATGAGAACACCTCCTTAAGCTGATCTGTTGATAATTCCGTTACCCATGCCTCACCAGCACCGATAATAGACTCTGCAAGCTCCTTCTTACGCTCTATCATCTGATCTATACGCTCTTCAAGTGTGCCAATGCAAATGAACTTATGTACCTGCACGTTTTTCCTCTGCCCGATACGGAAGACGCGGTCCGTTGCCTGATTCTCAACTGCTGGATTCCACCAGCGGTCAAAATGGAAAACGTGATTCGCCGCGGTCAAGTTGAGTCCAATCCCACCAGCCTTAAGAGAAAGAATAAATAGCGGTGGCCCATGTGGGTCCGTTTGGAACCGCAGAATCATAGCATCTCGCTGCTTCTTTGTTGTGCCTCCATGCAAGAATAGCGTCTCGCAGCCCAGTTTCTCCTGTAAATAGTGCCGTAGCATAACGCCCATTCCCGCGAACTGAGTGAAAATCAATGCTTTGTCTCCCTCTGCAAGCACTTCCTCAAGCATCGCTTCCAGTCGGGCAAGCTTTCCGGAACGTCCTGGCAAAGGACTACCATCCTGAAGGAACAATGCCGGATGATTAGTTATTTGTTTCAGTTTCATTAGAGTAGCGAGCACCAGACCTTTACGTTCGATCCCTTCAGAATCCTCTATTTGTCCCATCATCTCGGCAACAACAGCTTCATAGAGCGAAGCCTGCTCTTTCGTAAGGTTGTAATATACCTTCATCTCCATCTTCTCAGGTAAATCCTTTATAATCGTGGGGTCGGACTTCAGACGCCGAAGCACAAAAGGCTGGATTATATCTCGCAGCAGCTCGGCACGCTCATTTCTACGATATCGCTCGATGGGTAATGCGAAATTAGTACGGAAATGCTTGGCGGATTTCAGGTAGCCCGGATTGAGGAAGTCCATGATAGACCACAGCTCGGACAGTCGGTTTTCTACGGGCGTGCCTGTAAGTGCGATTCGGTGCTCTGCCACAAACTTCTTTATCGCTTGCGTCTGTTTAGCAGCGGGATTTTTTATGTTCTGCGCTTCGTCCAGCACGACATGTAGCCAGCTAACGTTTGATAACGTCTCTTCATCTCGATGCGCCAATGCGTAAGTGCTGATGACCAGGTCATGCTTTTTCGCTTCCCGAGCAAAGATTTTGCCCGTATGCCTATCGGCGCCGTGATGGACCATGACCTTCAGTGAAGGTGCAAAACGTTCAACCTCCATCTGCCAGTTGCCGACCACCGACATGGGACAGATTAATAGTGTCGGCGCTAATTTCTTTACTCGTTTACCTGCTCGTTCATGCAAAAGGAGAGCAATTAACTCGATTGTCTTGCCCAGTCCCATATCATCGGCCAAACAAGCACCAAGCCCGAATTTATTGAGGTATGCAAGCCAGGAAACGCCTTTTTTCTGATAGGGGCGAAGCTTACCGTGGAATGTTCGTGGCGTTTTAACTGGCGTTATCTTAACACCTTCAGAAAGACTGTTCAACATATCTTCGAGCCAGCCCTCTGCTTCCACTTCCACTATGGGAAGTCCTATCTCAGTTTCCACCGCCTCATTGCCCGCACCGAATCCAAGCTGCATCGCCTCGCCCAGAGTCATCTCGCCCCGGTTATGCTTCTTCTTGAAGAACTTGATGGCTGTTTCGACATCATCGGGCCGCAATTCCACCCATTCACCCCGTATCTGTACCAGCGGCACCTTCAAACTAGCTAATTGCTCAAATTCCGATTCCGAAAGTGTTTCATCACCCACTGCCACTGCCCAGTCATAAGCGATGATGCCTTTAGCACCCAGAAGCGCATGGGATGCCACTTTGCCATTTGTAACCTCCTGTGCAGGCGTCAGCTTGAGTTTTATGCCTATACGAGCACTCGGTTTTTCCCACCATGAAGGTAGGAGCACGCCGAAACCGCTCTGTTTTAGAAGTGGTGCAGACTGCCGCAGGAACGAATATGCCTGCTCTGCGTCCAGTTCCAGTCCCACTGGGCGTGCAGTTTGCAAACTCGACTCAATAGCGTGAAAGAGCTGGGATGCTTTGCCGAGGTCCGTGAGCAGTTGCTCTTGCGGGTTCTCAAATCTGCGTTTGAGAAACGTAAGCGTGCTTGATCTCGTTCGCCATACCGCCTCCGCGGGAACCAGTAGACTACGATCATCCCTAGCCTGAAGGAAAAAATGAATGGCCCATTCTTCGCCATCTTCTCCGTCGGCTGAGTCCGGGGGTGGCTCAAGCCTGAAGCAGGTACGAAACTGTGCATCCGGCGCGGCAGGTCGAAGTTGAGTAAGCCATTTTTGTATCACAGTATAAAATGAGTTTAAATCTTCCGGTGATGCCACAAGAGCATGATTATCCGTTGAGAGCGCATTGAGCCATTGTTCTGGTAAAGGTGCCACTTTAGGGCGGCGACCACGACGTGATGGAAGCAATGTGGTAGAATCTAAACGGTTACGTATAAATGCGTCCGCGGTCCGATTAACAAAACTAGAGACCTGCTCTATCGGTGCTATTTCATCTTTGTTTGATAACGCGCGACAGATTGCTGGCATCGCCTCTGATAGCATATGCACTCGCTCTTCGTCCTCGCCCGTAATCACCACTGCCCAGGCAGCTCGGAATGAGCCTTCCGCCTCGCGAATGGCCGGTGCAAACTGCTGTCGCGTAATAAGTTCAAGCGAGAACTTGGCTACTTCTAGCCAGAACCGAAGTGAACTGCCAAAAGCAACGCCATGAGTGGGCTGCTCGGGCAGTCCAAGTAAGAACACAAATGCTAAATAAGGCTCAAAAATCAAGGTCTCTATATCCCAGCTCGCTAGCCCAGTTGCTTTAGTCACGCTATAATCCTCTTCGCGAATCAGCCACGGTGATGGCAGTGGCCCTTTTTGTGTGGATGGTAAGAGAAATGTTTTTGACTCTAATGCAGTTTGATCCGGAAGTTTTTCATCAGAAAAATCCACAAATACTGCTTTTAGCTCATTGCCCGCAAGAGAAAAAGGATGCGCTCTCGGTTTAGGCTTCTTCGGCTGTCGACCTCGTATTCTCGCTGCGGTCATTGGCATAGTGGATGATTCCGCCCAGAGATAAAACCTGTCTCCATCCCACGCCGCATGTAAGACCTGCATATACCAACATCATATCCTTTTTTATATATTGTTATTATATCTCTTACTCTTTTCCGTACTGATAAATGTATAGCTATGAATTCTTTTTTGTGAAAGGCATGCTACTCGCATCCGGAGATAAGGGCATAGAGAGCAATCTGACGATGTACGGCGAGAACATTCTTGACGTGATTGATGAAAGCATAGCAGGAGAGGGTCTTACTGCCTCCGTCACCTCATCGAACCGCACGTACTGATTTTTCGTATACTACACTCCGATGCCCCATTGCAGAAGGTGAAATTAACACTCAAGATAATAGCACGTTCTTGTAGACAAAGAGGTAGTAAGTTAGCTTTGTTGGGTTGCTGCCTTGCACCAACCTATACGCACAGAAACCACTAATGAAGTTCAGTAAATGCTTGCTACCTATTTAGTGCTTTAGTTGCATTAATCAGTACCTCTGGATCATGATGTCCCTGGTAAATTGGCAATACCCTTTTATCTGTTTCAAAAAATGTGTAAACCGCCGTTTGTGCGCATCTAACAGAATACTCTACCGTAAACACACAATCATTTGGCACTTCGGCAAATTGCCCTAAAAAGGCAAAGTTGGTTGATCCATTAGGTATAACCTCAGGACGGTCTCCTAATTCTCTTGGCATGAATAGACTATCAACAAATGGCATCATAACCGGAATGCAATTTGCTTTGCCTGCATCCATTATTGGTTGCATCTTCTCACTGATTTTCAGATGATAGAATAGCTCCTGTAATATCTCTTCTCCTGAACATTCAGACATCTTTTTCTTAACATGATTTCCTATTCTATCAGGATAGAGCCCGTAACCCCAGAAAATCTTAACATCTTTCGGTTGGTTTGCAAAATGAGGCTGACGAGCTATTACTATTGACATGAGCCAGTTGGAATCGGTCATTGTAACCAAACCACCCGTGCCGTCAGTATTTCCGGAAAAGTTTTCCATATGTTCGTGAAATGTCGGATCTTTCAGTGTAACGGTAAACGATTCCCACTTTTGCAAATCTATTTGGTCACTAAAAACTCCAGGGTTGCCAAAGGCTGGATCTTTCTTTGCGATTTTTTCCCAAAGTGTCCATGAGCCTGATGAAGCTTTGTCTTTTAGTTTAGGTGGTGCGGTCATCGAGCCGATGTCCGAGCTTTCCGCGATAGATCCGTTGGTAATGAATACGTAATCCTCTTTACCAATAACAATCTCCTTTTCCTCCCCGTTATTGTTTTTGTAATGAATAACCGTTGCAGTCTTTTCATCGGAAGCGAAATCAAAATCAATATCCATTACCTGTGTCTCCATATCAAAATGCACACCGCGCTTTCTTAACCAATTTTCAGTAGGGATCACCACTGAATCGTATTGATTGTATTTTGTACGCATGATGCCCCCAAGCTTGTGAAAATTTGGCAGTAAGTGAATAAAGCGAATGTAGTAGCGTCTCATTTCAGCCAAACTGCTCCATTTTTGAAACGCAAACATGGATGTCCAGATAAGCCAAAAATTAGTTGAAAAGAACTCCTGTGTAAACCAATCTTCGATACGCTTTTTCCCCAGTGTGTGCTCAGAGGAAAATATTAGTTTCAGCATGTCTAATTGATCGCTTTTACTTAAACCAAAAGACGATACATCCATTATCTCGCCATTTTTCAGCAACCTGGCCTGAGCATTTGAGACAAACTTCTTGTTAAAAGCAAAACTTTCTTCTGTTATGGATACCTTAGGGTCATCTAAGGAAGAGATGTTAGATAATAAATCCCAGTAGCATACGTAATGCATTTCATGCATTCTGCCGCCACGTGCGAAATAACCTTTTTCTTCCTCTCCCGAGCCATCTAAACAACCACCGGTAACATTGTCCTGTTCCATGATGTGAATATTGTCACCAGGCACTTTAGCATCTTTTATAAGATACACTGCACTTGCAAGTGAAGCGATTCCACTTCCTAGCAGGTAAACTTTTGTTTTACTAGGATCAACATTAGACCTAGAGTTCGGATTCTTAGTTTTCATATTTGACCTCTCCTTTATAGGTACCCTTTCGATGTTTTGATTATGCCGTATAAGTACCTTTGCTTTTTAACTATATAAAGACCCATCTTTCTCGGCGTCCTCCTGCTACTTTTCATCCTTCTCTCCTCACCATCCGAACATTTTAGCTGCCATGAACCCACAGGTAATCTGCCCAAAAAGATCTCCCGGCGTTTTAAGTTACCATTTCGTATCAAGGAGCTCATGGGACAGATATACCCTTAGGAACAGCATAGCAGTCAAGTTTATATCAAGATTGACCTTTAGGCTACGAGGCGCATATCCTTTATAAACTTTCAAAAAGTTTTAAAAGCGTTACCAAAGAAATATTAAACCAAAAGGTATAAAAATATACCAAAAGGTTTATATTTTTTCAGGGAATGGGAGCTACGGAATTTTAACCTCATGGAAATAGTAATACTGAGATTGGGACACCGCCCGGAGAGGGATAAGCGGATAACCACACATGTAGGATTAGTTGGACGAGCATTAGGAGCGAAAGGCATGCTACTCGCATCTGGGGATAAGGGCATAGAGAGCAGTATAAATGAAGTCACGCAGAGGTGGGGTGGTGATTTCTTTGTACAAACAGGAGTGAACTGGAGCGACGAGCTAAAGAGATGGAAGCAAGAAGGCGGGAAAGTGTGTCATCTGACGATGTACGGCGAGAACATTCTTGACGTGATCGATGAACTAAGGGTAGAAGCGAAAAAGGATAAAGCGCGTATTATGGTCGTAGTGGGTGCCGAAAAAGTACCATATAATGTTTACGATGCTGCAGATTGGAACATTGCGATATCAAATCAGCCGCATTCAGAAGTAGCTGCTTTGGCTCTGTTTCTTGATTATTTACAGCGTGGCAAAGAGCTAAAAACTAAATTCACACACGCTGAGATGGAAATAGTACCTAAGAGGCGAGGTAAAGAAGTAATAAAGAAGGTTAATGGTAAATAAAAAGAGCTAACCCACTTCCACGCCTTCTCCCGCTTTACCGGGCTTCCTCGCCGCAGGCAACCGCTTCATCTCCGGTTTCACCTTCACTCTCAGTATGTTCGTAGAACGGACATGATAGACCGGATCACCGGTCATCGGATCGTAATCCTCAGTGCGAATAATACTGCTCACTACCGTTTTAAACTTCAATACCGTGCCGTCATCCAACGTATATTCATTCCAATCCTCTTTTATCGTCTCAAAGTCTACATCCATCGCTCCTATCTCCCTCCCATTTGGTAAACGAACTTTCAATTTCTCCACCCTTTCTCTCCCTTTTATAAATGCATGATTATATAAATTTATTCTAGATAAAGTATATTAAAAATTTCTTTGGTAAGACTTTCTTTTCAAAAGAAAGGTTTTTCAAGTACCGTGATGTACCGGTTTAAACTTTTATGTACACGGTACACATACGTTTCAAGGACACGGAAAAAAAGTCCTTGAGAACGTGAACACGGGAAATTGGATACGATAACCGCTTTCCCGCCTGGTTTAAGCAAACGATGGATTTCCGCTAAAGCATCCGGGAATAAGCGTTCTAATGACGACGCAAAACCTGACCGGGCTATTAGAGAAGATCGGCCATAAGGCATGTCTGTTGCAATCGCATCAATGCAATTATCCCGTAATGCCGTCTTAGCAGCATCCCCTACCATTAGAGCACCCGTCAATCCATAAAAGTTCAAGTTTTCTGCTGTTCCTCGCACCATCTGCTCCTGCACATCTATCCCGTGTACACGCGCCCCTATCATGCCCGCTTCTATTAATAGCCCACCGGTGCCGCAGAACGGGTCAAGAAAAAGCTCGTTCTCTTTTATGCCACTGAGATTAACCAGAGCTCGTGCAACTTTTGGTAGTATGACGCCGGGCGAGAAGAAAGGTCTGAACTGAGGTTTCCTTGCCTCATATCGCTTCTTATCCGTCGAATGCAAAAGCAAACAAAAAAAACATGTTTGCTCTGTTAACAGCAGCACAAAAGTCTTCGAGGGATTTGATAGATTTACTTTATAACCCTTTCCTTTTATGATCGCCCCCACTTCTTCTATTAGAGGTTTCTTCTCCAGATAAGAGTTGTTTTTCGGCATACGAACAGCGAATGTGCTACCTGTTTCCATGAACTTGTATTCATCTGCGTTTTTTACCATCGCCAGTATCGCATCCTCCTTCGGCTCACTCATGCCGTTCACTTCATATATCCGGTGCGTCATCCCCAACCGATTAGATAGAACCGCGAGAGTTTTCGATCTGATTTGTGCATCAATCACCAGTATACCGTTTAAGAACATTTTCGTATCGTAAACGATACTTAACGCATTTAAACACGCTAAAACCTCTGCTTTCGGCAGTGTGTCATGCTCACCTGAAAGTTCAAAAGCAACTAACATTTTTATCCTTTAGTATTTGTATAGGGTAACTCACAAATAATAATTTACCCGAACTGTATCGTATCATTTTCCAAGGATTTTTAAGACACAGATTAACGCAGATTAACACAGATTTAAAGTAGCGTCTGTGTAAATCAGTGTAATCAGTGTCTTTACTCCGTATGATATTTATCAAAATTGGTAAACTATTTACTGGGAGTTCCCTAGCAAAGCTAAAAAACCACGGGATTTTACAAGATTTACACAAGATTTTGGGGGTTAACAGGGGATAAAAGAGCCAATAGAGTACTTAAGCCTGATCTATATTACTATTTTCTCGTGAAAATCTGTGTAATCTTGTGGTTATTTACCAAAAGAAAACTATCTTAGAATATAGTATATAAAATAAATTTTATGACATAGAAGGGGGAAAGGAGAAATGGAGATAGAAATCGAAGATCTTAGACATGGAACCGAGCTTTTGAAGAATGGTTTCGCATCCTTACAAAAGGGGGGTGTGATAATGGACGTAACAAGTGCAGATCAAGCCAGAATTGCAGAGGCGGCGGGTGCTATTGCTGTTATGGCGTTGCATGCTGTCCCAGCGGACATAAGAAAGGCGGGCGGTGTAGCAAGAATGGCGGACCCTGTGGTCATCTCAGAAATCGTTGATACTGTTACGATACCAGTGATGGCAAAATGCCGTATAGGTCACTTTGTAGAGGCGGAGATACTGGAAGCGTTGGGTGTTGATATGGTTGATGAATCGGAGGTCCTAACACCGGTGGACACGCATCACGTGGACAAAAGAAAGTTTACAGTGCCTTTCGTATGCGGAGCTCGCAGTTTAGGTGAAGCATTGAGGCGGATAGAGGAAGGGGCGGCGATGGTGAGGACAAAAGGCGAAGCTGGTACTGGAGATGTCAAGGAAGCTGTTCGACACATGAAATTGATTATGGGCGAGATAAGATCGCTAAAAGGTAAAGATGACGAGGAGTTAAAAGACGCCGCAAAAGAGTTGAAAGTATCAATAGGAGTAGTGCAAGAGACAGCGGAATTGCAACGGTTACCGGTGGTTAATTTCGCCGCGGGCGGTGTAGCAACACCTGCAGATGCCGCACTTATGATGCAGCTCGGAGCAGACGGAGTTTTTGTAGGCTCTGGTATATTCAAATCGAGCGATCCGGAAAAGATGGCTTCGGCTATTGTGGATGCTGTGAACAACTATGATAATCCAAAACGACTGGCGGCAATTTCTAAGGGGTTGGGGTCACCAATGAAAGGTATAGATGTGAGTACTTTGGCAGAAGAGGAGTTGCTGCAAGTGCGCGGATGGTAACGTGTCTGCTCAAAATCCGATGAATTTTGACCTGACAATGCGAAATTAAATTAATTGTAAAAGTCAAAATAAAGTTGCACAATTTCTTTTAGTTACTGTTCATACACTTAAAGGGCCGGCATCTTTAAACCCCTCCCTCTTTCCCATTCCCGCCTCGCGTTCCAGTTCTTCCGGCTTGAATAGCAGTTTTATCACGTTCTCGGCATGTTCCCGCGTACGACGGTCGGAAAGCCACGCAAGCTCTTTCTCCTCCGCTGCTTCATCTTCATACACAAAAACCTCGATTATGTGCTTGGAAGTGAGCAGTTGTGCTGCTATTATACCAAGAGATGCTTCATATGCACACTGCTTATCTATAGCTTCAGCCCCGGGCATGCCCAAAGCCATCACGATATCGCATCCGCTCTCCTCTATCAGCTTCTTCGATGCTACTGGCAGGTCCTTTATCCCAGGAACCGTGTACCGCTCTATATTAACAGATACTCGCTTATTCAGCTCATCTATTGCCGCTGCACCCATGTCATATCTTGCAAAGGTAGTATCCGCAATGCCTACTTTCTTCATTTCTTCTAATACCATTCACTAGTCCACACAAGCCAAAGCCCTAAATGGGCATACGTTCACACACACTTCACACCGAATACATTTATCCTCTTCCAACTCTATCTGCCACGAGGGATCGAACTTAAACACGCCGGTAGGACAGATAGAAATGCAAGCGCCGCAATGGATACATCTCTCTTCATCCCACGCGATTAGTTTCATTAATTTCCGTACTTCAACGCCCTTTTCCCTGAAATGTTCTACAACACTATTCACTTTATCGCTCGGTACGTCAACAATGAGCTCACCACTCACGGCATCCACGTTTGCCTTATCTATGTTTATTTTCGCACCTGTCTCGAGTATTACTTCCGCAGTACGCGGCGTTTTGTGTCCAGGTCGGGGGAACCGTAATAAAAGCTTCATTTTCGTTTATCGGTATCTATCTATTTATTTTATAAAGATATAATATTTCTTTAGTTGTAGAACAGCGAGTAGAGCATGACAGTAAGGATTCGAGATTTTGTAATAACTAAGCAAGATTGGATCTTCTCTGTTGTCTGTTATGACTTAGGCGAAGAGGAAGTGAAATGCCTCTTACGATATATCCCGGACGATAGAGGCGAAAGAGTCGCGGAGAGGGGTCGATACCGGAAATTAGACTTTGACGAAGCATATGAGTTCTTGGGCAGACATTGCCCCGAATATGTGAAAGGTGGCATGCAGATGGTTCCAAAAGAGGATATAAAAGAAATCCTGCGACCAGAGGAGGAACTCCCGTTAATTGCCGAGCGAGAAGAGCAGGCCCAAACTATTTTTGAGCTTCTTGGAAACCGTATCCCGAGAGATATGATAGGGATTACCGGCTCCTACTTATGTGGTCTTAACAGCGAATTTTCGGACCTCGATTTCGTCCTTTATGGGCTGCCGAACTTCAACATAGCGAGAGAGGTTATAGAAGCAGCAGTGGAAGAAGGCATACTCGTAGAGATAAATGATGCCGTGTGGCGGCGGATATATATTAAAAGGCAGCCGGAATTGAGTTATAATAGTTTTGTCGCACATGAACAGAGGAAGAAGAATAGGGGTGCAATCGGGAACACATACCTTGATATTTTATACACGCGAGACAGAGAAGAGATAAAGCAGTTGGATATGAGAAATTATGAAATAGGCGAAAGGATAGGTTATGCAAAGATAACAGCGGAAGTAAAGGACGCCTCTTTTTCATTTGATAATCCCGCGATATACGAAATAGAACACCCAGAGATAAGCAAGGTTCTTTCTTTTACGCATACATATGCCGGGCAAGCGTTAGCAGGCGAAAAGATAGAAGCTCGTGGTGTAATAGAGCGCACAAAGCATGAGTTGAGATTGGTCGTGGGTACGACAAGGGATGCGAAGGGCGAGTGGATAAGGTCGCTCTCGCTTCAAAAAAGCATAATACCCGACTAAAATTGATTATTGACACAGATTAACGCTGATTAACGCAGAAGAAATTAAATCCGTGTAAATCTGCGTCCTAAATTAAATTTATAGGTAGAAGTTATACTTTATATACAAAAATATAAACCCGTAAAGTGGTTGTTTCATGGAGCAAGAAAAGAGAAACACCTTTCAACGAGGACGGTTCAAGCTATTTTTGAGCAGGCGAGAGAAAGAGCTGGCATAGAGAAAGAAGTGACTGTTCATAGCTATGGGGTCAAAATAAGGTTGGATTTTTAGGTCGTTTGAAGTAGAAAAAGTCTTGTTATTATCGGCTTTTCCTTTTTCTACACCTTCTAAAGTCCAGAATAATCATAGTCGAAAGTATTTATACTAGTGTAAATTCTACACTAGATTATGAGCTTTATTCGAAAGATAAAACGCGGGGAAAAAATTTATTACGCAGAAGTAGAGAATCGGTGGATAAATGGAAAGTGTGTTCAGAAACATATCCGGTCTTTAGGTACCGATCCCGACCGCCCAACCAACCTTCCAATTGAGCCAGTGCATTTCTCATACCTTGCGGTCCGGCTGATGCAAGGGGATTTAACTCCAAACGAGGTTTTTGATATGCTGGAGGGTATGGGGCACCCGATCACGCGCGACTCTCTGGAACGCATTGGTATTAACTACGATTTCGGAAAAAAAACGTTCTATATCTACCTGTTTTACCAGAAGAACTCAAAAAAATCCACGACAGATGTCCCATCTGTAAAAAAAGACTCTATGTCCAAAGAACAGACAAAAGAATAGTCCGAACATTGTCAGGTGAGATACGGTTTAATATACATTTCAGATACTGTAAGGAACACGGTTCATTCGATGAGCCTTTAGTTTCGCTCGTTAATCGGATATGTCCTGCTGGTCGCAACTTTGACAGCAAAGTAATGGTTGCAATTGGCATTTTACGATGGCTTTTCGACTTTCAACGAGAAGAGAT
>JAUWND010000023.1 GCA_030612835.1 Candidatus Methanophagales archaeon | reverse complement strand
TGCGAGATTCCAAGTTCGTAGAAAACGTTAACATTTAGGCTAGTTAGATCTGCAACTACCAAATCAGCCTCTGCGATGCCTCGCACTATATCTTTTAATATGTTTTGCTGATTGAGAATACTGTCGGCCCGGTTGACATCATAACCCGCTTCTTCTAGGGTGGGCTTAATGAGATCGTTAAAAATCTTATCAAACTCTGAATCAAATGGCATCAAGACAAATGCCTTACGGAGTGGTTGCTCGGTTTTTTGTTCCATATGTTTCTCTCTCAGGTAACGCTATAGTTTTATCCAATATAAAATCATCCCACTCGCGACAATCAAACTCAGAAGGCGGAATATACATAACCTCTGCGTATCCTTCTCTTACCATCTTCTCATTAACATTTGTTTCATTAACATAAACAACCGCCAATAGCCGATAATACGAGTCATATTGCTTCTCATCATCCACATCGAGCTTAACCTCTTCCCACATGCACGTTTCATTTACAAACTCTTTCGCTTCTTCATATCCTCCCTCGCCTATCTCAGGCGCATTAATCCCCACCAATCTTACCCTTTGGATCCCGCAAATGTTGAATGAGACATCAATCGTATCACCATCCACTACGTTCTTAACGTATCCGTTCCATAGCTCCCCTTTCTCTAAGTCCCTAACGCCAAAAGTCCACCCGGAGTTATTACGTATCCAATATCTGTTATCGTTCTCATTATCGCTTACAACGGGGGTTCTATCTACTACATCGCCAACTGCATCTCTCAGGATTAATGATTCGTTATTGTTGTCAATCCAGCGATAAGAAGGGCTAAAAGTAATATAGGCTAGGGGTAGGGGTAAAAGGGTAGTGCCTTCGGCTATCCCTACACTTGCTGTTGAGCCATTAGTTAGTGGTTTCTAAAGTCCAGTTTCCTATGTTTACGCTTTTGTTGGTGGGGTTGTGAATGGTGGCCCATTCGTTGCCTTCATCGAGTCCCGCGGGGTTTTGATTGACTGCATAAATAATAACCTCGGAAGTCTGAATGTCTATACTTGCTATCCCAACTGCTGTCAATAGTATTGTTGCCAAGACAATGCTATACCCTAGACTCTTTACTTTCATTGCTTACTAAGATAAGACGGTTTTTGAAATATAATTTATAATGGGGGAGTAGCGGGAAATATAAAATCGTGTCAGAACCGAAAATCATTTTATTTAAAAACACAATATTACATGTAATGCTAAATAATCGCTTTATAAGCGGAGGCGAAACGGAGGGAAAGGCGAAGTTATGTCTATCTTAGAAAATTATAGAAGAGAGGTTGGGCATTTAACTGAAGAGAATGCTTTAGATATGGAGTTTTCCAAACTAACAATTGACGAAGAAGTGAGGGCGGTAACTAAAGAACTTGGAAGTAGGTATAGAGGTAGCGTGAGGGTTACTCACGGATTATTCTATACTGATGAAGAACTTGAAAAGACAAGACAAGAGTTGCTAAAAGTAAAACTACCATAGAAAATTCCATTCTAAGATGAAGGCATTTGACAAAGACGTTCAGGACAGGTTACAAGAGCTTACTGAGTTGTACCTCATAGTCAAGGAGATAGTAATATATAGTGAGGAAAATAATCCTGAAAATAAAGCAAACATACAGGTTATTACTGAATTCCGAAACGCATTTGATCATCTTATGCGTGTATATGCAGCATATTTTGAAATAGAACGTGTGTATTTGTATAGCAACATAAAAAAACCACGAGATTTCACAAGATTAACACAAGAACTTGGGATTATTTTGGTATAAATTAGTTAATAGTGTACTGAAACTATGCCAATATTATTCTTTTTCTCGTGGAAATCTGTGGAATCTTGTGGTTATAAAAAGTAGCTAAACAAATACAAAAAATCCACCGATTTTGACTAGATACATAGATATTGCCCATGCCAGAAAAATCGCCGATCTAAAAATAGCGTGTGAATGCACTGTGCCTGCTGAGATACCAGTAACTGTGGGACCGCTACCTTTACTCGAGAGACATGCGATCTGCACACAAAGATGGATGTCCGTAACCGTGAGGTCGCAGCTTTCAGTAAGAAGGGCGAGTACTGGAATAAACGGTTGTTTCTGGCGACCTCTGGCATAGATATTAATCTATGTGTTTTTACTATATAACACCTTTACTGTTTTCTTCTTGTGCTTAAGCCCCCAATCGTACAGATATGTACCTTCGACCACCTGTTTTGTCGCCCATCCTCGTTTTTACCCGAAGATGCAAGGCAGCTAAAAAGCGAAGCGGATATGGACGCTACAACCTGCAATCATATACAATCGCATCTGCGTTTTCTATCACAAAGCCCTTTATCGCTTCTAATTCCGGACATGGTTCAAATCGGTCCTCTGTCCTTTTTAATACCTCTTCTGCGGTTAGCGTCGGTGCCATCCTTATATAATCCAGGACATAATGCAAGTACCATGCCTTCACGTATTCGCTCCCGTTTTCTTGCATAAATAGTACCTGAAGATACTTGGGGATTTTCATTATCATTTTAAAATCATGGCTCTTCGCCAACTGTATGATTATTTCTTCTCCCTCGCGCTCACAGAACAGTATAAACTCCTGGCTCTTTTCTGGGAAGTCACTTAAATGATTCACAAAGTCTGTGATTTCTCTGGTTAGCTCCATCTTCGCCGCCCATTTATTATGGATCTCCCACTTTGGCATATTTCTTGATAATTAGAACCTTCTTACAAGCAAAAAGCTTTACCAAAATCTTTATCACATCACATCACATCACATAACCTCACATCATAACTCAATGAAGTGCATCTTCTGCATCCAGATGCTTACTGCTCTACGTGCCTGTTCAGGATTCGCGAAATTAGCCTCTATTGCTTCATCCGTGGGAATACCGATAAACGGGTCTATTGTATTCTTCCCCACATCGGCAACCCATATCCTCCTGTCACTAACGCCCTGCTCCCGGAAGAACGAGATAAAAGGTGCGGGTGTCTTCTCGGTTGGAACAACGATCACCACCTCTTCCCCTGCTTCTGACCGCCCTAATTGGCGTTCGTCGACAAAATGTGGCACAAACGTAATCGAAGGTAAAACGAAGAGGTGTATGCTTCTGTGTTGATCATTTTTTTTCACCGCTATCAACTCAAGATGCTCCCCTTTACTACCACCTTCGTTTATCTGATACCCACAGCGTTCCAAAAACGATATTACCACGCTTTTTAGCGCACTTATAGGGCTTCTTATCTCAGCCCAACGTAAAAACGCGGCCTCCAGTTCCCCACTCAAGTATCTATGCGTTGGCAAGCAGTAAAATATCTCGCCCTGATAGTTTATCCGGGTATGCATGTCAGGAGAGAAAACAGAAAGTTTCTCTTCGCTCGTTATGCTCTTGAAGATCATATCTTCTGGATCTCCGCCCAATTTACTCGCTATCTCGTCCCTATCGGCATCGCTTAGCGTATTTACACACTCGCTTATCTTCAACGCGAGTTCCCCTTCTGATATTACCTTATGCTCCTGACAGTAGCCCGAAAGGTATACAAATATTTTTAACATCTCTTACCATTTCCATAGTATAAATATTTCTTTTGTAAAGCTTTTAAAACTTTTTGGTAGAAGAAAATGAGAAGCAAATTTGCGGGACGTATAAAAAACATAGAGATTTCCGGTATAAGGAAGGCGTTTGAAGCTTTGTCCGGTGATTTTTTCAACCTTGGACTCGGTGAGCCCGACTTTGATACCCCGGAGCACGTAAAAATCGCCGCTATGCAGGCATTAAAGTCCGGATTTACCTCTTATACTTCCAATAAGGGTATAGACGAACTGAGAGAGGCGATAAGCGCTAAGCTCTACCGTGATAATAACCTCGCCTTTAGCCCTGATGAGATGATAGTTACATCCGGTGCGAGTGAAGCGTTACATATCGCTATCCATTCAGTCGTTGAACGTGGGGATGAAGTGCTAATCCCGAATCCTGGGTTTGTCTCTTTCGCCGCACTGACGGAGCTGGCCGAAGGGAAACCGATAGGGGTACCTTTAAGTGACGACTTTTCGATCTCCGCGGAAGCGGTAAAAGAGAAAATCACGGATAAGACAAAGGCACTCATAATAAATTCACCTGCTAATCCTACGGGTGCTGTGGAAAGCGAGGAGAACATAAAAGCGCTTGTTGACATTGCCCATGACCATCATGTAACTATCATTTCTGATGAGGTCTATGAGCAGCTTATATACGATGACCTGAAGCACATAAGTCCCGCGAGATTCTCTGACGATGTCATCACGGTAAATGCCGTCTCAAAGACATACGCAATGACAGGCTTTCGATTGGGTTATGTTGCCGCTCGTAGCGAGTACACGGAGCAAATGCTGAAGGTGCATCAATATGTCCAGGCGTGTGCATCATCGATATCGCAGAAAGCGGCGCTGGCCGCTATTGCAGGCCCTCAAGACTGCGTGGTAGATATGAGAAGCGAATTCAAAAGAAGAAGGGATTTCGCTGTTGACGCTCTTCATGATATGGGTATGAAGTTTAAGATACCAAAAGGCGCATTTTATATCTTTCCACGGGTAAGCGATGAGCATGAATTTGTGGAGTCTTTGAAGCGGAAACGGGTAATTGTCACGTCGGGATCTACATTTGGAAGTCGTGGTAAAAATCATGTGCGGATATCGTATGCTACGAGCTTAGCTAATTTGAAGCACGCTTTTGATATAATGAAGGGAATTGTAAGAGGGGATTGAAACAGGGATGCTTTTGGCAAATACCCTTTGTGTTGGGGCTATTTCCTTCTCGGCGAAGGCGCTCGAGGCGCTTTATACGGGCGCCGCATTTGCTGCCCACATTTCAAACACGTTGTTGTAATATACTCGCCTCTGAGACGAACGCGTGCATTCCGCCCTGGGATTAAATACGTATAACAACCTTTACAAATCCGCATCTTCAACTGTGATGGTATTCGTACTCGATAACGCATCCCAATCAAACGGGCAAGCTGCACATATCTATCACTTTTGTTTCGTCCACCCTTTCTCGCATCCGCTTCTGCCAGCTCGAAGAGCCGCACTATCCGCTGCAATGCGATGTCCCCTAGCCTTCTACCCCCCTTCTTTACCATCTACAAAGATTAATTATGTAACTAAATGCCTTTTGTTCTAAATCTTGTTTGAATTTGATAAATAACTATAATAAAATAAAATGTACGGCGGAAGAGAACATGAACAACCTGCATAGAAGGGCAAGGATCATTGCCGATTTTCAGTTTGGATGGGGTACAGGCAACATCTTGTTCCCGGACAGCGTAGTATTTACCCTCTCAAGGACAAGAAGAATATCTCAGATACTGGATAATGGGGAAAGAGTATCCACACTGAGGTGTTCTGACGGGCTGCTGACGCTGAGCATAGAAGGTGCAAAAAGACTGCATCGATTCATAAAATATCCTGGATTGAGGGTTGTTATGAATGAAGAGAGCAGCGGATTCATAAAAAAAGGCGGAACGGCATTTTGCAAACATGTAATAGATGTAGATTCCGAGATAAGGGCTTATGATGAACTTATAGTGGTAGATGAAAAAGACAGACTACTTGCAACGGGAAAGGCGATGTTATCCTGTGATGAGATGAAAATCTTTGAGCATGGTGTAGCTGTGAAGGTAAGGTATGGTATAGAAGAATAAGGGATACCCGGTAAATGATAGAAGAAGAGATAGGAGATATGTTACGAAAAAGGGAACTCAGTTTAGCTACTGCAGAATCTTGCACCGGTGGACTGGTGTCCCATAGGATAACAAACATCTCTGGCAGTTCGGACTATTATAAAGGTGGCGTGATCGCTTATGCTAATGAAGTAAAGGTGCAAATTTTGCTTGTGCATGATGCGCTATTGGCGGATAAGGGTGCGGTAAGTGCAGAATGTGCGAGGGCAATGGCGGAAGGTATAAGGGCGCTACTGGATAGCGACATTGGTATTGCTACCACGGGCATTGCAGGACCCACAGGGGGAACGCCGGACAAGCCTGTTGGATTAGTTTATATAGCATTGGCAACAAAGGATTACTTATATCATGAGAGGCATATCTTCCACGGAGATAGAGGAGGGAACAAGCGCAAGGCGGCTGAGGCTGCTTTTGTGATGTTAAAAAAGTTTCTCATACCTGGAGCAGAAGGGCTCGTAGCTCAGAAAGGTAGAGCAGCGGGCTTTTAACCCGTCGGTCACGGGTTCAAATCCCGTCGAGCTCGTTAGTAGAAATGAAGAAGGAGACGTTATCTATACTTGAACATGAGTTAGTGCCGGAACACGTATTAATGGACGAGAGCGAAGTGAAAGAACTTTTAGATAAGTACAAAATACGGAGGGTACAATTGCCTAAGATAAAAGTATCAGATCCCGCTATAAATGGGATGGGTGCAGAGGTAGGAGATGTCGTGGAGATAACAAGACAAAGTAGAACAGCGGGAAAAGCTTTATCTTTTCGACTGGTTATAGGGTGAAAGGGTGAATGGAATGTTAGATCGGAATGTCTTTTCAAAAGCATATTTAAAAAGAGAAAAAATAGTACAGCATCAGCTCGATTCGTTCAATTACTTCCTCGATGAGGGTATACAAAAGATAATTGAGGAGCTGCCGTATACTGAAACATCTATTAGCGGCGAAGATGAAGAAAAGGGGAAGTATAAACTGGGTGTAAAGTTTGGTAAGATAACGGTGGGCATACCTAAGGCGAGGGAGGCAGATGGTTCTTATGAGGATATTTTTCCTTCCCAAGCGAGATTAAGGAATCTGAACTATTCCGCGCCTATTATTTTGGATATGCAACTCGTGAAGAAATATGAAAGTGGCGAGATAGAAATAGTGCGGGAGGAGGAGGAGGTAGCTATCGGCGAGCTTCCAATCATGCTTAAATCAAATAGGTGCAACCTATCAAAAGCGGTTATCCAGGAAAAAAGGAAAAAGGGAGAACAAGGTGAGGCTCTTTCTGAGCCGGAATATGAAGACTGGTTGAAAAACGAAGCAGGAGAAGATCCTCTTGATCCTGGTGGATATTTCATCATAAATGGTTCAGAGCATGTAATAATCACGCTGGAAGATCTCGCCCCAAACAGGATATTTGTGAATTTTGAGGAGAAATATGGGAGTAAAGGCGTTGTTTCTAAAGTTTTCTCGCTTAACCAGGGTTTTAGAGTCCCAATAAGGGT
This sequence comes from Candidatus Methanophagales archaeon, assembly GCA_030612835.1. Lineage (GTDB taxonomy): Archaea > Halobacteriota > Syntropharchaeia > Alkanophagales > Methanospirareceae > Methanophaga. Next base: position 17,450 of record JAUWND010000023.1, on the reverse strand, counting down.
GGAAATAAGTAAAAAGGGGATCCTTGAGGTTTCTTTCCCTGCTGTGGGGCGTAAAATACCGTTTATGACGCTTATACGTGCGTTAGGGCTAGGAAGTGATGAGGAGATAATAAAAGCCGTCTCTGATGACCCACAAATAGTAAAATACGTCCTAGAGAACATAGAAGAGTGCGATGTGGATACGCAGGAAGAAGCAATAGAGAAATTGGGCCGTAAAATCGCACCAACGCAAGCAAGGGAGTATCGAGAAAGGAGAGTTAATTACATCCTGGATCGTTATTTCCTTCCACATCTTGATACCAAGATAGCAAAGGCCTATTTCATTGGGAGAATGGCAGAATCATGTTATGAGCTTTATCTTGGTACAAGAGGCGAGGGTGACAAAGACCATTACGCAAATAAAAGATTGAAACTCGCAGGTGACTTAGTGGAAGACCTTTTCCGTGTATCTTTTACAAAACTCACTCGTGATATGCGATATCAATTGGAGCGTGCAAATATGCGAAGTCGAGAACTAAAAATCGCTACTGCTATTCGTTCCGATGTGCTCACGGAACGGATAGTGCATGCACTAGCAACCGGGAACTGGGTAGGCGGCAGAGCGGGAGTTTCCCAGTTATTGGAACGGAGCAATTATATAGCCACCTTAAGCCATCTTAGAAGGATAATTTCGCCGTTATCGCGATCTCAACCTCATTTTGAAGCTCGGGACTTACATCCCACGCAATGGGGGAAAATTTGCCCTAGCGAGACACCGGAAGGTCCTAATTGCGGCTTGGTAAAGAATTTTTCGCAGATGGTTGAAATATCTGTGGGCGAAGACGAGAAGAGCTTTAAAGACATTTTTTATGAACTTGGTGTTATTCCACCTGCTCGCTCTTTGGAAATAAGTGCTGAAAGTAGGACTCGTGTGTTCGTGAATGGTGATTTCATTGGCTTCTCTACGGAGCCAGAGATATTTGTGGATGCGGTGAGGAAGAAGAGGAGAAGCGATGAAATATCAACGCAGGTAAACATTGCCTATTACAGAGATCAGAGTGACATAATAATAAATTCTGATAGGGGGAGAGCAAGAAGACCCGTTATGGTGGTCGAGAATAGAACACCTCTGGTTACGGAATCACACATCGAGAAACTGAGAAAAGGTGAGATGAACTTTGATGACTTAGTGAGAGTGGGTGTGATAGAATATTTAGATGCCGAGGAGGAAGAGAATGCGCTTATAGCATTAAATGAATCCGATTTGACAAAAGAAGGCGGAGATGAATATACGCATTTAGAACTGGATCCTTCATTGATCTTAGGCATTGTTGCCGGGTTGATTCCTTATCCCGACCACAATTCATCACCACGTAATACAATGGGTTGTGCCATGCTGAAGCAATCTTTGGGGCTTTCGACTGCGAATTATAAAACCCGTGCCGACACCAGAACACATCTTTTGCATTCCCCACAAAAACCGCTAGTAACAACAAGAACTGCAGACCTTATTCAGCATGGCAGGAGGCCTGCAGGGCAGAACTTCGTCGTTGCTGTTTTAAGTTACGAAGGGTATAATATGGAAGATGCGTTGATTTTAAATCAAGCTGCCATAGATCGTGGGTTGGGTAGGAGTCATTTCTTCAGAACGTATGAAGGTGAGGAACGGCGGTATCCTGGTGGTGAAGAAGACATATTTGAGATACCCGATGTAGAGATTGTAGGAGTTAGAAGTCATGAAGCGTATCAACAACTTGACGATGCAGGCATAATAAATTCAGAAGTGGAAGTGTTGCCAAATGATGTGTTAATCGGGAAGACAAGTCCACCAAGGTTCTTGGAAGAGACTACGGAGCTTTTAAGTCCTTTAGAAAGGAGAGACACTTCTATTTGCACTCGTGCCAACGAACGTGGCAGGGTGGATTCTGTGGTGCTCATGGAATCAAGTAGCAATAGACGTCTGGTTAAAGTTGCTGTTCGGGATCAGAAGATTCCAGAGGTTGGTGATAAGTTCGCATCTCGACATGGCCAGAAGGGCGTTATCGGGTTGATTGCACATCCTGAAGACATGCCTTTTACTGAAGGGGGGATCATTCCGGATATGATTATAAATCCTCATGCCATACCCTCAAGGATGACCGTAGGACACGTGCTGGAGATGATAGGCGGGAAGGTGGGCGCTTTAGAGGGGCGATATATAGACGGCTCTGCTTTTTCCGGCGAGAAAGAGGTGGACTTAAGGGATGCACTTGTACGTGCTGGGTTCTTAGATACTGGTAGAGAAACGATGTGGGATGGACTAAAAGGCACTAAAATAGATGCTGATGTCTTTGTAGGTGTGGTATATTATCAGAAGTTATATCATCTGGTATCGGCAAAGATGCATGCACGTGCGAGAGGTCCAGTGCAAATATTGACAAGACAACCGACGGAAGGTAAAGCAAGAGAAGGGGGGCTCCGTTTCGGTGAGATGGAAAGAGATGTTCTTATTGGGTATGGGGCAGCAATAACGCTGAAGGATCGGTTGTTGAACGAATCCGACCGAGTTGTTGAGCTGGTCTGTGGAAATTGTGGTATGATCGCCTGCCGAGATATGAAAACAGGATCGTCATATTGCCCGAATTGTGGTGCCGATACGGACATATATCCGGTGGAGATGAGTTATGCATTTAAGCTGCTTCTGGATGAGATGAAAGCACTGGGTATAGCACCAAGATTGGAATTAGAGGAGACTGTCTGAAATGAGGCTAAAAAGGATAAAAGGGATAAAATTTGGGCTACTATCACCAAAAGAGATAAGGAAGATGAGTGCATCTAAGATTATAACTCCGGATACATACGGTGAAGATGGTTTCCCGATAGAGCTGGGCCTGGTTAACCAGCGGATAGGGGTCATTGATCCCGGGTTAAGATGTAAGACTTGTGGTGGTCGAATGGGTGAATGTCCAGGGCATTTTGGGCATATCGAGCTTGCAGCTCCTATTATTCACGTCGGATATGCTAAAATGATATACCGGATACTCGCGGCAACATGCAGGCGCTGTGGCAAGGTTCTGCTGGGAGAAGAAGCCAGGGTGAAGTTTTTAGACGGTATAGAGCAACAGAAAGAGAAGCAAGCAGATGTGGGATATGTAGTGAAGCAGGTATTTAAGGAAGCGGCGAAAAATGATGTATGCCCCTTTTGTGATGAAATCCAGAAGCGCATAAAATATGACAAACCCACAGGCTATATAGAAATAGACAAAGAGGATAAAGAACGTAGATTGATGCCTACCGATGTGAGAGAGCGACTTGAAAAAATACCTGACGACGATATCCCTCTTTTTGGTATGGATCCCAAAAATGCACGTCCCGAATGGATGATCATCACTGTGTTGCCAGTCCCACCTGTAACTGCTAGACCTTCAATTACGTTAGAAAGCGGACAGCGCAGTGAAGATGACCTTACCCATAAATTGGTAGATATAATAAGGATAAATCAAAGATTCATGGAAAATAGGGATGCTGGCGCACCGCAGTTGATAATAGAGGACCTATGGGAACTTCTTCAGTATCACATAAGTACCTATTTCAATAACGAAATCCCTAGTATCCCTCCAGCGAGGCACAGGAGTGGTAGGCCCCTTAAGACGATGACACAGCGATTAAAAGGTAAGGAAGGTCGATTTAGAGGCTCTCTATCGGGGAAAAGGGTAAATTTCTCCGCTCGAACGGTTATATCTCCCGATCCCGAGATTGAAATAGACGAAGTTGGCGTGCCTAAAGACATAGCGAAGGAATTAACAATCAATGTTAACGTAACAGAAAGAAACCTTGAGGCGATACGAGAGACTTTGAAAAGGGGGAGTAAACATCCTGGTGCAAATTATGTGAGAAGATCGGATGATAAAAAGGTAAAAGTAACAGAAACAAATTACGAGCTTTTAGCAGAGGAGTTGGGTGTCGGATGGAAGGTAGAACGACATCTCCAAGATGGTGACATCGTGTTATTCAACAGACAGCCATCGCTGCACCGATTGAGCATAATGGCGCATTATGTGCGGGTAATGCCCGGTAGGACTTTCAGGTTGAATCCTACTGTTTGCCCACCCTACAATGCAGATTATGATGGTGACGAGATGAACATGCATGTGCTACAAACAGAGGAAGCGAGAGCTGAGGCAAAGATTCTTATGGCGGTGAAGCGAAATATAATGTCACCCAGATTTGGCAGACCTATCATAGGCGGTATCCATGATTACATAACCGGTCTCTTTATACTCACGTGGGGTGAGAAGCGGTTTGAGAAGGAAAAAGCGCAGGATATGTTGCATAGAATAAATATTCATGACTTGGGTGAGCCTGCAGGAACTTTTGAGTCATCTTCCGGCATTCAAGTCCCTTATTGGACGGGAAAACAATTATTTGGTAGGATACTACCAAAGCAAATGGAGCTACAATTCCGGGGCGTGGTATGCGGGAAGTGTATAGAGCGAGGCGAGAAATGCAAGAAAGAGAACTGCCCACGAGAGGCATATGTTGTGATAAAGGAAGGGAATTTAGTATGTGGTGTGATAGATGAAATGGCGATTGGATCGTTCAAAGGAAAAATAATTGAGCAGATTTTCAGGCTATACGGTGAAGACGAAGCGAAAAAGTTTATAAATGACTTTGCCAGACTTGCTATTAATTGTATAAAACAATCAGGTTTCAGCTTTGGTATAAGTGATGAGGACATACCAAAGGAAGGGAAGGCGCAAATAAGAGAAGAGGCAGTGTATGCAGCTGAGCACAAAGTCGAGGAGTTGATAAGGGCGTATGATGCAGAAGAGCTGGAAGCTTTGCCCGGGCGGAGTTTGGAAGAGACTCTGGAACTATTGATCATGCAGGAACTTGGCCGTGCGAGAGATGATGCAGGTGATATAGCAGAGCGGTATCTAGGCATAGAAAACGCGGCGGTGCTCATGGCAAAATCGGGTGCAAGGGGCTCTATGCTTAATCTAACACAAATGGCGGCATGTGTGGGTCAACAATCTGTTAGGGGTGAAAGGATAAATAGAGGCTATCAAGGTAGAACGCTACCCCACTTTAAATCCGGTGACCGCCGTGCAGAGGCTCACGGCTTCGTTAGGGCTTCTTTTAAAGATGGCTTGACAGCAACCGAATACTTCCTACATGCAGTTGGAGGTAGAGAAGCATTGGTTGATACCGCAGTCCGGACATCTCAGAGTGGATATTTCCAGAGACGACTTATCAATGCTTTACAAGACCTCGAAGTGAAGAATGACGGGACTGTTAGAGAAACAAGAGGGACAGTAGTGCAATTTAAATATGGTGATGACGGCGTAGACCCTTCAAAAAGTGAGTGTGGTAAAGTTGTAGACATTGATGAAATAATAAGCGATGTGATAGAAGTGGATGTAGGGTCGTAGATAGCAATGGAGATAAAGACGGCGGCGGAAGAACTGAAGAAATCAGGGGTGGACGAAGAGATAGTGGAGCTAATAAAAGAAGAGTTTATCTCAGTAGCACTAGCTACTGAGATCGAAGAGCAGTTGGAGATGCAGGTAGGACAACCCTATGTAGATGATATTATATTGATGTTTGGTCGAGAGGTAGAAAGTGAAGAATTAAACCTTGGTCGGATAGGGCGCGAAGTGAATAAAATCAAAGTACCTGTTAAGATAAAGAATGAATTGCGGCAGAAATTAAGAGTGGTAAAGACAAAGCTGAGTAAAGAGAAACTGGATGCAATTTTGGCTGCGGTTGAGCAGAAATATGAAGAAGCACAGGTGGAGCCTAGGGAAGCGGTAGGGATAGTGGCTGCACAGTCCATCGGTGAGCCCGGGACGCAGATGACGATGCGTACTTTCCACTATGCCGGTGTGGGTGCCATATACATTACTCTCGGTCTGCCACGGATAATAGAAATAGTAGATGCGAGGAAGAAACTTTCTACACCAACGATGAAGGTGAAGCTGGTGAGTGAATTTGCCTCAGAGCGAAATAAGGCAGAAAAGATAGCGATGGAAATAGAAGAGACACATATACGAGATATAGCTAAGGTAAAAGCTGCTATTGAGGATATGTCCGTGTGGATCGTGTTAAATGCGAAGGAATTGAAAAGAAGATATATAATGAGCGAGGAAGTAGAACAGACGATACAGGACATAGGTACGGCTCTGCTCGTGGAGGTGGTAGGAGGCGGTAAGCTAAGAATACATGTGAAGGATAAGTCCTATCACGATCTGCTGAGGCTTGAGGCTAAGGTGTCTACTACACTGGTGAAGGGAATAGGTGGGATAAAACGGGCTTTGGTGAGGCGTGATCCTAGCGGTGAGTATGTACTTTATACAGAGGGTTCCGCCTTGAAAAAGGTGCTTAAGGTTGATGGTGTTGATTCCGGAAGAACTACAACAAATAACATAAATGAGATATCAGATGTATTAGGCATAGAAGCTGCTCGTAATGCAATAATAGAGGAGATGGCGGGCACATTAGATGAACAAGGATTGGATGTGGATCCTCGACACATAACTTTAATTGCAGATACAATGACGATGGATGGTGAAGTGAAGCAGATAGGAAGGCATGGGATAGCTGGGGAGAAAGCATCGGTACTTTCAAGAGCTGCTTTCGAGGTCACCGTGGATAACCTATTGGAGGCGGCTATACATGGGGAAACGGACGCGTTGAAAGGTGTCACGGAGAATGTGATTGTGGGGCAACCGATAAAATTAGGAACGGGTGCAATAGAATTAAGGGCGAGGAAGTAAATAAAATGGCGAAAACAAAAAGAGGCTCGACTGAGCTAGCAGATGTGAATAGGGAATTACAAAAGGTTGTAAATGGTGGTGAACTGTTAATAGGGGCGAAGGAGACGGTAAAAGCACTCAAGAGGAAAGAAGCAAAACTTGTCATTTATGCTTCTAACTGTCCTGAAGAGCTGAGGGATAAATTTAAAGATGCTGATAGTGGAGAGGCAGAAGAAGTTATATATTATAAATATCCTGCTAATAGTCTCGAACTTGGACTTGCGTGTGGGAAACCGTATTCCATTGCTTCTTTGTGTATTACAGATGCAGGCGAGTCAGAACTTTTACGACTCAGGACCTATAACGTTTCTCATGAAGTGCAGATAGAAGGTATAAATGTGAACAGGTGATTTAACTGACCGTAAAATTGGACACTGAGGTGATAAGGTATATAGGGATATTCGAGAGTCTTACAGGCGCGGGAGTCAAAGATTGCGTGGTGAATAGCGAAGCGAATAAGGTAATACTAGTGGTGAAAAAAGGTGATATGGGTTTAGCTATTGGTAAAGGTGGCTCGAACATAACTAAGGTAAAGAACATGGTGAGGAAGGATATAGAGGTTGTGGAACATTCCACAGACGCAAAGGAATTCATAGAGAATCTGTTTCGCCCTGCGGAAATAAAGAGTGTTGAGCTGCTGACAAATGATGACGGCAAAAGCTGTGCGTACGTGGCGGTTCTCACAAAACAGAAGGGAATTGCAATAGGGAAAAATGGCGAGCGAATAAAAAAGGTAAAATTACTGGTGAAAAGAAATCTGGGTATAGATGACGTGGTAATAAAATAAAATAATATAAATTGAAAGAATCAATAAGAATTAAATTCTTTGTGGAGTAAAAAGGTATGGGAAGAGGGATACATGCAGCGCGGAAGGTGAAAAAGAGGCGGGAGAAGTTCAGGTGGGCGAGTCCAGACTATGTACGAAGAGCGTTTAAATATTCTAAAAAGAGAGACCCTTTAGAAGGATCGCACATGTCCCGGGCTATCGTCCTGGAAAAAGTAGGAATAGAAGCGAAACAGCCGAACTCGGGGATAAGAAAATGCGTTCGTGTTCAGTTAATAAAAAATGGTAAGCAGGTGACTTCTTTTTGCCCCGGTGATGGTGCAATAAAGTTTATAGATGAGCATGATGAGGTATTGATAGAGGGGATAGGCGGTAGTAAAGGCAGATCGTATGGTGACCTTGCAGGTGTAAGGTATAAAGTGATAGCGGTAAATGATATTTCATTACGCGAATTGGTAAAAGGCAGAAAGGAGAAGATTCTGAGGTGATTGTAATGCAAACAGAGCTGCATTTTGACAAGATATTTGACGAATGGCCTATTTCAGATGTGGCAGTAGTGGACATAGGCATAGAGAAGCATATCCATCTCCAGCCCGTGTCTGCACTCCATACTGGTGGAAGACATGCGAAACAGACATACGAGTCGAAGGTCTGCGTGGTAGAACTACTTATTAACAAATTAATGCGAAGGGAAAAGAACACGGGGCAGAAACAAAAAACGTACAAGATTGTTAAAAATGCCTTTGAGTTGGTATACCAAGATACGGAAAAGAATCCGGTTCAGGTGTTCGTGGATGCTATTCAGAATGCGGGACCGATGGAGGAAACGATCAGGTTGAGATTTGGAGGGATATTAGTTCCCAAAGCGGTAGACGTGTCATCGCAAAGGCGAGTAGAGCATGCGCTGCGGTTCATCGTGCAAGGCACGCAGAAATGTGCATTCAAGAGTAAAAGGAGTATGGGGCGGTGCCTTGCAGATGAGCTAATAGCTGCTTCTCGTAATGCTAAGTGCCACTCGATAGGTAAGAAGGAGGAGAAAGAGCGGATGGCAAGGGCGGCGAGGTAAAAGACGTAGCTTTTATAATCACGAGAGTACGATGAAGTAACTTTTGGTTGAATTGCTCGTATCCTTTTTATATAAGAAAGGAATATAGATATACAAGTGATGTGGCAATGAAGCGGCTGTTCTATTATAGAAAGCGATTTTTTGCAGCATCACGAAATAAGAAATAAAAAGAACGGAGGATTTGTAAGTTATGAGTGGAGAAAGAAGGGATATAAATAGCCCCTTAAACGTTGGAGATACCTACGACGTCTCGATAGAGGACGTAGGAAGAGAAGGGGATGGAATAGCACGTGTAGAAGGTTTTGTGGTCTTTGTGCCAAACACGAAGAAAGGCGATAATGTAAAAATACGGATATCGAAAGTATCGAGGAGAGTTGGATTTGGAGAAGTAGTTACGGAGTGAAAGTTCCTTATGCTTCTAGGATATACTAGATCTCAAAGCTATGGAGTTCCATAGTTTTCTCTCTTTTATTTTTTAATTATAATTATATAAACCGCATTTGATTCTCATCAACCGCACCCAAATTTGAGATTCGAATGCCGATCAATCTCATTTTCTTCGATTTTGCATTGTTCAATTCAGTCATTAGTTCATTTGCTGTTCTCTTGAGTGTGCTTAAATCACAATGGTATGTTTTAAGCGTCTTAGCACGCGTAGCTATAGTGAAATCTTCAAACTTAACCTTTATCGAGACCGTTTTGAAAACAAATCCGGCGTCCGTCATCGCATTATAGACCTCTTCCGCCAACGCGTCCACACACTTAGTTAATACAGAAGCGTCTCTCGTGTCATCAGCGAACGTTCGCTCTCGACTCAACGACTTTATCACCCATTTTTCTTCCACTTCGCTTTTGTCTATCCCGTTTGCAACCAGATGTAGTCTTTTGCCGGACTGACCAATAGCAGCCACGAGTTTTTGCACGTCACAGCTTGCAAGCTGACCTATTTGCTCGATACCCATCATGCGTAAGACTTTATCGGTCTTTGGACCTACGCCCGGGATATTTTTCACATCTAATGGTGTTAAGAACTCTTTTGCTTCTTCTACCACCGTTAGACCATTAGGCTTCACGAAATCCGATGCTATCTTCGCTATTGTTTTATTTGGGGCGATGCCAATAGAACACGGCAATCTTTCTTCCACCTGTATCGCTTTCTTTATCCGCTTCGCATATTCTCGCGCATCGTTCCAATCCTCTACTTTTCTACTGACATCAAGAAACGCCTCGTCAATGCTTACTTGTTCCATTTTATCGGCGTATTTCCTTAGAATCTTCATTATTTCGCCGGACACATGTTTGTACAGCGGCATATTTACTGGTAGAAACTTAGCATCAGGGCAAAGCGTATATGCCTTTGAAAGTGCCATTGCGGAATGAACGCCATATTTCCTTGCCTCATAAGAGCATGTGCTCACAACGCCTCTTATCTTACTGTCTTCTTTTTCCCATTCCGGCTTAATTTTCCCGCCTACTATCACGGGTAACCCTTTCAGTTCCGGCTTCTCTCGCTCTTCAACAGACGAAAAGAAACTGTCCATGTCTACATGGAGTATTACTCTCACTTTTGCTTCACTATATTAAGAGGCGGTAAAGAAATACTATTTAAGTACGGTGTTGTGCGGAATATTAAGGCCAATTTTTTTATTGCTATCTAAAACGCGTTACACCAATTTGTTCGCAGTACTCAGAAATAGGGCAGATGCTACACTTTGGACTTATCGGCGTGCATATCGTTTGACCATGCAAGACAAGAAGCTCATTAAGTACCTTCCAGTGCTGCTTTGCGAGTGCTTTTTGTAATGCCAATTCCGTCTGATATGGATCTCTAGTCGCTACGAGTCCCAGACGGTTGGATATACGGTGTACGTGAGTATCAACTGCGATTCCTGGCTTATTATACGCCATCGTGATAACGATATTCGCAGTTTTTCTGCCAACACCCTTAAGTTTCAAGAGCTCTTCCAGCTCAGCGGGAACCTTTGAATCATAGTTTGCCACAAGAGTATGACTAATAGCAAGGATTTGCTCGGACTTTCGTCGGTAAAACCCGACGGGGTAAATCGCTCGTTCTATATCACCTTTTTTGAGCTGTAACATATCAACAGGTGTTTTTGCCAGTGCGAACAGCCGCTTTGACGCGCCCGCAGTCACTTCATCTTTGGTTCTCAGACTCAGAAGACATGAAATAAGGGTCAAATACGGGTCTCTTGTATTTGAAATAGCTCTCAACGCCGATATTTGGTCTTGATACCGTTCCTTGAGTATCTGCAAGACCTTCTCAATATCCATCTGCAAGTTCTCTCACCTTCCGGATATTCCCTATATCATCTCTTCGGTCATCAACAGGTGTTTCGAGGATCATCGGCAGATCCTTAATTCGCTCCTCGTTAATAATAACACGAAAACCATCTTCTCCAATATATCCAAGCCCAATATGCTCATGTCGGTCCAATCGCGAGTTCAGACCTGCCTTGGCATCATTCAAATGAATGAGTTTCAGATGTTCAAGGCCTATGACTGCATCAAAATGCAGCAATGTCGCGTTCAAGCTTTTTTCCGTACGTAACTCGTAACCGGCAACGAAGGCGTGGCAGGTGTCAAAGCAGATTCCTAGCCGTTCCTTATGCTCTATATGTGCCATGATATGTTGTATATCCTCAAAGGTTCCGCCCATACTGTTCTTTGTCCCTGCGGTATTCTCCAGAAGTAGCACAACCGCATTATCTACTTCGCGGAATGCCTCGTTAACTGCATCTCCGATCCTCCGGAAACCCTCGGCTTTTCCATATCCGCGATGACTACCAAGGTGAGTGACGAGGTAAGGGATATGTAAAGCGTCACACCGTCTCAATTCCACGATGAGTGATGCAACTGATTTTTTATAAACTTCATCGACAGGTGCGGCGAGATTTGGTAGGTATGGCATATGGTCCACAGGCGGGTATATACCGGAATGAGCAACATTCTCAATGAATCGCGTTATCTCTATATTTGTAAGTTCCCGAACCTTCCACGCTCGGGGGTTGCTCGAGAAGATCTGGAACGTATCACAATTCTTCTCTACTGCTCTGTCCACTGCCTTATCTATTGACCCTGCAATTGAGACATGAACGCCAACTTGAACCATTTTTCATTACTACCTTTGTATCTATTCATCTTTTTAAAATTTAATTTATTGATGAATTCCTTTTTAAAAAAAACATTTACCAAAAAAACAGTATCCTTTATGTACAACAATGAAAAGGGATAAAGCGAATATCATTGCAGTAGCGGGCAAAGGCGGCACGGGTAAAACGGTAATCGCGTCGCTAATACTGAAATTCTTGGCGGAATATGGGGCGGAGAGAGCGCTTGCAATTGATGCCGACCCTGCAACTTGCCTCCCCAGCACGTTAGGCGTGAAAGTAAATAAGACTATAGGGGACATAAGAGAAGAGATAGCAGCGCCATCACAGGTATTTTTCTCCGAAGACATGCCCACCGATATGCTGATAGAATATAAGATAGACGAGATAATAGTGAACACACCTCGGTTCTCAGTATTAGCCATGGGACGTTCTGAAGGCATTGGCTGCTATTGCCTGATAAATGACATGCTAAGGCATTTTATTGATAAGCTGTCTGCTCGCTTCACTACGATAGTAATAGATTGCGAAGCCGGGTTGGAGCATCTAAGCCGTAGAACGACAAGAGATGTAGATACAATGCTTGTGGTTAGCGATCCCACAAAAAGGGGTATTGATACAGCATTAGCCATAAAGAATCTTGCCGAGAAGTTGCATATTCACTTCCAGCATATATATCTCGTGCTGAATAAGGTTACCGAGGACAAGGCGGTGAAGGCGGCATTGCTCGATATGGTTAAGGATAGTGGGCTTACGCTTATAGGTACAGTGCCCGAAGATGAGAACATAAGGGCATATGATTTAATAGGAACGCCAATAATAGCGCTACCTGATGATTCTAAAGCGGTTGTTGCCGCGAAGGCGATATTTGAGAAGATTATCGGGTAAAACCACGAGATTTCACAAGATTAACACGAGAATTTAGGATTATTGGGGCGTAAAGTAGCTAATAGCGCACTGAAACTATGTTGATATTATTCTTTTTCTCGTGAAAATCTGGGTAATCTTGTGGTTATAAAAAGTAGCTCATAATACAATGGTTTTAATATGGCTATGTTCAATAATCATTTATGAATCCGCCTTTTGGTGTTGGTTGGGAAGTTTGGATTGGTGGTGCGATAGTCATAGCAATTGCGTTAATCGGAAGCTTGTGGAAACTAGGTAATTGGAAAGGTGGATTAGATCAATGGAAGAACGGTGTTGACGGTTGGAGAAATGGTATGGACAATAGGTTTGATAAATTAGTAGAAAATATTAACACGTTGATGTCTGATGTAGCGGTAATCAAATCCGCTTCAGAGAAGGATGCAACGAGAAATGGTATGCTACAGCGGCATAGCCCTCTTGTTCCATCGAAAAAAGCGATAGAGATTCTCGACGATTTGAATATCCTCTCGCAAGTGGATGCAAATATTCCGTATATTCAAGACGAAGTCGAGAAACGATCTCAGATTTCTATATATCGTGAAATCGAAGACCCTGAAGAGCGGTTTATCGAGATAGCACCAAGTGTAATCCACGCATTGATAAAAAAAGGGAAGATAGAAGATAAGAAGATAGATGAAGCGATGGATAGATTAGAGAAGGTGTTCCCGACTGTGACTTATTACGGCGTGCTTCTGTTGATTGCTGCATATATATTAGAGAAAGGTGAAGAAAAAGGTTTTATAGCTAAACCGTCGATGATTTATAGCCAGATTGATATGGCGGGTTTAAAAGATCGAGATGAGTTATTGGCGTCGTTTGATGGAGACGCCGAGAAAGTGATAAAAAGTCTAGAAATGAGTATTCGAAGCCTTGAGGGAATAGGTAAAAAGGAAGAACTCGCAAGAGATATGAATAAGCTTGCTGGGATATATGACTATGTTGGGATGCGGGATGAAGCGGAGAAAGAATACCGAGATGCGATTAGGATTTATCCTGATTTCGCAAAAGCGCATAATACACTTGGGAATTTGTTAAACGAAAGGGGAAGGAAAGAGGATGCTGAGGCGGAATATCGAGAAGCGATAAGGATCAAATCCGATTCAGCAGTTGCGCATTATAATCTTGGGAATTTGTTATATTCTACGGGAAGGAAAGAGGATACTGAGACGGAATACCGAGATGCGATAAGGATTAACCCCGATTACGCAGAAGCCCATGGAAATCTTGGTATCTTGTATTTGAAAACAGGAAAGAAAGAGGAAGCAAAGAAGGAATTAGCGATTGCAAAACGATTATTTGATGCGCAGGTAAGAGAAGCAGATGTGAAGAAGGCAGAAGAGTTGCTAAAGTCATTAAAATAAAGAAGACAAATCGTATTTGTATAGCCACATAAAAAAAAACCACGAGATTACACAAGATTAACACAAGAACTTTGGATTATTTGGTATAAAATAGCTAATAGTGTACTGAAACTATGCCAATATTATTCCCTTTCTCGTGGGAATCTGTGTAATCGGGTGGTTATAAAAAGGAGCTAAACAAATACGACAAATCAAATATAAGTGCAGAGGACACTACTTTTTAGATAGCTTCTCGATCATAATACTCTTATCACAGTTGCCACATCGTACCCTGTACGGCCGTCGCTCGAGTATAATGCTCGATTCCTGTTCCACCTCGCAGTAGGGGCACTTGAGCTTGTAGTTAAATTCATCCTCGCCTTTTCTCCGCCATAAAAATAATGCACCCTTCTCTTCTCCGTTTTTGTCCTTCAATTTTCTTTTCGTAACGTATGCAAAATCGGCTATATCATATATATCAAAGCGTTGGTGGTTCCATTTTTTTTCGTCTCCTCCTCAGTTACGAACACGCCATTGCAGTATAATACCTTTGTCCATCTTCTCGGCACTTAAAAGCTCCAGCTTTGCCATATCCGTAACAAAGCCAGTGCCATCCACAAGCGTAGGAGCGTGTTCGCCACCTATAATTATATTGCCAATATAGATATAAATCTCATCAATGAGCCCCTGCGAAACCAGGGACCAGTTAAGTGTTGCACCGCCTTCCACCATTAAGCTCTTCACACCACGATGCCAAAGTAAATCTAAAAGGTTCTTCAAGTCCACTTCTTCCCTGCCACAGACAATAATCTCCGCTTTCTCGCTTAATCTATCCTCATCCGCTATTATCGCCCGTTTGGAAACGGCAATTATACGTTTGCCACTGCCTTTGTTCAGTATCTCGGCGTCAATTGGCGTTCTCGCATTGCTGTCTACCACGATTCGTATAGGATTCTCATCTTTTTCCGCTTGCTTCCTATCTTCGCGCCTCTCTTTTGATTTCACGGTTAAAGAGGGATTGTCTGCCAGAACAGTGCCTATGCCAACCATTATTGCATCGCTTCCCGCCTTCAGAGCATCAACTCTATCACGATCGTTCCTACCGCTTATTCTCGTCTGCACTCGTTCTACCGTTGATATTTTCCCATCCGCGCTCATAGCGGCATTTATAAATACAAATGGTCTCTCCATTTTACTAATGTCTTAATAGTAAATTCAAAATTTTGTTATATATATAAAAAAAAGCAGCCATATATGGCTGCGTTTAGCTACTATGGGGTCTGCGTCCTGGTCTAAATGTTCTTTTGGGGAAGTTCTTCCTGCTTATTCGTACTTTCTTTACATCCGGCAGTTTTTCTTCTGTTATGGTTACCTCATTGCTTTTCATTACGCGTCTAAAACTATCATAATCTCTGCTTGCAAGGATACTAATTGCTATTCCATCTTTACCAGCTCGTGCGGTTCGCCCTATCCTATGGATGTAATCCTTGCCGTACATAGGAATATCATAATTGTATATGTGCGAAACATGAGGGATGTCAAGACCTCGTGCTGCGACATCTGTACATACAAGGACACGAACGTCATGAGAGTGAAATTGCTTCATTATCCTGTCTCTTCTATCCTGTGTGAGTCCACCATGGATGGCCATAGCACCTATCCCTAGCGCTTTGAGATTGCTTGCAACAAAATCAGTATTTGTACGTGTATTACAGAACACCATTACAAGCTCTGATTCTTCGTGCTTCAATAAATGGACTAACAAAGAAAATTTCAAATTGTCGGGTACATCATAGTATAACTGCGTTAATTTACTCGGATCGACATACGCTTCTGCCGATACGCTAATAGGATCTTTCTGGTATTTCCGTGCAAGAACGGTTATCTCTCGTGATATAGTAGCGGAAAACAAGAGTGTCTGCCGGTTTCGTGGACATTCCCCTACTATCTTCTTGACATCTGGGATAAAGCCCATATCCAGCATTCGGTCCGCTTCATCTAAGACTAGTATATTTACCTTACTTAAGTTAAGTGTCCGCCGCCCAATATGATCTAATATTCGGCCGGGCGTTCCTACTACTACATCCGCTCTCCGTAACTGCGTAATTTGTGGATTGATAGCTACACCACCAAAAACTGCAACAATCCGTAACGGTTTGTATTTTGAAAATAGGCTTAACGCTGCTGCAACTTGCTGTGCCAATTCTCGTGTTGGCGTTAGTACAAGTGCCCGAATCCCGGTTCCTTTTTCTGTCTTTTCTATAATGTCAGCAGCAAATGCAAGTGTCTTTCCAGAACCTGTTGCCGCCTCCGCTATAACGTCCTTACCTGAAAGAATTAACGAAATCGATTTGTCCTGTATTTCTGTTGGTCTTTCAAACCCTTCTTCTTCTATTGATTTTAAAATAGGCTCAATAATACCTAATTCCTTAAAACTCTTCATTTTATATTCAAGAAAAAAGTCTACTGCTTTCCCTTATTTACCTCTCTGTGTTATACTTACTAATTATGAGTATATAAAGGTTTAAACTTTCCTTCTTCGCTCTTTTCTATGGGCAACATACGTTATTTTGCCGAAAACACCAAAAACTTTATATATGAGCTTTTTCATATGGACAATTATGGTAATTACCAAACCGGAAGCGATAATAACTTTAGATCCAGAAAGTTTTATAGCTTTTTATGGTAGGCTGCGTAATAGTTAAAGCACACATACTCAAACTACTCAATGCATTAGAAGCGTAAATGCGGCTCGCAGGCGAGTTGCGAAAAGGAAACCAATTCTTGGAAGATGAACCAAATCGCATAAAGGGCGGTAAAGGAAAGTCAAAATTCACGCTAAAGATGGCTGAAAAGGAAAAGGTTAGCGTAAATTTATAGGGAGAAGGCGAAAGGGCATAAAAAAGCGAAGAAGAAAAGAGCCAAGATGAAATGAAAATCGCATGCGTATATGACGTAATCTATCCCTATGTGATAGGCGGGACAGAGAAGAGGATCTGGGAGATCTCAAAGCGAATAGCTAAAAAGGGGCATGAAGTGCATTTGTTTGGAATGAAATACTGGGCTGGTGAAGATGTTATATTAAAGGAAGGTGTTTATCTGCATGGCGTTTGCGAACCAAAAGAGTTGTATGTTGATGGAAGAAGATCTATAAATCCTGCAATATATTTTGCAAGTAAAGTCCTCACGCCGTTACTAAAAGGAGATTATGACATCATAGATTGTCAAGGTTTTTCGTATTTCCCTTGTTTTTCTGCAAAGATTTGTTCCGCATTGCGGAGAATACCTTTATTAATTACATGGTGTGAGGTATGGGATGATTACTGGTATGAATATCTAGGTAAAAAAGGCATATTTGGTAAAGTGATTGAGAAAACGACCACGCATTTAACTGATAAAATGATTGCGGTTTCAGAAAGAACGAAGAATGAT
>JAUWND010000014.1 GCA_030612835.1 Candidatus Methanophagales archaeon | reverse complement strand
AAGCTATTTGTTAATATATATTTTTACCCCCCCCCCTATTTAAACCTTTCGATTTTTCGTGAGGTTTGAAAATACACTGGTTGATGGGTGTAATATTAGTCAATTGTATCACATATCGCCGAGAGCCTATTAGAACTGCAGTTCACCACGGAGATTACAGAACGCGCTGAAATGTGTGATTAGGTTATTTACGATGCGCGTGGACAAACTTCGTTCGTGTTTTTTCTTGAAAAACGCTTATCTATTGCTATACCAAGTTCGGTATTTGTATAGCGAAAGTACTGAAACCATGTTAATATTATCCTTTTTCTCGTGAAAATCTGTGTAATCTTGTGGTTATAAAAAGAAGCTAAACAAATACTCGGAATTCAAAAATATTGCATTTCCCCGACGGGTCTTCGTAAACCTTTTCAAGCTGTTCACAGTATTCAAACTTCTTGAGACACTCCGGTGCGTTCTTCTGTTCTTCTTTTCCTACATACACGTAGCTAGCATCATATTTCCGCAGCACGGCAAGTGTTTCCGAGATATTACCCTTGTAAGCTCGTTCTACATCATTATCTCGCTCCCAAAAATCATAACCATGACCATAAGCCCAATTCGTATATCCAAGCACCCGCAGTCTTCCGCCGATCATGGTCACTGGTGTATGAATGGAGCTCCAGGTTAAGAATACCGATCGCTCTGGTGTGTTCTCACGTACCCACAGTCCCGTCTCATATTCGCCTACGGAAGCGCAAGAAGAGCAGGTAGATAAATTCCAGGTCACAACTAATGCGGAAGTGAAAATAGAGAATACGAGCAATAGCGTAATTGTGGCGGTGACTAATAGCTTACGAAGCTTTGTACTTTTACGGCTAAACGTAATATCGGCGAGGAAACAGCCTCCTGCGAGTGATATTGGGATCCAGGCATAGTGAAAGAACTTATACATGTCCCAAACATTTGGTGTAAACGAGCACAAATTAGGGATTGCAAGCATCATGAACATCCAGGAATAGACAAAGAAACCGTGTGGGTGCACGGATTTCTTGTACATACTGCCGATAGCGAGTAAAAAAGGCAACCCCAAATTCGCAAGATAAAACCAAAACGGTCCGTCTTTAACGAAATAGAAAGCCCAAGGTAGTTTCAATTCAATGAAGCCGCTGCCCTGACCGATCCCAGCAAACATTTGAATTACGTAGGGTACGATAAGCGGCAGGGAGAATAGGAGGAAATAAAGTTCATAATTGCGGTTGTTCTGTAAACGAGTGCCCAAAAGCTTCTTTAAGTAAATCAGAGCGAACAGAAGGAATACAGAAATGCTTGCGACCATGTGAAAGGGGAACAACAGACCTGCTAACAAGCCGGCCAACGCTAGTTCCCGTTTACCGTCGCGCGTGTCGGTGCCCAAACATGATCGTGAACCGCGATATAAGAAATACGCTGAAGTAGTAAGTGTTGGCAATCCCAGAAGTTGAGGGCGCTGCTGTAACAGATTATCAAAAATAGGTGGTAGTGTGAAGAACGTGCCATATTCAAATGCATAATTTGTACTGTGTTCTAACTGCCCCGCGAATAGAGCGTAGAAGAAGAGCAAATAAGAAAAACCGCCGCCTAGCGTTCCGAGCAATACGGTATAAACGCCTGCTCGTTCATTCTTCAGATACGATGCGAAAACGTAGAGCGAGAGTGCAAACAGGAAAACAAAAAATGCGTTTGTAAATACGATTAAGCGTGGTAAGAACGCGCCAAACGCTTTTTCTAATATCGCCGTGTGAAAATCAACGAAGTAATGATACGTCATGTCAACGCCCGCGTAATAAGGCATCTGAGGTGGAAAGTTGCCGTTATTTATGCTTTCGATTATGCCATAGTGCATTGGCGTGTCTTGCCAGTTAGAACCGGTCAAAATGATGCGGCTATTATGCCAGACCCATACGGTTTTGCTGAGCACGAAATACGCGAAGAGCGCAATTCCTGCACTTAACAACACACCCTTTTGTGAGTGCAAATGTAAAACACGCCTTTGGTGTTCCGGTTTAGTATTACGTAAGAGAAAGAGTAGCAGAAACACGAATAAAATGGCAAATGCAATTAGAATGGTGTGCTGCGAATAGCCAATAGCAAGAGAGAGGAAGTAAATAAGGTGTGTGGAAATCAGCACGCTGAGAAGTATGTACAACAACAATTTCTCCTGAATCTTCAGGGCTTTGAAGTAAAATTCGACTATTATGTAGCCAGGGACGAAAAGAGTAAATATGAGTGCGGAAACGAGTGCTGCATAGGGCGAGAAGAAAGAGGCTATTAGCAACAGAAAAACAGGAAGTGCTATTTGTGCTATCTGCTTTAACATTGGACTCATCATCTGGTATTGAGTATTCTTTTAAGAAGTTTGCAAAGCAAAAAGATTGTATTCGTATAGGTGTCAGGTGTCAGGTGTCAGGTGTCAGGTTTTAGGTGTTTTACGCGGCATACTGACACATGATGAGTCACCCCTAAACGGTCAAGTTTAACTGGTAGCCATAAGGGCAATCTGTGATGCAGCTTCTTGTCGACAGTTTCGGATATTCAATTATTCATCTCTGCGAGAGGATTCGAGAGATGTTTCTACTCTTGGAATTATATCGCCACAACTTGTATATGGATCTCTTTCGGCGCAACGCCGATCTCGAGCCAGTAGCAACTATCGGACTGCAATAGCACGTAATCACCCTACCGGCAGCGCATATTTAGCCGCTATTTCTATGAACGCCTCACCCAAATACCGTATCTTGTTCCAGCCCATGCCATACGTATTGAGCTTCCAAAACCTTGTAGAACCTGCGAATTCGCCTACAATCCCTCTTCGTTTCAATTCATCGCTGAGGAAGAACCCTCTTCGCTTATGCGTCTTCGCAATCTTGTCAAAGCTATCTCGCGTATCCACCTTCGATAGCGTATGCTTACGCGGAAATTCACTTGTAACTTTGTTCCCTTCTATGCGCAAGAATTGCCGGATGAAATAATTTGACTTCTTCACTTCCTCGTCCCAGCACTTCACACGTTCTTTTACCTTTGGGAAAGAAGCCATCATGGAGAGCACAGTACCGCCCATCAGAGTGCAACCCATCATCTCCGGCTCCTTGTTCTCGAACCGCCTACCGGTAACATCTCCAACCATCTGACTGCTTCTGAACACTTTTGGCGCCCATTCGTCAGTAGTAGCGAGAATACCCGATGGTGCGACCGCAGCCATGCCTTTATGGCCCGAACCCACAATAAAATCAGCACCTATCTTCTTACCGTTCACTGGCACCATCCCCACGGAATAAGCGCCATTGGAAAGGAAAGGGATGTCATATTCTTTCGCTATCTTACCAACGCCATATACATCATGCTCGTTCCCGAAAAGGTAATCAAAATGCTCGATAATGATAAGCTTGGGCAGTTTTCCCGTGGCTTCTTTCACACGCTCTATTTTATCCGCAACGGAATCACCGGTAATTATATTCTTTCCCGTTGTCGGGACTTCGTTAACTATACCGCCTGCAATTTCCACTGCTAAGAATTCGGTATAATGCGCTAAATCAGAAACTAACACGAGGTCGCCCTTGTCAAGCAGGGCGGAAGCAACCGCCTGGAAACCGCGTCTCGCTCCTGGCACAACCCGTACTTCGTCCATGCCCACGAACTCCGCTAACTCAGCATGGAATTCCGCTACCGGCGGTTTCCTTATCTTATCTAGCCGGCCATTAGGGCATTTATCGCAGACCGAATAGCCATCGCCATATGCAATGAGTGCTTTTCGCGCTTCGGGCGTCAATCGCCCGCCCGACTGGATAGGGTTTATGTTTATGTACTCTTCCTCTCTCGTCCTCAGTTCAATTTTGTCCTCAACGTACTTGATTGGGTTGCCCTTGCCCTCTTTTAATTCTCTTATGAGCGCGTCTACACGAGCGATGCCTGCTGTGAGCTGCTCTGCTTCTCTTTCGTCAAGTCCGGTGGGTAACGCCTCTCGAAATATCTCTCGGATGTCTTCAAGTGCAAATTCCGCTTCGTATATCTTCCTTACCCTTATGTCCATTTTAATTTTTATATCCCCTCTTTATGAAAGAAAGGTTTGTTATATACTTCCTGTCAGAACGTTAAAATCATTCATCGTAACTATACTAAAAAACATTTTCTTAATAAGAAAAGCTTTACCAAAAGAAATCTAAAAGAAGCTTTCATGTGTGTTCGGTTAAGTATTTATTTATGGCCCACAAAACAAAAAGAAAAGAAAAGAAGTATTTGTATAGCTAATCTTAAAAACCACGAGATTCCACAAGATTAACACAAACCTTTTTGCAAGCAAAAAGCTTTACCCAAAAACTATTTGTTTTTCTTTTAGCACAGGCTAAATTTTCTTTTTGTAAAAAAGAAAAATTATAGTGTTGCGTAATCTTGTGGTTTGCTATACAAATACGATTGATTTAATAGATATGGCAACTACATCTATATAATATACAATGAACAACTTCCAGGACAAGGCAAACTTCATATGGCAGGTTGCAGACGACATATTACGAGGCACGTTCAAACAACATGAATACGGAGATGTCATACTCCCATTCGTGGTCCTGAGACGGTTGGACTGCGTACTGGAAGAGCACAAAGACGCAGTCATTGCAACGAACAATAAATTCAAGGACATTCTGCCTGACCCCGCACAGGTATTACTACATGCAGCTAACGGCCTGAACTTCTACAACACGTCCTACTACGACCTCCGCCGGTTGGCTCAGGATGCCGGAAACGTAGAACTGAACTTTAATAACTACATCAACGGATATAGTGCTAATGTCCGTGAGATGATAGAGAATTTCCAGATAGATAAGATTGTCGCTAAACTGGTCAAGAACGACCTGATGTTCATGCTGGTAGCGAAATTCACTGAAATCGATCTGCACCCGGATGTGGTCGCGAACCATGAGATGGGCTATATCTTTGAGGAGCTCCTGCGTCGGTTCTCGGAGATGTCCAATGAGACCGCGGGTGAGCACTACACGCCGAGGGAAGTGATACGATTGATGGTGAATCTACTCTTTGCGGAACATCAAGCGGAACTCCAGGGTAAAGGTATAATCCGAACGGTCTTTGATCCCGCATGTGGTACCGGCGGTATGCTGACAATAGCGAAGGAGCATATCCAACAGAATATTAATCCCGATGTGGAGATCGTGATGTACGGGCAGGAACTGAACGAGCAGACGTATGCGATAGCGAAATCAGATGTCCTGATTATGGGCGAAGAGGCAGATAACATCCGGCCGGGTACAAGCTTCAGTGGAGACAGGTTCAAAGGCAATAAATTCAACTATATGCTGAGCAATCCACCGTTTGGCGTGAGCTGGAAGAAGGAGCAGGAGTTTATCAAAGACGAAGCAAACGATCCTTACGGTCGGTTCCATGCAGGACTGCCACGTGTTAGTGATGGCGCACTCATGTTCCTGCAGCATATGATCTCGAAGATGGAACCTCGCGGTAGTCGCATTGCAATCATATTTAACGGGTCGCCACTATTTACCGGCGATGCGGGCTCGGGCGAGAGCAATATCCGTAAATGGATACTAGAAAACGACTGGCTGGAGGCTATTATTGCGCTTCCTTCTGAATTGTTCTACAATACCGGGATTGCTACCTATATCTGGATCGTTAGCAACCGCAAACCGGAAAGACGGATCGGAAAGGTACAGCTTATTAATGCAGTGGGCTATTACAATAAGATGCGAAAGAGTCTGGGTAACAAGCGGAATTACGTTTCTGAGGCGCAGATTCAAGAACTCACCGGGATATACGCCCGGTTTGAAGAGGGCGAGAACTGCAAGATATTTGATAACGACTATTTTGGGTATAACAAGATTACTGTTGAACGACCTCTGATGGAGCACGGTGAAATTGTGCGTGATAAGAGAAGCAAACCCAAGCCTGATACTTCATTACGCGATTATGAGAAAGTACCGCTGAACATGGATGTTGACGAGTACTTTGACCGTGAAGTGAAACCAGATGTCGCTGATGCGTGGATGGATAGGAGCAAGGATAAGGTAGGATATGAAATTAACTTTACGAAGTATTTTTACGAATATAAACCGCTGCGGGCTTTGGATGTGATCAAGGCGGATATTATGGCGCTGGAAGGGGAAACTGAAGGGTTGCTTAAGGAGGTTATGGGAGATGCACGAAAATGATAAAGAAGGAAGATATTCTGGCATTTATTCGGCAAACCCGGCACTATTTGAAAGAGCATTTTCATATTAAACAGATAGGGCTCTTTGGCTCTTTTGTGCATGATGAACAGACAGAAGATAGTGATATTGATATTATCATAGAATTAGAAGATAATACGCCCGGTATTTACGAGTTGAAAGAGGAATTGAAGGCGTTTTTTGGTGAACAATTTCATCGCGATGTGGATATAGCGAGAGAGAAATATCTTAAATCTTATGTGAAGTCGCAAATCAATAATGAGGCGGTGTATGTGGAGTAAAGACAAACAAAATCTGCTGTGGATACTAGAAATCGTTAGAAAAGAGATTTGTTTGATTCTGAAAGATGCGAAGTGGTGACCTATGAAGCGGTATCCGAAATATAAAGATAGTGGGATTGAGTGGATTGGGGAGATTCCAGAGCATTGGCAAGATGTGCAGTTAAAAAGATGTTTACGTTCAGTTTCAAATGGCACAACGGCGAACCAAGTAGATCACATCACAGATTTCCCTGTATCACGCATTGAAACAATATCGAGTGGTATAATTGACACTAACAAGGTTGGATATTTAGATAAGGAGGATATAGAGGATAAATTCATTCTGAAAAAAGGAGATATACTATTATCACACATAAATAGCCTCGAATATGTTGGAAATTGTGCAATTTACATTTCTGAAGATTTGTTAATTCATGGGATGAATCTATTAAGACTACAATCCAACCAGAAGACCATCCCAAAATTTCTTTTGTATTATCTGAAAAGCCATATTTTGAAAAATCAAATACAAGCTAATTCAAAGCATGCGATCAATCAAGTTAGCCTACCATCTTCTTCCTTGAAAGGCTTAAGGATTGCACTTCCCACTAATCCCGAACAACAAACCATCGCAAACTACCTCGGCCGCAAGACCCATCAGGTAGACACGCTCATTGAGAATAAACAGAAACTGATTGATCTTCTCAAAGAACAACGCGCGGCTATCATTAACCATGCAGTGACCAAAGGACTGAACCCAAATGTAAAACAGAAAGATTCGGGCATTGAGTGGCTGGGTGAGATTCCAGAACATTGGGAAGTTAAGAAGTTGAAATATTTCGGTGAAATTGTATTGGGTAAGATGTTAACGCCACAGGATAAAGGAAATTACTACAAAAAACCTTATTTGAGAGCACGAAACATACTATGGGAAAAAGTAGATCCTTCGGATATAAAGGAAATGTGGTTTTCGGAAAAAGAGTTGAGCCAATACCGATTGAAAGAAAATGACCTATTGGTCAGTGAAGGAGGAGAAGTTGGTAGAACAGCAATTTGGAAAAACGAATTAGAGGAATGTTATATCCAAAATTCTGTGCACAAAGTCACCATTAATGAGAGTCACAATCCTTTTTATTTCCTTTACTTCTTTTTGATTTATGGGCAAGCCGGTCATTTTGATGCAATCGTTAACAGAGTTAGCATTGCACATTTAACCAGAGAAAAACTAAAGGAAGTTCCGTTTGCTATTCCCCCTCCAACCGAACAACAATCCATCACAGATTATCTTTACAAAAAAACAACCAGAATTGATAAATCAATAGAGAAACAAGATAAACAAATCGAACTCCTAAAAGAATATCGCACCGCGTTGATTTCCGAAGTGGTAACAGGAAAAATAGATGTGAGAGATTCCGGAGAACCGGAGGTTATACATTCATGAACCAAACAAAACTGAGGCATCTGATAGCAGAATTAAGAAGTTTACCTAAAGAAACCGAATGGTTTGAGTTTAAGCTAAATAAAAGTATTCCACAAGAGGTAGGCGAATATATCTCTGCGTTGTCCAATTCAGCATCTTTGCATAATAAACCGTATGCCTATCTCGTTTTCGGTATTGAGAATATAACTCACAACGTTGTGGGCACGAAATTCAAACCCAAACAAAAAAAGATAGGCAATGAGGAACTGGAAAACTGGATAGCGAAACAGTTAACACCACGAATTGACTTTGTGATTCATGAATTTCAACTTAACCAGAAACCGGTGGTTGTTTTTGAGATAGATGCAGCAAAAGATACTCCGGTAAAGTTCAAAGGCGTTGCTTATGTCCGAGTAGGCACCTATAAGAAGCGTCTGTCAGATTATCCGGAAAAAGAACGAAAAATATGGAAAAAAGAAGCGGGTTTCGATTGGTCGGCGCAATTATGCGAAGGCGCTACCATAGATGCCCTCGATAAGGAGGCGATTGATAAAGCCAGGACTGAATACAAACGCAAGTATCCTCATCTTGCCGAAGAAGTGGATTCATGGGATGATGCCACTTTCTTAAACAAAGCGAAAGTTACTATTCAGGGTAAGATTACTCGAGCAGCCATTATCCTGTTAGGCAAAGAAGAATCAGAGCATTTCCTTTCGCCTTCAGCCGCAAAAATAACGTGGCTATTAAAAGATGAGCATAATCAGGAAAAGGATTATGCACATTTTGGCCCGCCGTTCATTCTCAATGTAGAAAAAGTGTTTGCCAAAGTTCGTAATCTCAATTACCGTTATCTCCCGGACGGTAGATTATTCCCCTTAGAGCTAACGCAATACGATTCTTGGGTGATTCGAGAGGTATTACATAATTGTATCGCCCATCAGGATTATGAATTAACAGGCAGAATCAACGTCGTAGAAAAGCCGGATGAGTTACTATTTACCAATCTAGGCGATTTTATTCCCGGAGACGTGGAAACAGTCATTCAGCAGGATTCACCACCCGATATTTATCGTAACCTTTTTCTTGCCAACGCAATGGTCAATCTGAATATGATAGACACCATAGGGAGCGGTATCAAAAAGATGTTTCTGAAACAAAAGAAGAGGTTTTTTCCATTACCCGACTATGACTTACACCACCCGGATAAAGTAAGCGTTACAATCTTGGGTAGAATATTAGACGAGAATTATACTCGCATGTTAATTAACAAAACCGACTTAGACCTATCTACTGTTATTCTTCTCGATAAAGTACAAAAGAAGATTGAAATCAGTCCGGAACAGCATCAATATTTACGGAAACATAAAATGACCGAGGGGAGATACCCAAATATATTCATTTCCGCAGAAATAGCTGCTACTGTTGGCAAAAAGGCAAAATATATAAAAGACAAGGGTCTTGAGAAACAATATTACCTGGACCTTATCATTTCATATCTGAAGAAACATAAACAAGCATCCCGTACAGATATTGATGAGCTGCTGCTTGATAAAATGCCCGATGTTCTGAATGACGTACAGAAGCGGACAAAGATTAGAAATCTGATTTCTGAAATGTCAAAAAAGTCAAATTTAATTGAAAATAGGGGGACAAGTAGAAAACCCGTATGGGTACTAACCATGAAGAATTAGCAATTAGCTATACTTTAGCTATACTTTAGCTATAAACGTTTCTAACAACGGCAGATACGGCGCTTGTACCGAAAAAGAAGCGGTATTTGGGACTAAAAAAAATGGACGAAAAAGTAACAGAAAAGAAATTTGAAGAGCATATTGAAGAGCAGCTACTGAATTCAGGCTATCACAAACGCCGCCCCGAAGACTACGACAAAGACCTGTGCCTCATCCCCGAAGAGGTGATCCGGTTCATTCAGGCGACCCAACCAAATGATTACGAGAAACTGCAGCGACAGTACGGTGCAGACACCCCCAACAAACTCTGTTTCCGATTGTCGAAGGAGATCCGAAATAAAGGTACGCTGCACGTATTACGAAAAGGCATAAAGGACAGAGGCGCAATGTTCAAATTGGCATACTACAAACCCGCCAGCGGAATGAACCCCGAACACCAGAACCTATACGAAAATAACCGGTTCTCGGTTGTCCGACAGCTAAGATACAGCAAGAAGACCGAGAACTCGTTAGACCTCGCTATCTTCCTTAACGGTATCCCGATTATAACAGCGGAACTGAAGAACTCGCTTACCGGTCAGATAGTTGACGATGCAATCAAGCAATACCAGACTGATCGTGACCCAAGAGAGCCCCTGTTCATGTTCAAACGCTGTCTGGTACATTTCGCAGTCGGCAATGAAAAGGTCTTTATGACCACCAAACTACAAGGCGAGAGTACCTGGTTCCTGCCGTTTAATAAGGACACCGAAAACCCGGTTAACCCCAACGGGCACAAGACGGCATACCTGTGGGAAGATATTCTGCAGCCCGATACGCTATTGAACCTGATCAACGATTATCTGCATATACACACCAAGACGGAAAAATACTGGGACAAGACCAGAGGGGTTATAGAATCCACGCGAGAGGTCTTTGTCTTCCCCCGGTACCACCAGTTGGATTTAGTCCGAAAACTGCTGCATGCGGTAAAGGTAGACGGTGCGGGCCATAGCTATCTAGTTCAGCATTCCGCGGGGTCCGGGAAGTCATATGAGATCGCATGGCTATGTCACCAACTGGCACGATTATATCAGAAGGAGACCGATAAGGAACGGCTATTTGATAGTATCATCGTCGTTACCGACCGCAGAGTACTGGACAAGCAACTGCGTGATAATATCAAGCAATTTGAACAGACACCGGGCGTGGTAAAAGCAGTGGAGAAGAATTCGGACGAGTTAAGGCAGGCGTTAGAAGATGGTAAAGATATAATAACAACAACACTACAGAAATTCCCGGTTATTTCCGATGTCATGACCAAATTACAGGGACACCGGTTTGCAGTCATCATAGATGAAGCACATTCCAGCCAATCGGGCGAATCAGCAAAGCATTTGAAGAAAGCGCTATCTGCGAATCTTGAAGATGCGGAAGAAGAGGACCTGGACGAGTTCGACCCTGAAGATGCGATCATCACGGAAATCCGAACCCGGGGACGGCAAACACATATCTCATACTTCGCGTTTACTGCAACGCCAAAGAACAAGACGTTGGAACTCTTTGGTCATAAGGATGCAGCCGGTAAGTTTGTTGCGTTCCATATCTATTCCATGCGGCAGGCGATAGAGGAAGGGTTCATCCTGGACGTTCTGGAGCATTACACAACGTTCAAACGCTACTTCAAGCTGGTGAAGACGATAGAAGGCGACAAAGAATACGAGCGGAAGAAGGCTGTACAACTGCTCACGTCATACGTGGATTTGCAGCCTCATGCAATTGAGATGAAGACCAGAATCATGTTAGACCATTTCATGGAAAAGACGGTGAATGCGATTCAGGGTCGTGGTCGTGCTATGGTGGTGACTCGTTCAAGACTCCATGCAGTGAAGTATTACCTGATGTTAAAAAAGCTCATGGCTGATAAATATCTACCTTTCAAACCGCTGGTTGCTTTTTCCGGGACTGTTGAAGACCCTGATACGGGAGAAGAATACACCGAAATCAGCTTGAACCAGCTACCCCCAAGGGTCAGTATCCCGGACGCATTCAAGACATTGGAATACAGAATTTTGGTTGTTGCAGAGAAGTTCCAGACGGGATTCGATGAGCCATTTCTGCATACTATGTTTGTGGATAAGAAGCTGGGCGGCGTGCATGCAGTCCAGACGCTGAGCAGACTGGACAGAACGATGCGAGGTAAAACCGAGACGTTAGTTCTGGACTTCGTGAATGAAGCGGAAGAGATCCAGAAATCATTTCAACCTTATTTCCAGACCACGTTCCTTGACGAGGAGACCGACCCAAACAAGCTCTACGATCTCCAATCGGAGCTGGATCAGTTTGGAATATATACCAGCGAAGAGGTAAAAGAATTTGCACTGATATTCTTCAATCCGGAAGAAAAAGCAGAGAAGCTGCAACCGATATTGGATAGTGTGGTGAACGCCTGGAGATATTTAGCGGACGAAAATAAACAGGAAGATTTCAGGTCACTGCTGCAACGTTTTATCCGGTTGTATGGGTTTGTCTCTCAGCTCATTTCCTTTGAGGCGGTGGAGCTGGAAGAGTTGTATGTATTCGCAAAGAATTTGAACAGGAAACTACCAAAACGCGAAAAGCGTATTCCTAATGAAATTCGCGAGGCTGTGGATCTGGATTCTTTTAGGATCCAAGAAACATTTACGGGGAATCTGCCACTTACGAAAAACGATTCTAAGATACCTGGTATCACCAATGGAAGACCACAACATGCGGAAGAAGATAAAGACCTTTTATCTAATATCATTAACACACTAAATGAAACGTACGGACTCAATTTGACGGACGAGGACAAGGTGGATCTAAAACGAATAAAGGAGAAGCTGGAGGGGAACGAAGAACTCCGGGCTGTTATGAACGAAAAGAACACCCCAGAAAATATCCGTTATAAGTTCGATAAGGTGGTGGATTCGATATTACTGGGCTTTGTTAATACTAAGATCGACCTGTTTAAGAAACTCACGGACCCGGCAGTGAATGCAATGTTCAAACAGAAGTGGTTTGACGGGTATGTGTTACAGTCAATTTAATTACCGATAATGGGAATAATGATGATGGAAGAGTATGTTCAGGTGATAACAGCCATAGAGAAAAGGGCGGACGCAGAAGAAATAGCAAACGCAATGGTAGAAAAAAGACTGGCTGCCTGTGTTCAGATAGTAGGACCGATAGTAAGCACTTACTGGTGGAAAGGCAATATTGAGAGGAAAGAAGAATGGTTATGCATAATCAAGAGCAAGAAAGACCTCTATGACGAGCTCGAAAAATATATTAAAGAGATACATCCCTATGAAACACCCGAAATATTTGCTCTTTCTGTCGTTGCAGGGAGTAAAGAGTATCTGAAATGGGTTAGTAGAGAAGTTAAAGATTAATAATGATTTTGTTGGAGATACGCGAGTTTTGGGATTTTCACTAGGAGATAGGAACTTTTAAAAAATAGTTAAAAGTATAGGACCTAACATTAATTATATACAGATATAGGATAGGGGATATTATTATGCCTTACGTACCATTTCATGAGAAGTTCCCGGAGATAGCAAAAGAAGAAACGAAGTTGTAGCGGTAATTGCATATGGTTGGGAGAATCGCAAATTTTACGCTGATTGGTTTGGTGATAATGACCCACAGATCATAGCGGAATTACAAGGTCCGATATTAAATGTAGCTAGTTATCAATCCGAACTTGCACCTCGTAAATATTATTGGATAGAATTAAGTACGTTCTGAATGATCGGAATTACGTTGAAAGAATAAAGCGGCATTATCGGATGTTCAAGGATTTGATCGAAGAAGAAAATAGGGATGCGCCATCAATGAGATCAGACAAGAGGGTCAAAATAGGGCGGAATGACCCTTGTCCCTGTGGCAGCGGTAAGAAGTATAAGAAATGCTGTATGAATAAGAAAGCGTAATTCAAGTTATGGTTGTTTTTTTAAATCACAACCGATGCAGGTTGTCTTTATATATAACAATATCTATATGACGAAACATGAACGCTTAACCGTTCAATGTAGAAAGCGCCAAAAAGCATCGAAGAGAACTTAAATTATGTGCTATCTGACTATACGCAAAGGCAAAGTCGTAAGGAGTTGTATTAAATGATCGAAGATAAAAATGCTTATACCGTTAATTTAATAAAAGAGCGAGAGGATATAAAAGAAGAAAAGCGTGATGTAAAAAGGTTCAGAAAGAATTGATGGATGTGGCATGATGTCATCGCATAGTGAACAAGGAGAAGAGAAAAGTAGGGGTTTTAGCTTAGATGACGAATTGAAATCTCTTGATGGCGAGAACTTATACAAGTTAGTGCAAAATCTAATAAGAAAAAACCCGGAAGTCCATAGATTGGTTTTGGAATGGTTTAAAGAGAAGGCAGAGGCTTCAAGCGTTGCAGAAGAAGTAGTGACTCTAAATGACGAGTTATTGATGGAATACTGGGAAAAAGCCGACGATATAATCTCGGAATTCAATGAATATGGCGGCGGACCCGAAGATGAAGAAGCAGAAGCTTATGGGTGGCTAAATGAAATTTCCGAATTGATTGAAGCAGGTAATATATCCTCGGATGCAAAACTCGGATTTTTTGATTGTGCCTTTGTGGAGTATGATAAGGAAAATTCCGGTTTTGATGATGCCTTGATGGATATCTTTTTCGCGATCTGCGATACGAAAGAAGAATGGGAATATTTAGTGGCAAAACTGGCAAAACGTCCTTCTGATTGGCGGAAAAAGTTGATTATGCGTATCCAGAAGAATTATCTTTGCAATGAAACAGCATATTTAGAAATGCGTATGGAGAATCTCCATTACGGTATGGATTACTGGGATTTGGTGGTGTTCTACCTTAATAAGGGCGATTTGCAAAAGGGTTTGGAAACCGCAGAACAGGGGATATTAAAAGGTGAAGGCAGGCTTACAGAGCTGTTTCAATTCTTGTTCGAGCATTTTGCTGAAGAAAGGGACACCGCCAATATAGAACGAATTGTCCGGGTTGCGTTGACCCGGAAGAGCGAAGATAAGGTCATGCTGGACAGACTATTTGAGTATTATAAAACTGATGGGAATTACGAAAAGGCAAAAGAGGCTCAGCTAAAAGCATATAAAATCATGCGTTATGGAAACTACTATGCAGAATACAATAAAATGAAGGCGTTCTTGAGGGATGCAGACTGGAAACAGATTGAGCCCAAATTATTCAATGACATTAAAGAAAAAGACATCTGTGACTATTTACGAATCTGCATGGACAAAAACATGAAAGAGGCAGTCCTGCATACAATTTTAAAACCGCCTGAGTATCAATGGATAGTGAAAAATAAGTTTGATGAATTCGCAGCTAAGCTGGAAGAGGATTTTCCTGAAAAGATAATAGCGTATTACTGGCAAAGCGCTTATAGGAACATCCCGGGAGGAAATAGAAAAACGTATCGTATTGCAGCAGGATATTTGGCTAAGGTCAAAAACATCTATATTAATCTGTTAAAAGACGAATCAAGGTGGGAAAAGCGGTTTTCCGATTTAAAATCTGAATTTAAAAACCGACCTGCATTTCTTGATGAGGTGAGGAAATTGTGAAGTGGTGAAATTGTGATTGTGATTGCGATTGTAGTATCCTTATTATAAGCCAGACACCATGAACCCAATAACGCTGCAAATCTTGAAGAACGCATTTACCGCAATACCCGAAGAGATGGGCGCGGCACTAAAGCGAACCGCATACTCGCCGAATATAAAGGAGCGGATGGACGCATCATGTGCCATCTTTGACGCCGAAGGCCGGATGCTGGCACAGGCAGAACACATCCCCGTGCATCTGGGCGCAATGCCACTAACCGTAGAATTTGCCTTGCGGCAGTTCGATGACCTGAACGAAGGCGACCAAATAGTAGTAAACGACCCTTATCACGGCGGTTCACACCTACCCGACATCACCCTAATAAAACCGATTTTCTATGACGCCGAGTTAGTAGGTTACGCCGTAAACAGAGCCCATCATGCGGACGTTGGTGGCATGACCCCCGGCTCAATGCCGGGTAACAGCACTGAAATTTTCCAGGAAGGTCTTATTATCCCTCCCTGCAAGCTTTTAACCCGCGGCAAAGAGAACGCGGACATCTTCAACATCATAAAAGCCAATACTCGCACACCCGTGGAGCGAGCAGGCGATATACGAGCTCAGATCGCGGCTAACAATTTGGGCGCAATGAGAATGACAGAACACATCCAAAAATATAGCCTAAATACTTACACTGAATTTGCAGATAGCATCATAAACTACAGCGAGAAGCGGATGCGACATGCGATCACAAAAATATCGGGGGGCACCTATACCGCCGAGGACTTTATGGACGACGATGGCGTTACCGACCAGCCGGTGAAGATAGCAGTGACACTAAAAATAGCGGGCAGTGCCATAAACATAAGCTTTGAAGGCACCGACAGGCAAAGAAGAGGCAATATCAATGCACCTTATGCAGTTACGCTCTCTGCCGTCTACTACGTCCTGAGATGCGTGACGGACCCCGAAATCCCACCCAATCATGGCTGTTACCTGCCTGTAAGCATTAACGTGCCAGAAGGCACGGTTTTGAATCCAAATCCGCCTGCTGCTGTAGCAAGCGGTAATGTGGAGACGTCACAGAGGATAGTGGACGTCCTGCTGCTCGCCCTGCATAAAGCTATGCCGCATAAAATACCCGCACAGTCGCAAGGCACAATGAACAATGTAGCAATAGGCGGCACAGTCAACGGAGAAGGGTTTACCTACTATGAAACTATTGCGGGCGGTCAGGGCGCTTCACCCAATAAAAATGGCGACGATGGGATTCACACGCACATGACGAACACGGCAAATACACCGATAGAGGCGTTAGAGCTTTCGTATCCGCTGCGTGTGGAGCGTTATGAGTTGATTCCCGATTCCGGTGGTAACGGTAAGTTCAGAGGCGGTTCGGGCATAAAGAGAGCTATTAAAGTTCTGGTAGCGGATGCTACGCTTTCTATACAATCCGAGCGGCGGAAATACCAGCCAAAGGGTCTGCTTGGTGGCGAAGACGGAAGAGCAGGTAAGAATTATTTAGTCAGAGACAATAAGCGGCTAGATTTGCCTTCAAAGGTAACTATGCGCCTTGAGAAGGGCGATGTAGTGGTAATTGAAACGCCCGGTGGCGGAGGATATGGACATGCACAATAAATTGTGGAAACTCACAAATAATAATTTACCCGAACTGTATGGAAGGTATCATGCTCCAAGGATTTTTAAGACACAGATTAACGCTGATTAACACAGATTTAAAGTAGTGTAATAATTGATTTATAAATTTAATTTTGATTCTAGGAACCCGTAAAAACTTAACAATTTTTTTGGGGACTTTAGAGTAGCGTCTGTGTAAATCAGTGAAATCCGTGTCTTTGTATGACAATTATCAAAACTTTTTGGGTAAACTATTTACTGGGAGTTCCCTTAACCCAAAAATCTCGTGAAATCTTGTGGTTTTTTACCCAGGCTATGCAAAAACGCTACACTAACTCATACAGCGTACTCCGCCTTCTTGGTGTTCTACCCGCATCCGTAATAAGTTGCTCGAAGTCCTCGGGGCTCATGTACTCGCCCGCTAAGGAACCCGATGCTTTTGATATGCTCTCTTCCATCAGTGTCCCACCCATGTCGTTCACGCCAAAAGAGAGCATCTGCTGCACTTCCTTCAGCCCTAACTTCACCCAGGACGCTTGCACATTCACGCAATAGGGATGAAGAATAACTCTGGCAAGAGCATGAATAGTTGCACTTTCCCAAAACGGAAATTCTCGGGTTACCCATCTGCCCAATTCATTGTTCTTTCGCATGAACTTCAGCGGTACGAACTCCGTAAATCCGCCGGTCTCCTTTTGTATCGCCCTTATCTTAAATAGATGGTCTATTCTGTCCTCCAGGGATTCTATATGCCCATACAGGATAGTAGCAGTTGATGGTATTCCCAACCGATGTGCGGTCTTTATTATCTCAATCCAATCATCTGTTTTTATCTTACCCGGACATATTACCTCCCGAATAGAATCATCGAGTATTTCAGCAGCAGTACCCGGAATAGAGCCCAAACCAGCATCTTTTAACGCTTTCAACACGTCCACCTCAGTCATCCCGGAATTTCTCGCCATATGCCATATCTCCATTGGCGAATATGCATGTATATGTACATCAAAGACCGATTTTATGCGCTCTATAATTCCACAATAGTCCGCAACCTCAAGGTCCGGATGCAGACCACCTTGAATACATATCTCTGTCGCCCCAATATTCACCGCTTCCTCAACCTTATTCAAGACCATATCAATACTCAATAGATACCCCTCGCCATTCTCTTCTCGAAACGCGCAAAATTTGCAGTCGCCCACACAGATATTAGTAAAGTTTATGTTCCTGTTCACCACATATGTGACGACCTCGCCTTTCTCCGCCTTTCGCAACTCATCGGCAATGCAGAAGAGATAAGAGGGGTGACACGCTAAAAATAACGCATCCGCTTTATCTATTTCTCCCTTCTCTACCTTACCGTATAACACATCAAAATCATCTTTCATGTCAAACGTTCTTATGACGGATGTTTGACCCACGGTACAGCACAGGTTATTTTCCATTCAACCCCCCTTTCATTTAACCCTGAGGCCTTCGTTTTATCCCTGTTATCATCTCTCGGTTAAGGTCAAATACCGTCGCTGTCTCGGTCCCGTTTGTTATTTTTAGTTTCTTGCTTGCATCAACCTCGCCAACGATATAAGCCGCTACTCTCGCGTCTTCAAATATTCTTATACACTCGGCCGCGTTATCATCGTTTTCAACCGTGAGCACAAACCCTGTACCTGGATACATCTTTAACCACTGCTCAAAAGGAATATCTGCATCGGGTCTTGGTATCTTATCCAGCTCCACGATTGCGCCTGCACCTGAAGATTCGAGCAACATACCAAACGTGCCTAAAGTGCCCGGATTGCTTATGTCCTTACCCGCAGTGACTAACTTCTTCTCCCCTATCTCAACCATTGTATCCAACTGCTTTTTTATCTCTGCCTGAGTCCTTCTTGTCGTGTTGTCCCAGGCCAGATTGTAACTTGGATATATCCTACCATCAAGGTCAATTGCGACCAATACCTTGTCGCCTGGTTTCGCACCGCTTGAAAATATTACACAATCTCTCTTTACCGTCCCCATTATACCAACATCAAGAGCATCATAAGTAGTGTCTGGATGTAGATGCCCGCCCACCATAGGCACGCCAAATTTTCTCACGCCGTCCTCCATTCCCTGGCCCAGCTCAGCACATATATCCTTGTGCTGCGTTGATGTCAGATTCACCATTGCCAGCGGAGTGCCACCCATCGCCGCTATATCATTTACATTCACCAGCACGGCGCAATACCCTGCCCACCAGGGGTCGGCATTCAACAATTTACCCCAGATACCATCCACAGCGAGTAAAACGAAATTATCATTGTCCGCTTCAAGCACAGCGGCATCCTCGCCGAATCCCACTATCGTTCGACTTCCTACCCGATCGGAATTCCCAAGTCTACTTACGAGGTCACCTATAGCTCTTTTCCGTTTCACACCATCAAAGTTTCTCAATCCATCCGCCAACGATTCCAGATCCTCTTTTGAGTTTACCATTTTTACCACACCCTCACTTAGCGTATTCCTTCATCTCTTCTATTACGTCCTTTACCTCCCCTATATCTTTTATCCTGAAATCCGCAATCTCAAAAAGCTTCCCCGGTCTATCTGCATCTTCCTGTAACGATAACACCGCTATATCTGCCTCCAATAGCGCAAGATAATCATTTATATCATCCCCCACCATCATCACCTTATGCTCGGCTTTCAACTGTATCACCAAGTCCCGCTTATCCTCCGGCTTCTGCATCCCAAAGATATTATCAGGATGGACGTCCGGTAAATAAACTGCAATTTCATCTCGCTCTATCCTATCTCCCGAAGAAACAAAAATCTTGACTCCCAGCCCGTGTAACGCACTAAGCAGTTTTCGTGTTCCCGGGAAAAAATTTATGCCGCCTGCAATCACGTATTTTATCGCCCCCTTCGCCATATCCACAATCAGGCCTACACCTATTACCGGTAGGATGTCGCACTTCCTCAGAAAGGACATTGTTTCATGCACATCGCCCAATTTAACATGCTTATCGCGTAAAATTGCTTCCGTCACTTCTCGATCACTAATCCCTTTTTCTTTATATATAACCTTATTTTCGATTTTTTTCTCCTTTATTACATCGGACAAAAATTTTGAAGGATCTTCTTGCTCCAGCGTTTCTCCATATTTCGTCTTTAATATCACCATCGCGCCCTTTTCAAGCCGGTCGGTACAGGTTAGCCCCGATCTCCTGCTCCGCTTTGTCACACCTCTTCCCATATCTTTAATAATCCTGAAAGGTGCGTATAAAACACCTGCACCATCAAAAACAACTGCTAACTCTGATGTGTCCATTGGCACTCCTACCTCTTTTCTTATAATTTTCTATAATTTTAATGTAAAGAACTTTTGCATCATCTTAAATACAATAGTATAGTATTCAAAATATGAGATAAATAGCGATGGTGATATTATGATGCAGGACCTGGTAACAGAGAAATGGGAAGACTTTCTGAAGAAGTATTGCTGGGACAGGATCATAGAGCTATCGAATTATTACCCGGAACGGCGTAGTTTGCTCGTTGTATTCTCTGATGTGGACATATACGACTCTAATCTTGCAGATATGCTTTTAGAAGACCCGGACGTAACGATAGAATCTGTGACTCGCGCTTTAAGGGAAATGGATATTCCCACTGGAGTCACTCTCGAGGGGGCTAATGTTCGAATAATAAAGCTTCCGAAGAAGGTAAAGATACGAGACATCAGAAGCAATGACATAGGCAAGCTGGTGGGTATAGAAGGATTAGTAACAAAGGCGACAGAGGTAAGGCCGCGGGTAATAGAAGCGGTATTTGAATGCCCTTTTTGCGGGCATATCTTCTCGCTGGGGCAGAGCGGAAGGCAATTCCGGGAGCCGATGGAGTGTGAGAAAGAGAGTGGCGGATGTGGACGAAAAATACAGCGGTTCAAGCTATTGGTGGATCAGTGTAAATTTGTAAATGCACAAAAGGTAAGGTTACAGGAATCGCCAGAGGAATTGAGGGGTGGCGAATTACCACAAACTTTAGACGTTAATCTTGAAGACGACATTTCAGGCGAAATATCGCCCGGCAACCGGATTATTGTTGTTGGTATTCTCAGGTCATACCAGAGGATGACACAATTTGGGAAGACTCCGTTCTTCGATATATATCTGGATGGCAATTCGTTAGAGGTGAAGGAGGAAGAATTTGAAGAGATAGAGATAACAGAGGATGACGAGCGAGAAATAATGGCGCTTAAAAATCAACCGGATGTATATGAGAAGCTCATAGGAAGTATTGCACCCACCATATATGGCTACCGCGAGATAAAAGAAGCGATGGTACTCCAACTGTTCGCGGGCGTTCCAAAAGAATTGCCGGATGGGTCGCGGGTAAGAGGCGACATACACCTGCTTCTCGTTGGTGATCCGGGAGTTGCAAAGAGTCAATTACTCACATACTTAGTGAAGTTAGCACCTCGAGGCTTATATACGGGTGGTAAAACTAGCTCTGCGGCTGGACTTACAGCCGCAGCAGTTAGGGATGAGTTCGGAGAAGGGCGGTGGACTTTAGAGGCTGGTGCTTTGGTACTTGCAGACAAAGGGATAGCCGCGGTCGATGAGATAGACAAGATGCGAAAGGAGGATCGGGATGCGCTCCATGAGGCAATGGAACAGCAAACCGTTTCTATCGCAAAAGCGGGAATAATGGCGAGGTTAAACACGAGATGTGCCTTGTTAGCTGCTGCAAATCCGCTCGGGGGACGGTTTAATAGATACGATCCCATTTCAAAGCAGATAAATATGCCTCCTACGCTCGTGTCTCGATTCGATCTCATATATACTATGATGGACCGACCAGATGAAGAGCGGGATACGAGGACCGCCGAGCATATAATAAAGACGCATTACGCCGGTGAACTGCTTGCACGGCTTAAGAACGTAGGTAAAGTGGGAGAGGGAGGGGAGAAGCGGTTAAGAGAGCAGATGCAAGCTATGGAGCCTGCGGTAGAGGCCGACTTATTTAGGAAGTATGTGGCATGGAGTAAGCGGAATATATACCCCGTGATGACCGAAGAGGCGAAGAGTAAGTTTATGGAGTTTTATATCGGACTTCGGAGGCAGGGCTACGAGGACGAAGAGGCGCCCGTTCCTGTAACCGCACGGCAGTTAGAAGCATTAATACGGTTGGGCGAGGCAAGTGCGAGAGCGAAGCTAAGTGATAAAATAACAGCGGAGGATGCGGAACGCGTGATTAACGTGACTACCTACTGCCTGAAGCAAGTTTTTGTTGACCCGGAAACGGGCAAGCTGGATACTGACTGGGTAACTGTTGGCACAACTAAGACCCGAAGGGACCGCGCGAGGTCAATACGGGAGATAATAAAGGAGTTGGAGAAAGAATACGGCGAGGAAGTGCCGCTAGAGGAGGTGCTTGATCTCGCGGAGGAGGAAGGGATGGAAAGAGGAAAGGCGGAGGACATAATAGAAGTGATGAAACGTGATGGGTTACTGTTCTCTCCGGGCAGTGGCGTGATTAAGTTCGTGAGATAGGTATCTGCTCAAAAACCTATGGATTATTGAGCAGAAAATGCAAAAAGTAAAATGAAAAGTGCAAAAGTCAATTTAGCTAACCACAAGATTACACTGATTTCCACGAGAAAATAATATTACTGATAATATAATCGAAATGACAGAAGCAATAAAGGAATTTTTCAGTACGTACTACATCCAGCCTATACTCGACGATGCGGGCTACAATCCGGTAAATACAATAACGTGGGCCTTAATGCTGGGCTTAATGGTTTTTGTATTATGGAAAATACTGAAAAAGCTCGGGATAGTGATAGACAAACGTTTCATCGCTGCTGTATCGCCTTACATATTCGTTGCCGCAAGCCTGAGGGTAATGGAAGATGCCGATTGGTTCTTGCCTCCTATAAGCTACATGCTAATCACACCGCTAATCTATTTCCTTATATTCTTCTGTTGTGTTGCTATACTGGTAATATTACGGGTATTGTCCGGACCGAACAGAATAAACGATTATGTGGTGGTCTTTGGTCTGATTGGGGTGCTATGGTTTATCGCAAACATGATATTGTTATTGCATAATGAGACGATAGTTAGACCATGGGTTCTTTTTGCTGTTATCGGCATTTCCGGCATGATAATGCTCGTAATCTATGTGGTTGGGGCTAAGCTCCATGCGAAGTTTCTAACAGAATCGCAGAATGTATCAGTATTAACCGCGCATTTACTCGATGCTTCTTCTTCTTATATCGGGATCGATTTTCTTGGTTACCACGGGAAGCATGTGATAGAAGGAATGATAGTAAAGTATACCGGCTCCGCAGCCGGAATGTTCCTACTCAAACTTGGAATCCTCATTCCCGTGCTGTATCTACTGGATATTTGCTTTGACGAGCAAGAGATAGAGCTAAAGAATCTCGTTTTGTTGGTCCTTATCACTATTGGTCTTGCTCCGGCAGTGAGAAATACGCTCAGGATGGTTTTTTGGGTATAGCACAGACCACAGGATTACACAGATTTTCACAAGAAAGCATAATATCCAACTAAAATTAATTATTGACACAGATTAACACAGATTAACGCAGAAGAAATTAAATCCGTGTAAATCCGTGTAAATCTGCGTCTTAAATATGTAGAAGGTATATGTTATATACAACAAGCAAAAACGAAAAACTTAAATAGCTTCTCAACATTGTATAAGGTGATATAAATGGTAGAAAAAAGGAAAAAATGGGCAATAATTATGGGGTTAATCTTGATAGGCGTAGTCATGAGTGCTGGCTGTGCCGATAAAGCAGAACTGGAGCCGGCACCTTCAGCACCGGCGGGAGAAGTTACAACCACTCAATCATCAACTGATGAAACACTTACCGCACCAACGAGTAGCGAATCGTTGATCGATCTTTTGGATAAGGCGAAAGGTATAAGCGTTAAATATGATATGGTAACGACAGACAATGGAGAGATAGTATCGACAGGCACGGCATGGTTAAAGGGGAATAATATGAGGATAGATACGACAGCGGAAGGGCAGGCGGTGATTATGATAGTGAGAGGAGATGACAAAGTGTCATATATGTATCAGCCTGACGAGAACATGGCATTGAAAACGGTGCTCGACGAAGTTCCAGAATCGGTAACAGGGGATGTAGAAGCTCTTATGAACTTAAATCCGGCGATTATCGGCACCGAAACAATAGATGGTATGCGCTGTACAGTTATCGAATATGTAGTCATGGAGAAACCGGAAGAGCTAAAGATGAAGCAGTGGGTATGGCTAAAGTACGGGCTTCCGGTTCAAGTGGAGATGACGTCGCCTTTGGGTACTTCGAGGACGGAGATGAGGAACTTCGATTTTGGCAGCATTTCCGACACTACGTTTGAACTACCGGCTGGTGTGGAGATAAAAAACCTTTCAGACATGTTTGACATGTCTACGCTACCGGATGAGGCATAAATACGTGAAAAAGAAAGGGATGTGAAAAATAGGGATATAAATGCAATAGTAGACCGAGCAAAGAATGCAAGATCAGACACAAGCAATGAAGCTCGTTGCATACGCATCTACGCTAGGGCTCCTTGCAGGGATACTGTATATTATACCGCCACTTGCGATTCTGGTCTTTTTAGCAAGCCTTTATGGGTTGTACATCCTATATTTAGGGATACCCGTGTTCATGGAGACGCCCGAAGATAAAAGATTGATATACCTGATCGTTTCGATTAATGGGCATAATTGGCTGGATCACAAGTGCTATAATGTGGGGTATGATCGGTTACCCAGGAGTACATATATAAAATAGATAAATAAATAAATAGCACAGGTGGGCGTATAGTTTCCCATCTTTTTTATTTTTTTGCTATACTATGCGAAAGGATAGCGTTTTTA
Source organism: Candidatus Methanophagales archaeon (assembly GCA_030612835.1). GTDB lineage: Archaea > Halobacteriota > Syntropharchaeia > Alkanophagales > Methanospirareceae > Methanophaga. Next base: position 3,687 of record JAUWND010000014.1, on the reverse strand, counting down.
CGCGTAACTAATGCCGCTTGCTTGCCAAATTCAAAAAAGTAAAATTTATAAAACTTTGATATAGATGCTATTAGTAGACAGAAACAAATGAAGATACCGATGGATAAGCCAGTCTTGGTAACCTCTGCATTGCCATATGTCAACGGCGAGTGCCATATAGGGCACCTCAGGACTTACGTACCCGCGGACATATACGTGCGGATGCTCCGGAAAATGGGTCATGACGTTATTTTTATAAGCGGCTCGGACACGCATGGCACGCCGATTGTACTGAGTGCAGAAGCGGAAGGGATCGCACCCGAAGCAGTTGTAGCGCGATTTCATGATCATTTCAAGCGGATATTCAAAGCACTGAATGTTGATTTCGACTATTATGGGCAGACCAACTCGGAATGCAACCATAAGAGGACAGGAGAGATAGTGAAGAAGCTGATAGATAGTGGCTATGTATATATGGAGGAAACGAAACAGGCGTTCTGTGATACCTGTGGTCGGTTCCTACCGGATAGATATGTGGAAGGCGAATGTCCCTATTGTGGCGCAAGTGCGAGAGGGGATGAATGTGACCAGGGCTGTGGTAAGCATCTCGAGCCGGGCGAGATAATAGCGCCGAAGTGTAAGATTTGCGGAAACGAAGCGGTTTTCAAAGAGCAGGAGCACTTCTTCTTCCATCTTTCCCGCTTCGCCGATTTCCTCGCCTCTTATTTAGATAATTTAGGTGGCACACGTAACGCCAGGAATTACGCACGGGAATGGGTAAAGAAGGAACTGAGGGACTGGTGCATAACGCGGAAGCTGGACTGGGGCGTGAAATTCCCGGGTCGGGATGACCTGGTAGTTTATGTCTGGGTTGACGCGCCTATCGGGTATATATCATTTACAGAAGAATTAATGAGCGGTGATGAGCGTAAATGGCGAGAATATTGGAAAGAAGACGGAGCTACCATTGTACATTTCATCGGCACGGACATCATCTATCATCACTGCATATTCTGGCCTGCGATGCTAAAAGGTGCGGGCTATTCGCTGCCAGATGCCGTTGTTGCTTCCGGCATGGTGAAGATAGATGGCCGGACATTTTCAAAGTCCCGGGGTGATGTGGTCTGGACATCGGAGTTTTTAGAACGATTCCATCCTGATACATTGAGATATTATTTGGTAGCACAATCGAGCCACACGAAAGAGCTGAATTTTTCCTGGGACTCCTTCTTCTTGCGGGTGAACAATGAGTTAGTGGGGATACTGGGTAACCTTGTTCATCGAGTGGTATCATTTGCGTATAAGAATTTCGGCGTGGTTCCCGAAGGCGAGATAGAAGAGGAGGTCATTACTAAGATAACAGAGACACGCGAAGAAGCAATAAATGCAGTGGAGGAATACGAATTCAAGAAGCTCGTTGACGCCGTAATGAAACTTGCGGACTTCGGCAATGGTTATTTTCAACGAGAAGAGCCCTGGCATTTGATAAAAAAGGGCGATAAAGAACGAGAACGGGGTGGCGAGATAATAAAGAACGTGCTACAGATGCTGAAAGCAGTTTGTATTTTGTTAGAGGCGGTGATGCCAGAGAAGATGGTAGAGGTGTGGTCGCAATTGGGAATGGAAAGCGATTTGCAGTCTGTAAAGCTTGATGAGTTGACAGTGCCGATAGCGAGTGGCCAAAAGCTGAAAAAGCCGAAAAAATTGTTCGAGCGCGTGGAAGAGTGAATAGCATCGGCACAAAAATCCACCGATTTTTGTGCAGATAATGCAAAATGCAAAATGCAAAGTGCAAAAGTCAAAGTTCAGCATTTCTAAACCCTTTTATATTCGCTTTGCCAATTATTACCATAAGCCAAGGAGAGCATCATTATGAAAATATCAATGGACATCGAACTAGAAGACATCCCGGGTCAGTTAGTGCATGCATTGGAGCCTGTATCCGATTTTGGAGGGAATATACTCAGCGTATTACATCAGCGGGATAAAAAGACGCCCTCGGGGAGAGTACCAGTTCAACTAGTAGTTGAGATAGAAGAAAAGAGATTGGATAAATTGGTGGAGGGGTTAAAGGGAAAAGGCATGAACGTGGTACGAATAGGGAAAGAGAGACTGAAAGAATCAATGGTTGTTTTACTCATTGGGCATATAGTGCATTCTGATATGCGGGAGACGATAGACAGTATAGACAGCACGGGATTTGCGGAAGTGGTAAAGCTATCACTCTCAATGCCTGGCGTGGATAAGAAGTCCTCGGCTTCGGTAACACTCAGTGCGATAGGCGAAGACGAGCTGAACGAAGCTTTAGCTATCCTGGAAGAGGCGACAAACAAGAAGGGCATCATGGTTATCTCCTCCATTTGAGGTTGTTCGTATTTTTGTATTTTGGATTTTCTCGTTGTATATATAGTATAACTTCTACATATTTGATTTAGGACACAGATTTACACAGATTGCACTGATTGATTTATTTTTATCTGTGTTAATTAATGAAAAGGGAACTAAAAGAAAACAGAGGATGATAAAAAGTAATAAGCCGTTAGAGAGATGCAAATTGGATAAATCCCCCGCTTTTACGGACCCAAAATACGGGTGTGCACCCGAAGCTCGTACAGTAAAGGCGCATATCGAGAGAGGTGTAGTCAATATAGATAAGCCTGCGGGTCCGACGTCCCATGAAGTGGTGGCGTGGATAAAGAATATCCTGAAGATAAATAAGGCTGCACATACCGGAACTCTGGACCCAAGGGTTACAGGGGTCCTACCAGTCATGCTAGGTGTGGCAACTAAGTTAGCGGACACGTTCATTGCTGATAAAGGGTATGTATGCGTGATGAAACTGCATGGTACAGTTGAAGAGGATAAACTGAGGAAGATAAGCAATGATTTCGTAGGCCGGATATATCAAAGACCACCACTGAAGTCGGCTGTCAGAAGGCAGGTAAGGATAAGAAAAGTGCATTACATAGAGATAATGGAGATTGCCGGTAGGGACGTGCTGATGAAAGTGGGTTGTGAAGCGGGCACATACATGCGAATGCTGTGCCATCACCTTGGTCTCGCTTTAGGCGTAGGCGCGCACCTCGTGCAGTTGAGAAGGACGAAATCATTCCCTTTCGATGAGGCGAACCTCACGAAGCTGCAAGACCTAAAAGATGCCTACATCTTTTCGGAGGACGGAGATGAGCGCCTTCTACGGAAACTTATCATGCCAATGGAATATGCGTTAGGGCATCTACCGTGCATAATAGTAAAGGATAGTGCAGTTGATGCAATATGTCACGGCGCAAACCTCACAGCTCCTGGTATCTCGCGAATAGAAGAAGGGATAAATATAGGAAATCGTGTTGTAATATATACATTAAAAGGGGAAGCAGTGAGCATAGGCGAAGCAAAGATGATCTCGGAAGATATGTTCACATCGGAAAAAGGCGTGTGTGTAACGGCGGAGAAGGTGTTTATGAACCGGGGGACGTATGTAAAGAGCTGGAGGAGTAAAGCCGAGGTGGCTGAGTGGTAAGGCGCAGGCCTGGAACTCCCCGAACAGATAGCCTGTGTTCCGCAAGGGACTCAAGGGTTCAAATCCCTTCCTCGGCGAAACAAGACTAAACTAAACTAAACTAAAAGAAAAATGAGTGAAGAAGTAGAAGAGACGGGAGAGGAATTCAAGTATTTCGTTAGAATTCTGGATACCGACTTAGATGGTAA
>JAUWND010000054.1 GCA_030612835.1 Candidatus Methanophagales archaeon | reverse complement strand
AGAAGTTCCTGACAAGGCGGTTTGGGAAAGAGGACTTTCAAGAAAATAAATTATTTTATTGACACAGATTAACGCAGATTGACACAGATGACAATGAACAACAATGTCAAACTTAAATTTAGAAAATCCGCGTAAATCCGCGTCTTTAATAGAAGGTAGTTGTACTTTATATACAATGAAAAAAGAGTAGCTGATCAAAAACCACGAGATTACACAAGATTAACACAAGAAGATTAACCATTTATCCCAGCAACCATGACTAGCTCAGTGGGTCTTTTGAATTCGTTCGGCTTTTTCTTCTCTTCCGTTTCCGGATACCTTCTTCTATGTCTTGTGATCAATTCTCGCAAGGCTCATTACGAATACGGTGCGAGCAGGCATTAAATTCGCATCGAATATTCGATTATCATTCCCTGCTTGTATATTCGAACCAAAAAAACGAGGGTTTTCTTGACATCAAACGTTGCCCCGCCCATAACTTCCAGACAAAATAGATTCCTGCTCCTCGCGTACATTGATGTTTTTGACATGTGCGATTAATGCATAATGTTTTAAATAATCTCAGAACATAAAGGAATGGCGTGTAGCAAAAACGAGATAGATGAAGGGACAGGGGGGATCAGCGCTGGATGTATAAATGGGTAGAATGGAAGAATGGGTAGCACGAAAATGGAGAAAATAATAATCGCAGCTATAATACGGGTCGCTTTTGTAGGCGTTGTAAAAAATCGCTATACTTCTGTAATCCAAAACGTGGATGATAAAAAATGAAGCAAAATAGAGAGCACGGAAGTAGAAGAGTTGCAACCAAAATTGTCTCGTTTATCTTAGCATTAGTGCTTGTATTTAGCATTTTTTCTGGAATAGCTTCGGCAGAATGTAAAATAATTGATGAAAAGGTGGACATAAAGTTCCATCCAACGGCGGCTCCAGAAGTTGAAAAACAATGTAAGCTTATTAGTTCTACTTGTGAAGAATCAAAATGGGAAAGAACAACTATTACCACAACAAAAGGCAATCTTGAAATAATATGGGAAAGAACTTATGCGTGTAAATGTGAAAACACAGGCAAGTGGGAGACTGAGCCGACTCCTAGGAGAGAGACAGAATGGGAGAATGATATTGTTATGTATGCTTATCCTTTTAAGACCGATTATCCAACCGGAGGTGCAACATGTCCAAAACCGTGCGTAACACAGGAGCAGTTTGATGCTGCAGCAAGCGACTTAATTTCTTGGGGGTATAAGGTAGTTGCCTTGGAAACGGCGGTGAATGTTGCAACAGTTGCTTTGGCAGCTGCCGCTGCCAGTTTAAATCCTTATTTAGTAGCACTTGCAACGGCAGCATTACTCAAAGCTAAACAATCGCTGGATAATGCTAAGAGTAGTCGTGATGCGGCACAAAAAAGGTTTGATGAGTTAATGAAACTTCCACCTTGTGTTCCTTGGCCACAGCGTCCGGGAGGCTGCGATTAAATAAATATAGTAAATAGGGGGTCTATAAATATGGATAGTATGATGAAGGAAGATAGGAGGCATGGAAAGAAGAAATCGGCGACTAAGAATCTCTCGTTTATCTTAGCATTAGTATTTGCATTTAGCAGTTTTTATGGAATAGTCTACGCATCTGCAGAATTCACAAGTACTTTTTTTGATTACGGAACAGACACAAATGGCGATGGATTGTATGACTATCTTACAATAGATGTGGGCGTTAATGTGGCAACCCCAGGAAATTACGTCATGTTAGGGGATTTATATGATGTTAATGGAAATGAAATAGGGGTAGCATATAATATTACTTCCCTAACTACCGGAAACAAAACAATAAAACTTCATTTTGATGGAAAAACAATACGCAAGAACGCTATAAATGGACCATACCATCTTAAATATGTTGTATTATCTGACGAAAATTGTGAGCTACTTGAATATATAGTTGATGCTTATAATACTTCTGCATACAATTACCTGGACTTCCAAGCTCCACTAATAGCAAGGTTTACGGGTAAATACACCGACTATGGAACAGACATTAATGGCGATGGGTTATATGACTATCTTACAATAGATGTGGGCGTTAATGTAACTTCTGCTGGAAATTACAGTATAAGTGGTGAATTGTACGATACTAATAGATACAAAATAAGTTGGTCATTTAATGATACCAACCTCTATGTTGGAAATCAAACAGTAAAACTTAACTTCGATGGTACGGTAATACAAAAGCATGGCATAGATGGGCCTTATTATCTTAAAAATCTCACGCTTTTAGATGAGAATTATGAACTGCTCGATTTCATAGTTGATGCATATTCTACTTCTGCATATAATTCTATAGATTTCCAAACCCCACTTGCAGCAGAGTTTACGGGTATTTACACTGACTATGGAACAGATATTGATGGCGATGGGCTGTATGATTATCTTACCATAGATGTAGGCGTTGATGTAACCTTTGCAGGTAATTACAGTATAGAAGGATGGTTATACGATGTTAATGGGACTGATATAGTTTGGTCGAGTAACTCTGCCCACCTAAACATTGAGAATCAAACAGTAGGACTTAATTTTAATGGTAAAGATATCCATGATCACGGTGTAAATGGATCTTACTATCTTAAAAACCTCATGCTATTAGACGAGAATTTGAGAGTGCTTGATTATATAGTTGATGCATATACTACCTCAGCATACAATTACACAGACTTCCAGATACCACCATCACAATTTACCGGCAATTATCTTGACTATGGGACAGACATTGACGGGGATGGACTGTATGACTATTTAGCAATAGATGTAGAAGTTAAGGTAACGTCTGCCGGAAATTACAGCGTGGAAGGATTATTGTATGATGTTAATGGAAGTGTAGTAGTTTCGACAAGTAATGATACTTACTTAGATATTGGTATTCGTTCTGTATTGCTAAACTTTGACGGACTAAAAATTCGCAGGCATGGGGTCAATGCTCCTTTTAACTTGAGCCATCTTATATTGTATGACAAAAATAACAATTTGCTCGAGTATCGCGATTTTGCTTATACTACTTCTGCATATAACTATTCTGAGTTCAAAATGGGCTTTATAGGTAAGTGCTCAGATTATGAAATTGATGTTGACACTGATGGTTTGTACGACTACTTAACCATAGACGTAGGCGTTAATGTAATAGCAGCAGGGAATTACAGCTTGATGGGATACTTATACGATGCCAATGAAACAGAAATAGTGTGGTCAATAGATTACCGCAGCTTAGATGTTGGAAATCACATCATGCATCTTGACTTCGATGGCAAGACCATTCAAATGCACGGCGTAAATGGACCATACTATCTTAAGCACCTCAGGCTATCGGGCGAGAATTGGACATTTATAGATTATATCCCAGATGCACATGCTACCTCTGCATACAACTATACAGACTTCGTAGACCCTATTAGTACAGAGAATGAAGTAACGATTTCCGGCGTAGGATTAGGAGAACTCAGCCTGATTGTTTCTTTCAAAGATACAATACCGGTTTTCGCGGGCAGATACAGCTATGACCTCGTAGGCATAAACATCCCTCAAAGACCAAATAACTTTACTATCACCGCAAGCGAGGTAAAAAATCTTAAGCTTGGCCTTAAGAAAATCCAGGACAACACCACCAGGATATGGGTCACCCAAACCTTTGCCGCACCGGAAGGTAGAGCAACTGCTCAGAGCGACCTGCCTTCACCGGGTAATTACCACGTAAAGATATTTGGCGATGCAGCCGATGGCGCTTCCGAAGTTGACATGGAGTTGACAGCAGTTAAAAAGATAAAGGCGAGTGGAGACTTTAGCTTAAGTATTGACATCAGCGGATTTCCTGCTGGCAAATATACCATAACTGCAAAAGCACTTAATGGATGCTTCACAGACCTCACGCTGGATGGCTTACCTCTGGCTCCATAACACTTTTTCTTTTTAGAAAAAAGAAAACCTGTGCTAAAAGAAAAATCAGGTATATTTTTAGTCCAGGTTTTTACCGGAGGTAAAAAAAAGTTGTCGGTCACGCTTTATTTTCCAAAGAAAGGTTGTATAGTAAAAGGCAGAAAAAATGGATCGCAGCGCAGTAATAGTAATTTTTATTGCAGTGGTGTTGTCCGTTACAGGAGTGAGTGCACAGGAAAGGATGAAGATGGATGTGAACAATAGCGTTAGTGTGGTGATAGAGACCGCTGGTACTATTGAGAATTTGACCGTTGCAGCACATACGAATTCTGCAGATGAGGGAAATTGGATATTGCTTGAGGATGGCGAGTCAGTGCTTCTGCCAGACATCACATTCCGGTACGAGGGCGTAAACTATACAACATGTACACAGAATGGAACAACTGTTACTATTACTAGAAATCCGAAATTGAACAATAAAACGGTCTTTTATCCCTACAAGCACCATCAGGTGTATATTCATGGTAGCGTAAACAACATAACTGCGGTCTTCTATGGTTCTACTTGTTTCGCAAATATTAATGTGGATGCACACCTTATAAATATAACCGCATCAGATATGATAAATATGTTAGATGAGGCACTGGATGGCAACACCGCGCCCTTCCATAACCTATTGAACGAATCCTTTTGTTCGACAAAAAAAACGTTGAATGCGACTGGAGACGCCAAACTGGATTTAGGCAGACCAATTGCTGGTGAGTATATGATTGTCATCATCAATCGAACCAATCGGGATATACAATTATTCGCTGCTACACCAGTCCACGTGCTAAAATACGAATCAGCGGTAATAGTATCGCCATTAGCGCCGCAGCCCGGGGATTTCATTGACATCGCTGTTGAACTGCTAAATGCCACGAAGTGGAACTATAGCTATCACGCTATATTGATGCATGAAGAAGATTATAGAGCTGCTATTGTACTTCAGAGCAATGTAACAATAGCAGAGCATGGCTTTAATATCAGCCTAAACAATGTATGGCTGAATAAAACGGAGATTACAGGTCTTGATAGATACACGCTCATAGAAATAATAGAGAAGACAACGAAAAATGCATCTGTCGGATTCACAAAGGCAAAACAAACAACGGCTTCTCTGACGCTGATAACAGAAGCTAACATGAAATTAGGCGAATATGTGCTGCTCGTTGTAGTCAACAGTCCTGATGAGAAACTCATAGCGCTAAACCAAACAAAAATCTCTTTTCCCTCAATGGGTGGTTAAGATCGAAATGTTAATAAAACAAACAGTCAGGATATTATTGTTAATTTTAATTTTAATTTTGATTTTGACCCTCTTATTCGCAATTACGACAACCGCAGCCATCTCGGAGCTTGAGATAATCCCCAAAAATCCTGTGCCGGGCGATGAAATAATTATATCGGGTGTTGCATCACCAAATCAGGAGATCACAATAACTTCTTCTTTCTATGATATTAGACAGGTTTCCGCGGGAAAATATCGGTATGATCTTAACGATATTGAAGTTCCGTTAAAACCTAACAGATTCTCTGTGGCCAGTATGAACGTCAAGAACCTTAGGGTTGGGGTTAGAACCGAAATATGGATCACTAAGAGCATTAATGCATCTGAAGGTGTGGCAACAATATCCTTCGACGATGTCCCACATGGGAATTATGACATCAAAATATTTGGAGATGCGACTAATGGAGCTTCCACAGTTGAGATAGATGTGACTGCCTTAACGGAAATAAAAGCAGACTCAGATGGCAACTTTAAGACAAGAATCGGCACAAAAGGTTTCCCCACTGGCGAATATACCATAACAGCCGCGGCTCCTGATGGCGCTAGTAAGACTATAACTGTGTTTTCAGACGAAGAAGCGTCAACGCCAATGCCAGCCTCTACCTCTGCTCTAACAAGCACCAATATGTCTCCAAAAACAACACAAATAATACCAGTAGTGCCAACTCTAGCTCCTTCTGTAACAATTGCTGGCGTAACGGAACTGACTGTAAATCCTCAAGTGGTTGTACCAGGTGAGATGTTATCAATATCAGGGGAGACATCACCAAATGAGGAGATATGGATAGATTCATCATTTGAGCTCTCAATACCGATTTCGGATGGTAGATATAGCGAGGAGTTCCTGGGTATCTCTTTTATAGAGGGCGAGAAAAAATTCTCGACACGCGCTGAAAATATAAAAAATATCCAAATGTCGCTATCGCCGTTTACTGCTACCTGCAATGGCGAGACGATTGAGGTTAGCACAAATATATTGGGAGCAACGATACCGCTGATAGAGAGACCACTGGAAATAACAAATGGGACTGTAACGCTTTCTTTTTCATTCCCGATGAAAATATCCGGGTTTGATATAGACATACCACCGGGCAAAAAGGACATCAAGATTTCAGGCGATGCAGCAGACGATGCGAGTTCGGTAAACCTGAAAGTTGTCAGTTCTATTAAGGTCATCGCTGATCCAAATGGCGATTTTATATTCGATATAAATACCGCGGGTGTCCCTTTCGGGGAGTTCTTGATTACCGCAAAGGGACTAGAAAAGACTGTTCAAATTGTTCGTACTAAACCTACACCAGGACCAGAGGAGTCGCCTGCAGTGAGTCAAACGCCAAGACCATCACCTACGCCAAGTCCCTCACAATACCGAATACTAGGATTTGTAATTGTATTCGCTATCCTATTAGCAATTGCGTATTTGGTGCTTAGACACAAAAGGAACGCGTGAAAATGAAATTAAGATCTTGGGGCAGCGGTTTAAAGGAGGTAGCCAGGACCTAAATGAAGATTGAAGGAATAATATGGATCAGAGACATTGTGGATAAGCTCGCTCTTAAACACCACGTTGAAACTCATGAGATTGAGGAAATCCTCAGTGACAAACCCAAGTTTCGCTTTGTTGAGAAAGGGAAACGAGAAGGGGAAGCTGTATACATAGCTTTAGGACAAACTACCACAGGGCGATATTTATCTGTCCTTTTTATTTATAAAAAGACAAAAGAAGTATTAATATTGAGTGCCAGAAACATGGCAAAAAAGGAGAGAAGACAATATGTCAAAAAGTAAATCAAAAAGCCTGCCTCGTTTTGGGTCTCTTGATGAACTTGTAAAGTTCTTTGATACCCATGACCTCGGTGAATATTGGACTGAGATGCCCGAGGCACATTTTGAAGTGGAAATCAAGAGAAAAACGCATCTCTTTGTCATTGACACGGAACTTGCTAATAAATTGACAGAAATTGCGGAATCACGCGAAATCTCTTCCGAGGCTCTTATCAACGTCTGGTTGAAAGAGAAAATTCAGGAACAGATGTAGAGGCAAAGGCAGAGATAGAGGGAATGAATAAACAAAAGCCATGCATATTATACCAATGAAAATCTTTGTTAGTTCAACGTATTTGGACTTGAAGGAATATCGGGCTGAAGCAAAGCAGGCGATAGAAGAATGTGGAAACGAATTTGTAGGAATGGAAACGTTTCAGAGCCACACACATGAACCTACGGAATTTTGCCCGGAGCGAGTAGAAGAATGCGATGCTTTTGTTCTCCTCGTTGCATATAGATATGGGGATAGACCCAAAGGGGAGAAGAGTTCAATAACGCAGTTAGAGTATGAACACGCTTTGAGGAATAGGATTCCTGTTCGGGTTTATCTGACAGGTGACGAGTTTTCATGTCCTCCTAAGGTTACAGATGAAAATCGAGAACGTATTAACGAATTTCGTTCGGTGCTCTTAAAGAAACATACGTGCTCATATTTTTCCACTCCAAAGGGTCTTTATGATAAATTGACGCTGGACCTAAAGCAATTTCCGGTTCCGCCATATATCGCCCATCCATACGCATTACAGGCGAATTTTACCGGCAGAGAGCAAGAGAGGAAAATGTTAACCGATTGGCTGACAGGAGACTCTCACCCGATGTTATCTGTTATTGCTATTGGCGGTATGGGAAAAACGGCATTAGCATGGTATTGGCTTATGGAAGATATTGTGGGGAGTGACGAACAGCCGAGGAAGATTGTCTGGTGGTCATTTTACGACTATGAGTCGGGTTTTGGTAGATTTCTCAAGAAGGCTATTGAATATTTCAGCGATGATGAGGTTGATTGGAGTTCGCTTGAATCAACAAGGGACCAGATGGAGTTTCTTTATAAAATTATGTGTGATAATCGCTTTCTTTTGGTGCTTGATGGAGTAGAACGGGTTTTGCGTGCTTATTACAATTTGGGCTCCCCGTACCAGGGCGATGAGATCAAAGAGGATGACCGCGGAGACTTTCGTGCTTGCATCGAGCCAAATTGCGGGATGTTTTTCCAATGGTTGGCAAGTGGCAAGCCACGAACAAAAACGTTGTTTACCAGTCGTTTGTATCCTAAAGAGCTTGATGATTTAGAAGGGTGTCTGCGCAAGGATTTAAAATGGATGGACAAAGAAGACGCTGTTGAGTTTTTCAAAAGGCAAGGCGTTAGAGGAACACGAGCAGAAATAGAAACGACTTGTGAACGTTTTGGGTATCATCCACTCTCCCTCAGACTGCTTTCTGGTATGATTGTACATGACCCAAAAAATCCGGGCGAGATACAGGAATGGCTGAAATACACTCTCATACCGGAGTTGAAAGGAAAAGAAGGGCACAATATCTTGGAACTTGCTTATAATTCGTTAGACGAGAAAAAGCAGAGATTTATAAGCGGACTTTCTGCATTCAGAAATCCTATGGATTACGATGCGATTTCAATTTTAAATGATTTTGGCAGTGAAGATGAATTTAACGAGGTTTTGATTGAACTTGTGGACAGAGGAATGCTTTTGAGGGATGAGAAGAGCGTTAAATTTGATCTGCATCCGATTGTGAGAAAATATTGTTATGACCAATTAAGGGATAAAGAAGGTGTTCATTCTAAACTCAGGGATTATTTTGCTGTAATACCAGAGCCAGAAAAGATTGAATCTGTGAACGATCTAGCACCAGTTATCGAATTGTATCACCACGCAGTAAAAGTTGGGAGGTATGATGAGGCAATGGTATTGTATGAAAATAGGCTTGCAAATCATTTATATTATAAATTTGGAGCATATCAGACAATAATTGAACTTCTTCGTGCTTTATTTCCTGAGCCTGAAGATAAATTGCCGAGATTAAAAAAAGAAAGTGACCAGATATGGATGCTGATTGATCTTGCAAATTCTTACGCGATTTCAGGGTGGCCTCGAAGCGCTGTTAACACTTTTCAAAAGGCAGTTAATTTGGTAGATAAATTGAAAAGTAGAGGGAACGTTGCCATCGGTCTAGGCAAATTCGTGAACAACCAAATTCTAATCGGAGAACTCGATGCTGAAATACTAATTGGAGAACTCGATGCTGCAGAAACTAATCTCAGGCGAATAATTGAAATCGGCGGTAAGTTCCGTGAAGTGTTTGAAGCGATTGTTCATCAGGAACTTGGGCGACTCCTTGCTTATCGAGGTGAACCTAAGAAATCTGAGAATATATTGAATACAGCACAAAAAGTCTTTGATGATTTTGTCGAAAAGGGTGGATCAACAAATTTTATTTCTGTTGTTAGAGCTTACAAATCAATTCACTACATCCTTGTAAACAACGCCGATGAAGCCCTTAAGTCTGCTATAAAAGCATATGATATTGCATATAGTCGTGAAAATGTAAGAGACCGAATAATGTCTTCATGGCTTCTTGGCGCGTCCCACCTCATGAAAGGAAACTTTGTAGAAGCCGAGCAGCATTTAACCGAAGCATTAACCCGAGACAGAAAAATCAATCTTATAGAATTGGAGCCAGACATTCTTTTGGAGTTTGCGAAACTCAGGTTGAAGCAAAACCACAAAGAAGAGGCATTGAAACTTGCAGAAGAAGCGTTGCAGATTGCTGACAGATGCGAGTACAGATTGAAGCAGGCAGATATCCACAACTTTTTAGCGGAGTTTTATCTAGATGCATGTGATTTGAAACTGGCAAAAAAGCATGGTGAAACCGCAAAAGAGCGGGCAGCGTGTGGTTATAAGCCAGCGTTGGAGAAGGCGGAGAAAATTTTAAATAAAATTTAATAACTTCGAGTTATAATTTTTATAATCTAAGCGATAAAATCAGATTACACTTACAGTTGTTTTCGAGTACACGTAAAACCCGTAGGAGAGTATTTGAATATGAGCGACTACACGGATATTAAAGGAAACATAGCTGGATGGCGATCGGATGAGATATTTCAGAATGTAAGAGTCTTTATAGCTTCCCCGGGTGATGTAGCAAAAGAGCGAGAATACTTGCGAGTGGTTGCTGATAAAATAAACCAATCAATCGCCCATGAATGGGGATTCCACTTAGAAATTGTGGGTTGGGAAACTAATGTTATTCCTGATATGGGCGAACGACCACAATCAATCATAAATAAGCAGATTGGATCATACGATATTTTCGTTGGCATCATGTGGAAAAGGTTTGGGACACCTACAGGAGAAGCGGAATCTGGCACTGAGGAAGAGTTCAATCTTGCCTTCAACTGCCGTGAAAAGTTTGGTACCCCTCGTATCATGTTTTACTTTAATCAAAAACCATTCATGCCCCGTAACAAGAATGACTTAAAGCAAATGGAAAAAGTGATAGAATTTCGGGACCGTCTGTTTCAAGAAGGATTGGCTTGGGACTACGAGGGGGCTGAGAAGTTTAAGGATGTTATAGACATACATTTGTCTAAACTTATAGCTCAATGGAGTAAAAAGAACGAAAAAGGGACAGCAGACTTTGAAAAAAGAACCGTGTTTAATCCTTATTTCGCCTATCCATACCCAATACAGAAAAACTTTGTCGGTAGGCAAAAAGAACGGTCGTTACTCTCGGAATGGCTGGAGAATGATCCTACTCCAATGCTATCATTAGTAGCGGTTGGAGGAATGGGTAAATCTGCTTTGTCATGGTATTGGCTTACTGAAGATTTACTGAAGAGGGGTAAGAAATTTGAGGGGGTAATCTGGTGGTCCTTTTATGATAAGGAATCGAGTTTTGAAAGATTTTTAGAAAATTCTATCAGTTACGCAAGTGGCGGGAAAGTCAACTCAAAAGAAATAGAATCAACGTGGGACAAAATGCAAGTTTTTTTCGATCTGTTCAGAAATGCGAATTTCCTTATAGTTCTCGATGGTTTAGAGCGGTTGCTACGGGCATATGCTGGTTTGGGATCGCCTTATCAGGGAGACACCGTAAAAGAGGACGAAAAGCAAGATTTCCGGGTTTGCACGGATCCAAATGTGGCTAAATTCCTGCAATGGCTTTCTGCAGGATACCCGCGGACTAAGACCCTTATTACCTCACGTCTTTTTCCCAAAGAACTTGATGTAATTGCAGGATGCCGAAGAGTAAATTTAGAGATTATGGATAAAGAAGATGCTGTGGTGTTTTTTGAAAAGCAGGGCGTTGAGGGAACAAGAGCGGAAATAGAAGAAGTTTGTAGTGTTTACGGTTTTCATCCTCTTTCTTTGAGGCTTCTTTCTGGTATGATTGTTCATGATATGGTATACGAGAATGATATCAAAGTATGGACGAAATACAATCCATTGCCGGAGTTAGTTCCAAAAGAGCACAACATCTTAGAACTCGCTTACAATTCGCTGGACGAAAAAAAGCAGCGTTTGATCAGCAGGATTTCCGCATTCAGAAGTCCTATGGATTACGATGCAGTTGCCATCTTCAACGATTTTGGTAGTGAAGAGGAATTCAACGGCGTTCTGCTTGAACTCGTGGATCGAGGCTTGCTTTTTAGGGAAGAGAAGAGCGTTAAATTTGACATGCATCCAATTATGAGGCGGTATTGCTACGGCAGATTAAAGGGCAAAGAAAAAGTTCATTCACGCCTCATGGATTATTTTGCTGCAATTCCAGTGCCAGAAAAGATTGAGTCAGTGGATGATTTAGCACCTGTTATTGAATTGTATCACCATACCGTAAGAGCTGGGAGGTATGATGAGGCTTGGCGTTTGTATTATAATAGGCTTGCAAAACCTTTATTGTACAAATTTGGGGCGTATCTGACAACAATTGAACTTCTTCATGCTTTATTTCCGGATGGAGAGGATAATTTACCAAGATTGAAAGACGAATCTGCTCAAGGATGGACAATAAGTGCGCTTGCAACTTCCTATTCGTTTTCAGGTCGGTCCAGAGGAGCAATTTGTCTGTTTGAAATGTCTAATGCAATTTGTAAAAAGCAAGGTGCTAAAAAGAATTTAGCCATCGATCTGGGCAACCGCGCTCTTGATCAAATGAGAATTGGCGAACTCAATGCGGCTGAAGCCACTCTCATGCGAAGTATTGAAATCTGCCGTGAGAATACGTATGAATTTTGGGAAGCAGTTGATCATCGGGAACTCGGGCTATTGCAGCTATATTTTGGAAAGTTTGAAGAAGCGAAAGTGGAACTTTCAAAGTCAACAAAATACAATAAAGAAACCAACCACAGACAAGGCATCTGTGTAGATGAAGCATACCGCTCTCTCCGTTCTCTTCTAATGTCAAACGCTGAAGATGCGTTCAAATATGCCGAGGAAGCCCGTGAGCTTGCGGATGTTAAACATTATGAACGGGACATCATCCAGGCAGAATGGCTCCTCGGTGCCGCTTACCTTATGAAAGGAAACTTTGTAGAAGCCGAAAATCATTTAACCGAAGCGTTGACCAGGGACAGAAAAATCAATCTTATAGAATTTGAGCCGGACATTCTTTTAGAGTTTGCGAAACTCAGGTTTAAGCAGAATCATAAGAAAGAAGCATTGAAACATGCAGCAGAAGCTTTGCTGATTGCGGACAGATGCGAATACCGGTTGAAGCAGGCGGATATCCACAACTTTTTAGCGGGGTTTTATCTGGATGCTGGCGAGTTGGAGAAGGCGAATGAGCATGGTGAAATCGCGAAGGAGCGGACAGCGTGTGGTTATAAGCCTGCGTTGGAGAAGGCTAAGAAAATGCTGAATGATCTATTTGACGATTCGGAGGGTAAAAAAGAATATTGAATGAAGATGTAAAAAATGATTGAGAACTATACATTATTTAGAAGGAGGAGATCAGATGGAGCAAGAAAGCAAAGAGCTTAAGAAGATAGAAAAAATAGTAAAAGAGAATAAAGTGGTTTTGACAAAGCAGTTTAAAGTTAAAGAAATAGGTATCTTCGGTTCCGTCCTGCGAGGCGAAGATAAGGAAACAAGTGATGTAGATATACTGGTTGGATTTGAGGAGCCGATAGGATTATTTAAGTTTCTTGAGCTTGAAGCTTTAATTCAGAAAATTCTGGAGGATGAAGAAACATGACAGAACTAAATTTTCTATGTACGAAATGCAGAAGAGAATTCGACTGTGACGTAGGTAAAATCTCCTTCCCAATAGAGGAAAACCGACCTCGTTTCGAAAAGGAGATCGTGTGTCCCAGATGCGGGATTATAACCATGGATGAAGTCGAACTGACAGAACTCGGACAAACGCAATTAGGAGCCGTTTTTATGACAGAACTCGAATGATACGGAAGGAGATAGAGCATTGCCAAAAAAGAAAAAGAAGAAGAAATTTTCTGACGATTTATGGGCTCTAGCCAGGACGAAATATCACCTCAGTGCACATCAAATAGAAATGGCGAAAAAACTCGGCCTGAACCCCAAAAAGTTTGGTAGTCTCGTACCAAATAAATCAGAGCCCTGGAAAAAGCCTCTAGGTCAGTTCATAGAATCGTGCTATTACAAGAGATTCAAGAAAGAGAAAACAGAACCACGGAAAAATGAAACTTTTGATAAACCAAAACTTTTATAAACCCTTACATACTACCTGAAACAAGGTGAAAGAAAAATGAATCCAAAAAGAATAACAATCGCAACCACGATAGGATTATTATGCGGGCTGTATTGCGCATACGCCACGAGTCAGATGGAAAATCCAGCGACGGGTGCGCCCTATGGTATCATCGCCGACTTCGTGGCAACTAAGTTTTCGTAAAGTGGCTAAAAGGATTCACTACTTTGTTCTTTCACTCAAATTGCCTTCAGTGGCTCCTTTTAGCTGCAAGACGTCCATCGGCCTGCTCGAATATATTTAACATACCCGATAGCTTTATATATTGCTAAAGATAAGCTAAAAGATGTTTAGAAAGGAGGAAGATGTATGAAAAAGGTCTTTCAATTCCAACCAAAAGTGGGTCAGCCAGTATCCGGCACACAAAAAGGGGATCCTGTTAGTGGAACAGTAGTATCTATTTCAAATCGTGGTATCGAGATTAAAACAACTCAGGGTAATATTGTTCTTCTCGATTCGGGAAGTGCTAGTTATCGTTTCGATTTTGCAACGTTTGATGATGCCGTTTACCATCTCTCGCTACGCGAACGTATTACGCATTGTGATCGGTGCTACTTTGCATTCTTGTATGGCGTCGACCTACTCAGCTCGCCGTTTAATACCGAGTTGTTCTCTGGACGGGCTGACCAAATCAGACGGGGGCTTGTCAGCTTCATCAGTCGTGATTTCGCCTCTGCTGCTTAGATGCTCTTTCCTCAAGTTGAGGGAATTACCATTGGCAAGCTTGATAGAGAGGGGTTGCTGCAGGAGACGCAGGGGTTTCCGAAATGGACGAAGGAGCATCCAGACAGCAAGCTCCATGGGCAACCGTGCAAAAACTTGTATGATGCTTTCAAAGGTGCAGAATCAGCAGGCGACAGATCATCGCTCTCACCAATAGTTACGCGTAATTGGTGTGAAATAGAACCGCTACGCAACCTGAGGAACAAGTTGATGCATGGGCAGATGCTTGAAATCTCGGAGCACGAGACAGCTAATATAGTGATACTACTCCATGCTGTTTTTCATCATATAGAGCTTAATCAACCCGTATGAGGGTGAGAAGGAGTTTTTGAGAAATGGTAAACCTCCTGCTAAAA
>JAUWND010000172.1 GCA_030612835.1 Candidatus Methanophagales archaeon | reverse complement strand
AATTGCAAGAGAAAGTAATATATAATAGTCAAGATCTTTATTATCTGGTAATTTCGTTTTTATACCCGCCATTGCCCCTATCCTCCAGCTCTTCTTTGATTACAAAGTAATAGATAATATATTATGACAACAGTTTATATTATTTCTTTACCTACATACCTACATACATACATACATAAAGCTTTCTTTTCTAAATTGCCGATTCCGACACGGAATTACACAGATTTACACGAGAAAAAGAATAGGCATTATTGACCTAGTTTTAGCACGTCATTAGCTACTTTAGCCCACAATATTTCTAATCTCTTGTGTCAATCTTGTAAAATCTCGCGGTTTTTTTATGTAGCTATACATCCATGAAAAACACCTAAGGGATCTCACTCAAACGGAGTGTTGGCATCGGTACACTACATGCGTAGAGCCTTTATTTCCTATTCCCTTATGCCTTCATGCCTCCTGCAGGCTTCCATCATCTTTGCCCATTTATTAGCTTAACTTCGAATCGTTTTAGGGAACATAAGCAATCCAAGAGCCTCATCCAAGTCCATCACTTTCTTTCGAACCTCAGTGATCATGCCACGCCCACGTATTTCAAGATGGGAGACCTTGCTGTTAAATATTTGTATAGCAGATCAATCGGAGTAAACTTATGATTAAGTGAGGATATATTTAAAGAAAAAGTATGTCTACGGGCGGTCTCGCAAAAAACCCTTTCCTTTCGGCCATTCGGTAAAGCTCATCATGAGCTTTCACTACCGCCTCGGGCATTTCATATGTGTAATTATTCACGTACATCAATGCGAATTTCTTCACTAGCTTTTTATCCGCACCCCTTGAATATTTCATTGCATATTGCATAGCTTCATCTACGTTCTCCAGTGCATATTGCACGCTTTCTCGCATGGCCGCGAGGAATACACGCTGTTGCTCTTCGGGAACATCCCTCTTTATCGCATTAATGCCCAAGGGCAAAGGCAACTGTGTCTTCTCATGCCACCAATGCCACAAATCAAGGATTTTTATGAGTTCGTGCTGCGGATATGTTATCTGACCTTCATGGATTAGCAGACCCGCATCAACTTCTCCGCTCTTCACTGCTGGTATGACCTCATCAAATCTCATTTCGACCGGCTGGAAATGATCAACAGCTAGCTTCAGCAGCAGGTTCGCTGTGGTGTATCTTCCAGGCACTGCAATCTTCTTGCCTTCTACGGACATATCTCTGCTTCCAACCACTACCGGACCATATCCATCGCCTACGCTTGCACCGGTAGATAAGATACGATATTTGTCATGAAGGAAGGCATAAGCGTGGGCTGAGAGCGCGGTGACATCTATTTCGGCATTGAACGCTCTTCTGTTTAGCGTTTCTATGTCCTCTACTACCTGCTCTATTTCAAAATTGACACGGACTTTACCGCTTAACAATCCGTAAAACATGAATGCGTCATCTGCATCTGGTGTATGTGCTATGATCATGGTTCATTATTATTTTGCGGTGGGAAGTATAAAAAGGTTATGCGATTGCTCAAAATCTTGTATCATCATCACAAAATCTCATACCTCGTATTCCTTTGTGCCACGGGCCTGCCAACCGATTCTACCGCATTTATTATCTCCTCAACCCGCGCCGGTTTATGCTCCTTCCCCGCAGCGGTTACAACATTCTCCTCCAGTATCGTCCCCCCGAAGTCGTTCGCGCCAAAAAACAGAGCTAGCTTGCCCACATCAAAATCCTGCGTGAGCCATGACGCCTGCACATTCCTTATAGAATGCAAAACAATACGTGAAATCGCTAACACCTGCAAATATCGCGTTACCGATACGGGCACCTTTATAATCTCATACAGTTCAGTATTCTTCGGCTGAAACGTCCATGGTATAAAAGCAGTAAACCCTTTCGTTTTATTCTGCAAATCGCGTATCCGGAAAAGATGCTCCACGATCTCTCCGTTTGTTTCAATATGCCCAAACATCATAGTTGCCGTTGTCTTCATACCTATGCTGTGTGCAATCTCCATCACTTCAATCCAGTCATCCGCACCGACCTTATTCGGGCTGATGACCTTCCGAACCCTATCAGATAGGATCTCAGCACCTCCGCCAGGCAATGAATCAAGTCCCGCCTCTCGCAACCGTTCAAGTGTTTCTCTTATGCCTATACCTTCGTTCCGCGCAATGAAATATATCTCCGGAGGCGAGAGGCTGTGCAGTTGTACCTCTGGGAATTCTCGCTTTATCGTCGAAATCAAGTCTTCATACCATTCAATGCTGATCTCTGGGTTATGTCCACCTTGGATGAGTATTTGCGTCCCACCAACATCAACTGTTTCTTCAACTTTCCTTAGAATCTCTGCCTTACTCAGGACATAGCTCTCTTCGCTATTTTTCGCATAAAACGCGCAGAATTTGCAGCTTGATACGCATCGGTTTGTATAGCTTATGTTTCTGTCAATAACGAATGTCACAAGCTCGCCACATCTCCTTCTCCTTACTTCATCTGCGATTCTGCCAATAACAGGCAAAGGCATATCGAACAGGTGCTGTGCCTCTTCAAAACACAAATCTACTCCTTCCAGATTCTTTTCCACATACTCTTCCCATTCAGAGTAATCTGTATTCATGGCACTTCTCCTCAAACAGTTCAAGCCCTCTCTTTTCTTTCGCGCCCATCTGGAACGTAAGCGATCTGAAATACCGTGCGAGAAATTCTACGGGCATTCCGAACTTCTTCTCTGCTGCCGATACAATCAGATCAACATTCTTCTTCCCCCACACGACCGATTCCATCACTTTCCTGTTTATTTCACTCATATCCTCCTCTTTACGCGAAACGGAAATCCCAAACACCATTGGATAGCCAGTTAATTCATGCCATTCCTCGCCCAAATCCATAACCACTTCATGTGTCATCCTCGCCTTGATAGCGTTATCACCAATAACAAGTGCATGATTGCAACGCTTAAGTAATTCGCTTGCTTTACCCTCATTCAGCGGTACAATCCTGTTTTTCAGCCCCTTCTCGTGCAAAATGATTTTAAGTAGGTTGAGCGATGTCACTGTTTGATTTGTTACTGCAATAGACTCATTATCGCCATTAAGCATTTTACCATTCGAAACGAGAACGACACTCAAAACGCTATTCTTCGAGGCAACACAGAACTCATAGCTCTTCAATTTAGCCATATTCTTTATATAATAGAACGAAGGAACGGGTGCGAAATCTAGTCCCCCTTTTTCAAACATCTCGGCAAGCTGCTTTGGCAATGCTTCTATTACCTGCGTCCCATTCTGCTCAAGCTGGTAATAGGGTAAGTAGTTATTCACGAACCCGAATTTGCCTATTTTTACGCTCATTGATACACCCTCAAGATATTGTAAAATGTGTCTCTTTCCGCGGGTACTTTATGCACGCCCTTCACAAATCCTATAATCTTATCCCTATGAAGCATAAGTGGCGTTTTAGCACCAGCCGCATGTGTAACCCGCTCCTCCATAAGCGTTCCATCCAAATCGTTCGCACCATAATTTAAAGCGACTTGCGCAAGCTTCTCGCCAAGTGCAACCCAGTAAGCCCTTATACTCCTAAAATTACGTAGCACTATTCTTGAAACCGCGATCGTTTTGAGAATATCAATAGGGTCTGTTTTCTCTTTGACTAATCCTGCCGCTGCGAGTTCGGTGTTTTCCGGATAGAAAAGAAGTGGTATGAAGGAAACGAACCCTCCTGTTTTCTCCTGCAACTGCCATAGTTTGTAGAGATGAATAGCCCTGTGTTTCGGCGTTTCTATATGCCCAAAGAGCATTGTGGCATTGCTTTTTATTCCTTTGCTATGGGCTATCGCCATTATCCGAAGCCATTCGTCCGCTTTGAGCTTCTTCGGACAGATAACTGCTCGTATCCCATCATCGAGGATCTCCGCGCCACCGCCTGGCATTGCTTGCAGTCCGGCGTCCTGCAACCTTGAGAGCACTTCCTCTACTCTCATTCTCCCGACCTGCGAGAGGAAGTGTATTTCTGTTGCGGTCAATGCTTTGATGATAACGTGTGGAAACTTACTCTTTATCAGCCCGAAAATTGCCTCAAAGTATTCTATGCTCATTTCCGGATTGAGTGCACCGACAATATGAAGCTCAGTAGCCCCCTTTTTTACCGCTTCTGCAACTTTCTCAAGCACCTCCTCAACGCGCATAAAATACGCATCACTAGCTCCAACATCGCGGTAGAAAGCGCAGAGCGGACATCGAGAAACGCATATATTCGTATAGTTTATATGTCTGTTAACAACGAACGTTACAATGTTTCCATTCCGACGGTTGATAGAATCTGCAACTTCTCCAAGCTCATGGAGGTCCAGTTCAAAAAGTTCTTCAATATTTTTCGGCGTCCATTTCACCATTTCTGTGTTGCACTAATCTTAAATTTGATAATATACTTATAGTCTATCACCCGATTATATAAATATGTTCTTTTATGTACATATTCGCCGATGAGTATAACATATCACGTGGCAATTCGAGCAGGGAACATGTTCTATAAGGAGCAAGAAAGCATAATATTCAACTAAAATTAATTGTTGACACCGGCACTGTCGAATTTTCCAGCGAAATCAAATCAGTGCAAATCTGCGCCCTAATTATCTTGTCCTAAATCATAAGCTAAGCACAAAATACAAAATTGTTT
>JAUWND010000042.1 GCA_030612835.1 Candidatus Methanophagales archaeon | reverse complement strand
CACTGACCCAGGAAGTGGCGGCATGGACTAAGAGAAGGAATGAGCATGAAAAGAAGATTGACTGGAAGTTCACGAGGGAGAAAGCAGATAAGAAACTGTCTAAGTATTATGTATAAGAACTATATTGTTGAGACACTAGTTACCGGGAGTTCCCTTATTGAACTTTGACTTTTGCCCTTTGCATTTTGCATTTTTCATTGTCTGCTTAAAATTCGGTGGATTTTTAAGCAGACTCCCGTAGCTTACCCAGATACAGCCACTGGTCGAAATACCCATTGCTTTCTTTGTTCTCTTTTATCTCTCCTTCGAAATCAGCATTTAATAGGTCTGTTATAATGGCCGCTTCTTCTTCACTCGATACGGTAAATAGTACTTTACCATCGTTTCTTAATACATTTGGGACCTCTCGTAGCACCTTCTCCCAATTGAGTTGCTCAAAATGAGTTAGCTTTCCTACCATAAATCCAAACACAACATCAAATTCTTTATCAAAGAAAGATGAAAGGATAGAACAATCCAATACGATACACCTCTTGGGCTCTAACGCCTCTTCCTCCAAGCCTTTACAAATCTCACACTTGTTTATATCTACAGTGAGTGGGTAAATACCCAGCTCATGCAGTGCGATTGTCGCACCGCCATCGCCACATCCAATTTCAAGTGTTTTATTATTTCCGCTTAGCTCATTCTCGGTTATAAAATCACCCAAAACGTTCTTTAATACATCTATCCTTTCACGCGGATAAAAACTATCCTCTTTTAAATTTAAATTACAATCACAAAATAATCTGTTCACCAAACCGAGAGAATAAAACTCGACCATCCCGTCATGAAATTCTGCCCTCTCCACCTCTTTTGTCTTTGCTCCTTTTACCATGCTCGCAAGAGCCTCAAATTCTTCCTTCTTGCCGCTATCTGCGATGACATCAGTAAAGATAATCAAGAACTCCAAATCTCTGTCGCGTATAGCAAGCCCTATCAGCTCTTGCTGCTTATCTAGTATCCTTATCGCTTCTACTACATCTTCCCCTTTTACCTTACCCAGGTATTCGAGCGTCCTGCCCAGCCACTTTTGATCGGCATAGCTCTTTTCTACCAGCATAAAATCGCCTATCCCCAATAGCTCGTTTAGTTCCATCGTTTAGTTAATAAACAAACAGCGGTACTATTTATATTTGGGCGGGCACCGTCGAATTTTTCAGTGAAATTGCTATACCCTTGAATTTCACCGCAGAGCACACATAGAACGCAGAGGCACCAGAAAGCATAATATTCAACTAAAATTAATGTATTTGTTTAGCAAACCACAAGATTACACAGATTTTCACGAGAAAACAATAATAGTAATCGGGTTTTAATAAACTATTGGCTATCCCATCCCTATTAACGCTAATTTCTTGTGTTAATCTTGTGGAATCTCGTGGTTTTTAAGATTAGCTATACAAATACAAATTAATTATTGACACAGATTAACACAGATTAACGCCATCTGTTGAACTTTGACTTTTGCACTTTGGATTTTACATTTTACATTTTACATTTTACATTTTACATTGTCAGCTCAAAAATCCATAGGCTTTTGTGCAGATTAGATACATCTTACCGCACCACACATTCGGCCACATAACTCTTTACCGCATCCCTCAAACATACTAAATCTGCATCTGTGTAAATAATCACATCATCAAGAATTTCTTGGTCCAATAGCGTTCCCGGTACGAATTTCTGCAAGACATAGCGTTTACTACCGCGTATCCGTTTACCTATCGCCAAAATGTCGGTCTTACCGAGTTGCGATTTTACCACTGTTGTTCGAAATTCATAATCCAATCCCGCATGCATGATTAACTCGATACTATCTTTTATCTTCGCCTGGTCAACCTTAGAATTAGTAATCTCCTGGTATCGTTCCAGAGGGGCTTTTACATCCATCGCAAGATAGTCCACCATATTTAATTCAATCAGTTCTCTTAATATTCCGGGATTGCTACCGTTTGTATCCAACTTAACCAGGAAGTTCAATGATTTTATCTTTTTGGTAAAATCAATCAGGTCGGGCTGCAGTGTTGGTTCCCCACCCGTTATTACTACTGCATCCAGCTTTCCGCGTCTAGTTTCCAAAAATGCAAATATGTCCGCCTCAGAGATAGGATGCGAGAATAGTTTCGGGTCCACCAGCTCCGGATTGTGGCAGTACGGACACTTGAAATTGCAGCCCTGGGTAAACACAATCGCACATATCTTGCCGGGATAGTCTATTAGCGAGAAACGCTGAAAACCGCCGATTCGCATGCTATTAACATAGGGGTATATGTATTTAAAAGTACGATTAGGGGGTCTCTTTCGTCTTATACCTATAGATAAGTAAACAAATAATCAAATAA
The DNA here is from genome assembly GCA_030612835.1 of Candidatus Methanophagales archaeon. Taxonomy (GTDB): domain Archaea; phylum Halobacteriota; class Syntropharchaeia; order Alkanophagales; family Methanospirareceae; genus Methanophaga. Next base: position 15,908 of record JAUWND010000042.1, on the reverse strand, counting down.
CCTATATAGAGAAGAAGGGAAAAGAGTTAGGCGAAGTCGTGTTTAAAGCAAATAAGTTTTTAATTGGAAGCTCTCCAGGGATAAACTTTTCCATATTCTTCTGCACGCTTTTTCGCCAATTTTTCTGCCCAATCTATAACTACACCCATAATATCCAGGGGTGATTTCTCAAATTCAAATAGATTGATATACTGAAAATCAACAAGGTGCTCATCGCCGATCATATATGTGGATGCCTTGCCTTTTTGTCTTAATAAAGCTAAAATTGTGCGTTGAGTTTTTAGGTATTCATACTCAGCAATGTGCCCAGCTGCTTCTCTATCAATCATCATGCAAAATCTTGAAGCTGAAGTCCATAACCTTACCTTTTCTTCGTTGGACATCATGGGATGCTCTGGTAAATCCCTAATTAGATATGCATCGTAACCCTTTGCTCTTAGATAATCACGAACTTGGAGGAGCTCATTTAATTCAGAGTCGCTGTATTTTCCTAACACTATTACTGACTTTTCCTTAGTTGTTTGAAAAGCCTCTTTAGGCAACCACTGGCTTTGGTAAAAATCTCCTTCTAGATCGTGAATACGTTTTAATGAATTTTCTATATGTGTAGCGCATCTATTCCAAAGAGCATTAAAGTCTGAAAAGTCGTCAATATGTACAAAAATAGCAAAAGGCACAAAACGAATCGCAGGTATCTCGCTTGTTCCATTTCTACCTGCAGGTGTTAATATCTGGATAAAATTATTAAGAATCGCAAGAGGAACGTGATAATTGGTATAGCCAATGTTGAATAATGACGAATAGCTTGACGTGATATTAAGAATTGGCATTTTGCCTTCACCAGATTCTCCCACGAGGATAATTAATCCACCACCGGGATTATCAGGTGCCTTAAAACATGCTGCTCTAGGAATGAATTCAGGAAGATCCAAAAGAAATTGGACATCAGATTTTACATCTCCAGAGTTTGTAAACGTATCGTTCTCCAAAGAGGAGTCCTCAAATAGAAAGAGGAGACTATTGTTCAAACTTGCCCACCTAACATTAGCTGATTTAACCCATCCTGGCAATCTATGTATGTCTAAGTTTTCCAAATGAACAAACTCTCGAATTTTTTCTAATGTCTGGTGAGCAAATGATTTTAGATTTCTCTCAGGAATGTTCATTTTAACTCCTCCTTTGAAATGCTATTTCTTGATTTCGCATAACTTAAGTATATCCACAATGCGGATATCATTCCGATTTGGAGTATAAACGCACTATGTATATACCCTTTTTGTATGTGTTTTCTAACTTGAGATATAATCTTACCACTCATTCCGTCTCATCCACATCATCACTAAAACTAATCAAATCCAACTGCTTATACTCAACAGCCCCATAATTGGCCTTGACACCAACAGCTTTTCTTGTTTTTGTACTTGAATCCAACGCTGCCCCCCTTTTCACCCCAAGTTCAAGTGGTTTTACCGGTTCAACAACAAATGTCTTCCGAGTTCTAAATTCTTCCCGCTTACCTTTGTTCCACTGCTTTACCGGTCGCAGATACCCCACTACTCGTGAATATACCTCGGTCTCCGCACCACATTCCGGACATGTATAATGCTCGCCCGTGACATAGCCATGAGAAGGGCAGACACTAAACGTAGGCGTGAAGGTGAAATAAGGCAAGTGATATGCCTCACAAATTTTACGTATTAACCCCTTAATGGTATCAGGGTCTTCAACCCGCTCACCTGCGAATATATGTAAGACTGTTCCTCCTGTGTACTTCGTCTGTATTCCGTCTTGCAAGTCTAACGCCTCGAAGACATCATCCGTGTAATTCACCGGTAATTGTGTAGAATTAGTATAAAACGGCTCGGCTCCTGCCTTATACTCCTCTTCGTTAGCGCAGATTATTTCCGGATTCTTCTCCTTGTCTATCTTCGCCAGCCTATAAGAAGTCCCCTCTGCTGGTGTAGCCTCGAGATTATAATTATTCCCCGTCTCCTCCTGGAACTTCAGTAATTTCTCACGCATAAAATCTAAAACCCTTAAGCTAAACACTCTGGCTTTGTCCGATGCAATATTTTCGCCCAAGAGATTCAAGCAGGCTTCATTCATACCCAGTAAGCCAATCGTAGAGAAGTGGTTCTTCCAGTATTCACCAAACCGCTCTTTTACGCCTCTCAAATAAAATTGTGTATATGGATAAAGTTTTTCTTCCGTAAACTTCTCTAACACGCCCCTCTTTATCTCCAAACTCGCCTTCGCCAGAACCATCAACCGTTCTAAAGAGGTGAGGAACTCATCTTCGTCTTTGGCTAAATATCCAAGTCTTCCCATGTTGATCGTAACCACACCAATAGAACCGGTTAAGGGATTCGAGCCGAAAAGCCCACCGCCTCTTACTTCTAACTCTCTATTATCTATTCTTAACCGACAGCACATGCTTCTGGCAGCTTCAGGATTCATATCAGAATTGATAAAATTACTGAAATACGGCACGCCGTATTTTGCTGTAAGTAGCCATAGACCTTCCAAATTACTATCCGCCCAGTTAAAGTCCTTGGAAATGTTATAGGTAGGGATAGGGAAAGTAAATACCCGGCCTTTTGCATCACCTTCGGCCATCACTTCTAAAAAGGCCCTATTGAACAACGCCATTTCCTCCTGGAACTCATTATACGTCTCGTGCTGTAGCTTGCCACCAATAATCACGCCCTGGTCGGCGTAGTATTTAGGAACTGTCAAATCTAATGTGATGTTTGTGAACGGAGTTTGGAATCCTACCCTTGTAGGTACATTTATGTTAAATATAAACTCCTGCAATGCCTGCTTCACTTCTTTGTAGCTCAAGCGATCATAGCGTATGAAAGGCGCAAGAAGCGTATCAAAATTGGAGAACGCTTGCGCGCCCGCCGCCTCACCCTGAAGCGTATAGAAGAAATTTACTACCTGCCCTAAAGCGCTATGGAGATGCTTAGCGGGTTTGCTTTCGATCTTCCCCGGTGCACCCTTGAATCCCTCTACCAAAAGGTCAAAAAGGTCCCAGCCAACACAATAAACGGAGAGAAGATTTAAGTCGTGTATATGGAAATCGCCATTTAAATGCGCTCGCCTGATTTCCGGCGGGTAAATTTTAACCAGCCAGTAGATTTTGCTGATTTCCGACGAGACATAATTGTTTAACCCTTGTAGGGAGAACGACATATTGCTATTTTCGTTCACCTGCCAGTCAATCTTCTCTAAATATTGGTCAACCAGGTCAACATTCGCTCTGGAAGTAATCTCTCTTATGCCCGCATGCTGCTCTCGATAAATAATGTACGCCTTAGCCGTTTTGCGATATGGAGAGGATAATAGAATCTCTTCGACTACATCCTGTATCTCTTCCACTGTCGGTATATCACGGGGAATCGCCTGTTGTGCTAAATTCAAAACCTTGAGGGTCAATTTCTGCGCTATCTCATAATCAAATTCGCCGGTCACCACACCTGCTTTTGCAATTGCATTTGTAATCTTCTCTACTTCGAATTTTTTTGCCCTACCATCTCTTTTTTCTATCTTCTTGAACACAATATCTCCCCCCCCCTTATACTTACATAGCGAGTTTATAACTTTTATGCTTGCTTATGAATATATATTCGTATTAATTCGATACAGTTATCTTCTCCCCACACAATACTCTATAAAGCCCCTGGATGGATATTCATGGATTGTTGTAGCAATAATAGCACCAGCTCCGTATTCCGCGAGAGCCAAAATCGCTTTCCCGCCCTTTTCCTTTAAAAATATCTCGCATTCTTCTCCTACCTCCGTAAAGTAGCCATCACACATGCATTCTTCTTTTTCCACTATCATCGCTGCTTTATGCTTCTTCACCACTAATATTCTTACCCGCCTCTCCTCCATCACATATTTGAGTTTTACCGGGAGCCAGTTATATACATCCTTGTTTGAAAGCGCACCGAATATAAAGAGAGTCCCCCCCGCCTCTACAAAATCTTTTATGAGTTCACTTTTTGCTCTGAGCCCTACCAATATCTTTGAATATGACTCATTCCCAAATCCCGCGGGTACTATTAACAATTTATAACCAGTAAGGGAAAAGAAAGGAGCAACTAAGACCATCTGTGTTACTACTTCACAATTAAACCCCATATCCACAAGATACCGCTTAAAAGCTGTGTCTTCATCCCACAGCAGTGCTATCTCTTTTTTCTTCACTCTCTTCTATTTCCCTGAGGCACATTCTCACTTTGCTCACGATTTCGTCTAGTTTATCTTGCGGAACACTCTCACGCCTCACAATGCCACTCACAATACCCACGACTTTACCCGGCGTTTTACACTCTTTATTTCTCGTGCTTACACCTACCTGCTCGAACTCCTTAAACTCTACCGGGCTTTGACAAAGGATGATAGCACAAATCGGGATCTTTTTCAACTCAAGCCGCACTTTATAGATGAAATGCTCTTTTACGTTGCCATGATGTAATACGGCAAGCTTATGCCCACCAATTATATCTATCTCTTTTTGCTCCAATCCAAAAATTGAACCATGTCCACCAGTCCTTGGTGCATCACGCGGTGTCCCATTACCCGCATTCAAGACTATTACACCGGTAGATACACCTCTACCCCTTAATTCCGTGGTTATCTCGCATACCGGCTTTGGCACGTGCCTTGTACCCGGAGACATCGCAACCGCAATTACATCGTTCTTCCATGCTTTCGCAAATGTACCTCTCTGGGCAATACCGCCACCTAACCCAAGCCCCTGCCCTTTCCTGCATGCTAACATCTGCGTCTCTCTACCTACTGCCATTATTTTTGCTCGGTATCGTATTTCAAGTCTTCTATCTTCGTTATCTTGCCATTCTCCATGTGCGCTATCCGATCACAGACATCGTAAGCGAAATCAGTGTCGTGAGTGACAATTAAGAGCGTCACCCCAAAGTTTTCACGTGCCGACCTTATAGAATCAGCAACGAATTTCTTTGTTATCGGATCCATTGTGCCTGTTGGTTCATCAAGCACGGCTATTGCAGGTTCCTTCATTATTACCTGAGCAAGAGCAATACGCTGTCTTTCTCCAACGCTCAGTTCACTATGCGTTTTTGGCAGTATTTCCTCCGTTGCTTCTTCGCTGAATCCCACCCCTTGCAGAACAAATTTCGCTTTCATCCGCCCAAGCTCTTCGGGCATCTTCAAACCGATACAGGAGGTTAGATTCGCTAATATTGTGTGTTCAGGATATAATGAGTATTCCTGATGTAGCATAACCACCCGTGCTGCCGCTTGCTCACCCATTCCAGGCGTAGTCGCACTCCAGGCAAGCCACACACCCGTTTCCGCCACCCGTCCCACTTCTATCCACCTATCGCCCACCCGTATCTGGATAGAGCCATCCGTTAGCGGATCTACTTGAGCTATAATCCGCGATAAGCTTGTCTTTCCCGATCCACTCTTGCCTAGGAGACCAAATATTTCACCCTCATTTATTGTTAGTGTGACATCATCCACCGCTTTTACCATTCCCCGCCATATGGAATAATAATACTTCTTACAATGGTCGATCTTTATCTTCGGCTCGCCTATTTTAGTATATTCTTCACGTTCTATCTCGCCCACCTGACTCTCAAACTCTTCCACCACCGCCTTTGAATCGCCATATTTCACCATTTCGCCGTTTTCAAGCCATAACGTCTTTTCTGACAGTTCCTTAATAACGTAAGGCCAGTGGGAAGTAACAATCATAGTCATCCCACCCTTTATACAATCTAACAGCGCTTTGTGTACGAGTTTTGCGGTCTCAAAGTCTAATGTCCCCGTGGGCTCGTCTGCTAAAAGTACGATAGGATCTAACGCAAGTTGCCTTGCGAGCACTACCCGCTGTTTCTCGCCGCCACTAAGGTTAACTGCAGGGAAGGTAATACGGTGTAGCATTCTAACCGACTTCAACAGATCATAGGCTCGTCTAAACCGATTCGATACCGGGTAATCCCTGCTCTCCAGTGCCTGTATTACGTTATACATGACGGTATCATCACTGTATAACCCAAAAGTACGTTGGAGCATGATCGCAACAGCCCTCTTCACTTTCTTCCTTGCTTCTTTGTCCTTCCAGTAATTCACTTCCTTTAATTCTAACTTCGCGCCGCACTTAATACATGCCTCACCTACTTTACTTGGTACATCCACCCACTCACATGAAGGGCACATACCCACTCTAAAGATTATTTCGCCACTTGTAGGTGCGTATTCTTCAGTACCTCGCAGCATATGAAGCAAAGTGGATTTCCCGGAGCCACTCCGTCCAAGTAGACCCAAAGACGCCCCTTCTTCTATATCCACAGTCACATTCTTCAGAACTTCTTTGCCATCGAATTCCTTACATATATCATGTAGTTTTACTATTACCCCTTTTTCTTCCATTTCTTCCACGACCTTTATACCCTTATTGTGCACCATATATGAAAATAAAATTACCGTGTGACATTAACCCGTCCTCAAATCTTCTATCTCTATTATTTTCCCATTCTCCATCTTCGCTACTCGATCACATACCTTCTCTGCGAAATCAAGGTCATGTGTGACAATAACGAAAGTTATACCCAGATTCTCCCTCGCCTTTATTATCGTCTCGCCAACGTATTTCTTTGTTACCGGGTCCATTGTCCCGGTTGGCTCATCAAGGACCGCAATATTAGGCTCTTTCATCAGTAATTGCGCAATGAGTATACGCTGTTTCTCGCCCACGCTCAGTGCATCATGCGTTTTTGGCAGTATCTCCGCTATTTCTTCTTCTCCGAATCCCACTCCTTTGAGCATGAAGTTTACTTTCATCTTTGCTAAGTCCTCTGGCATATCGAGACCTATACCATGCGTGAGGTTCTCCCACGTCGTGAGTTTCGGAAACAGACTATATTCTTGATGTAAGACACCAACAAAATGGGATTTCCACTCGGTCGTGCCACCCACAATTACGCCATGCTCTATGAATGTACCAGCATCCGCCTTTGATGCCTCATACCATCTATCCCCGACTCTCACCCACGCAGAACCACCTGACCCCGGGTCTAAATGACTTACAATCCTCATTAAACTCGTCTTTCCCGCACCGCTATGCCCGACAATACCAAATATCTCAGTCTCATTTACCTCGAACGAGACATCATCCACCGCCTTCACAACGCCTCGCGATGCAGATAGGTAATATTTCTTCAGCTTATCTATCCTTATCTTCGGATCGCCAAACTTTTTATAATCCTTACGCTCTATTTCGCCTACTTCTGCCTCAAAAAGAGTCACCACTTCATCTGTCGGGCCATATTCAATTATTTCGCCCTTATCGAACCATGCTGTTTCCTCTGTCAACTCCCTAATCACATACGGCCAATGAGAAGTAACGAGGAATGTTGTTCCGCCTCTTGTGGTCTCTATCAGTGCGCGATGCACCACCTTTGCCGTTTCATGGTCTAACGTACCTGTGGGCTCATCGGCTAAAAGCAGAATCGGCGCCAGCGCTAATTGCCTAGCAAGCACCATTCTCTGTTTCTCGCCGCCACTGAGGTCTCTCGTATCCGGCATATTTACACGGTGCAACATCTTTACGGATTCCAGGATCTCATATGCCTTCTTCAACCGCTTACTCTTTGGATATCGTGTCCGCTCCAATGCCTCTACTACGTTCCAGATGACGCCCTCATCACTATACAAGGCGAAACTGCGCTGGAGCATGATCGCAATCGCACTCTTCATTGTCCTCTTCATACTCGTATCCTGCCAGAAATTCACTTCCTTAAATTCAAACTCTGTACCACACTTCTGACACTTATCGCCTACCCTGCTTGGGCCCTCTATCCACGTACAGGAAGGACAATACGCCAACCTGAAAATTATCTCACCACTATCCGGCGCATATTCATCTGTGCCTCGGAGCATACGGAGTAAGACAGATTTCCCGGCGCCACTCTTACCGAGCAATCCTAATGGCTCCATCTCTCTTATATCCAGATTTATGTCCTTCAATACCGTTTTACCTTCGAATTGTTTGTTCACGCCTCGAATTTTTATAAATAGCTCTTTCTCTTCTCCCATCGCGCTCTTTTCCCCCTCTTTCTTTGCCTATAGCCCTATCTTTGTAATTGACAAACAACATAATTTGTGCGTCCTTAGCACATAAAAGTGAAGTTTTTGCTGTTATAGTTAAACGTTCTTTTTTACCCCTTTAAAAACTTTTCTATATTTTATTTTTGGGTCACCGCTTCTTCTTTAGTATTACTATATCAGGTCTTGGGGCTGCTTTCGAGCCTGCGAACTCTCTTTTGCATTGCTCGCATAATTCACGCGAAGTAAGCGTGACCACTTCTTCGCTACCTGGTAGCTTCCTCGCATACGTGAACTCCGGCTTTACACCAACCGAGAGACTTATCTCTTCCAGAACCGCATTTATCTTATCCTTGAACACCGCTACATCATCGCCATGCAGTCCTCTCAGATCCGCCGCGAAACCTACGCAGCCACAAACCATCCCAAATACCTTCGCTTCCGGCACGAATATGTTCCCCACTAAAGCACGCAGTTCTTTCTCGAGCTTTCGCCTGCCCTCACCTATTTCTTCTTTCATTTTTTTATCACTCTCAACACCTTGTTTGTTAGTTCATCGCAATAGTGACATTCATTACATATCTTTTTGCAGTTCTTCCATTGCTTTATGCTGCCGTCCAGGAGTGTATTATCCATCTGGAACATATAACGGAGTTCCGATGGGCAATCAAGGAGTTCAAGTAGGTTACCGTCGAACGTGCCCTGAGAATATGCATCCATACAATTTATTATCCAGTTCACCGCATTCGCTCTACCAGAAATTTTAAAATCGCTTACGCCTATCTCCTCGTATTCCTTCATGTCTTCCGGTCTTATCCACGGCGACCTTGTAATCTGCGCGGGGTCCCTTACCCGGATAGAAATGCACTTATCAAAATAGTAGTCGCCAAAAGTGTTCAGGGGCTGGCTTTGAGCATTCAGAGATGACGCGGTTATGTGCGAGAAGAGGTTAAAATGAGCATGCCGAAATGGGCACTTATAAAGACAGCCTTCATTCACTATTACCCTGATGTCGCAGTTAACCGCTTTCGTTATTGCCTCTAAGACCTCAAAGTTCCGGTTTATGTTTGTATCCACTGTGATCGCATCAGCGCCAAGGTCCTCGAAGAATTCTGCACGTTGCGGCGAATCGACATGCGCCACGCATGAGATTACCGTTTCCATCGGGGAATCACGCAAAAGCTCTACGAGATATGGCTCGGCCACCGTAACGCCATCAACGCCGGCCTTATTAAGCTCGTTGAAATACCATTTGAAGACCTTATAGCCTTCAAGCGTTAGATGATAACCACCAAAGCAAGATGCATTCATAGCGATATTTAGCTTTACATTGTGCTGATGCGCATATGCGGTTTGCTCTTTTATATCCTCGATTAGCGGTGCATACAGTGTCGCTCTTCCGCTCCCCATCACTTCAGGCGAGCCGGCCATGTAGACTTCCCATACATCTTTCAGACCCTTGGATTCTTTATTTGCTATTATCTCTTTCAAAGCGGAGAAATGCCCGGGGTGCGGAAGTATTAATCGCATTTTTTTTCTATCACTTAATATATAACTACTTTGTTAATTAATTGTTTTATAAAATAAATATTTATCCATTTTGTATAGTGATTTCAATGGAGATTTCGACAATTACGGAACAGCTAATAAATAGCTTCTTTAAACAGAGTAGCGAAATGATAGAGTCTCTCTTCCTTTAAATCTTTTTTATCCTTTTCGTCTAAGTCCAATCTTGCCAGCTCTACAATTTCATCAAAAACATCTGGATCTCGTATATCATCACCCCTTTCTTCATAAAAGACTAAAAGGGTTTTTAAATGGATTTCGGGATATTGTTTTGTGCCACTATAATATCCGGTATATCTAACTTTTATGGTATTTGATGATGGGTTGATCTCAAGTACTTCTAAATCATCGTAACCCAGTTTTTGAAATTCATCACCTATTTTTTCTTTATATTTCTCCCTAAACTCTTTATCTGATTCTATCTTAGCTATAGTGTCCTTTGGTAATTTAGAAAAAGCATAGTATAGTTCAGCTTCTACTTTCTCAGCTTTGTACACTTCTTTAGATATTACATCGTCCAATATTTCACTAAGCGACATAAGTAATCAGAGTACTATCGGGTAACCGCGTATAAATGATTTTCGATTTTCTCTTGCTACCCAAAAGGGATATCAGGCATTTAGCAAACCACAAGATTACACAACACTATAATTTTTCTTTTTTACAAAACACTTTCTTTCTAAAGAAAGAACCTGTGCTAAGAAAAAAATATTTCTTTGGTAAAGCTTTCTTTTCTAAAGAAATGTTTGTGCTAAAAGAAAAACAAATAGGTTTTTTGGTAAAGCTTTTTGCTTGCAAAAAGGTTTGTGTTAATCTTGTGGAATCTCGTGGTTTTTAAGATTAGCTATACAATTACGATTATAGATAATGACAATTCCGGTAGTTGAACAGAAACTGTGCACAGGATGTGGAGAATGTGTAGAGGTGTGCGAAGCGAATGCAATTAGAACAGTAGGAGAAAAAGCAAGAATAAACTATAACAAGTGTTATAATACTAACGGTAGTAATTGTAGAGCTTGTGTGGATGCATGTCTCAGAGGAGCAATTAGATTGGTAGATTAATTTTTCAATTACCTGTTTTCATTTTCAGCACGCAGATACTTTAAAAACTTCTCCAGAACTGGTATAGGGAGCGCGACATAGACCGCTTTTTTTTCCGCGTTTACTTTGTGATCATGCATTGTCGCTTCCGAAGCACCTTCTTCCCATTCCACCTTCAAATCCTTTTTACCATACTTGCGTGTTAAAGCTTTAAAAGACTCGAATATCTGCTTCCCCATAGGGCATAATTGCAATGTAGGAACCGGCCGAATAACGACAAAGGGGAACATTCGGCATGATGTGGGTCGTGCATCGTAAATTGTGCATGCGTCACCGTCTAAATATGGGCATGGCGTCTTCAGGTAGTTATCTACCTCGTTCTCGTCCATCTTATCAAAGACAGCAGCACCGTCAAGCGGGTAAATACGCTCTAAATCGGCATCATTTAGATGTATCGGCATCTCGCGACAGCACTTGCAGCACCGATCGCAGTCGAAATAGTCTAAGATCGCGAGTGCCAACTGCTCAAATTTCTGTCTGTCTGATTCCATCGTCATGACGTTTTGTGATACGGAGAACCAGAAAAGATCATCACCAACCAATTCGCGGAACTGCATTGCCTGCTTCTTTAGATCCTCTTCGGTCATCTCTTAAACTATAATAATCATCTAATAGTTAAAAAATTAAGAAAGGTTTCACCTCATCATCTCTTCCATCGCTCTTCTCAAAAGCCCTTTCCTCTTCCGCTCGCCATAATCTACTATCTTCTCTTTTCTTATCCCGCTACGCTCCTTCGCTATCCTTATTGCCAATTCCTTCCCGCCGAGGTGATCAATCAAGCCCATCTCTTTTGCTTCTCGTCCTAAATACACCTTCGCCGTGGACAACTCCTTCATTTTCGCATCATCTAATTTCCTGTTCTTTGCAACGGCATTCAGGAAATTATCCTGAATCTCATCCAATTCCTTCTTCATCAACTCTCTCTCTTCTTCCGTCAGCTTCTCATACGGCAGGCCCAGCCCCTTATAGCTACGAGTTCATAGCGTCTCCACGTCTATGCCAAACAACTTCTTCAACTCGCCGATGTCTGGCCTTATACTCATAGCGCCTATACTGCCCACTGTGCTCAGTTCATCGGCTACAATTTCATCGCATGCACTTGCAATCCAATAAGCGCCCGAAGCTGCATATTCTCTTACCCAGGCTATTGCGGGCTTATCCATATTCGCTATATGCGTTGCTATCTCTTTAGATGCAAATGGTGTCCCACCGGGAGAATTGATCTCGAATATTACTGCTTTTATCTTCCTCTTATTCTCTGCTTCCTCTATATCTTTTATTAAAACGGTAGATGCAGCCATGAGTCCAAAAGCCGATTCCTCCGATGTAATCATCCCCTTTATTGGTATTATTGCAATTGATCCCTTCTCTTCCATTTTCTTTATACTCATTTTAACTTATTTTAATAGATAAATAGGTTAACTCCTTTGGTTACCTTGTCAATTCGTGGAAAGGCGGCTGAGATTCTTCTTCAGCTTTGGACGGAACTTCTGGAAAAATAACTAGACATTATCAGCTTAACCGCAGAGTTCACGGAGAACGCAGAGGATGTATCTCAGCGTTCTCTGCGGTAAATTTAAAATGTGACAAAGTTCAGTAATTAATAACCATGACCGGCCCGGGGGAAGGCAAACTGTCACTGAGTGCACAGGTTTACCTTAACGCAGAAGAACTGCCAAATGCAAGCGTATATATCCATATGAAGGGTTATTCAAGAGCTACCGTGACGCATCTCGACATCGAGCATCCTGAACTCAACAGCATAATTCCTCCTAAAACAAAGACATTTACATGGATTGTGGTAATTGAAAACGGAATACTGATTATCACAGAAAAGGGCGATAAGGTGAAGATCATTCATCCATTACTTACTAAAGTGCTTCAAAGAGGCGAAAAGACTAGGACTTTAATTGGAGGCAAGTTCGGCGGTATTTTTATAGGTTTCAGGAAACGCGAAATAAGCAAACTTGAAGAAACCGCAGACCATATGAGAAACTTTTCTTTCAAAAACTTTTAAAAGCTTTACTGACCGTCCAACAATTCAAAAACGGGCGGGAAAGAAAGGTAAATAGTGCTTTAAATCCAAAAAGAAGTGATTGCTTTAGTACCTAAATTAATTGAGGGACCGCCTCTCGTTCGTTCCCGTTGAGCGCGAGTTTAGATATGAGCTCCTGCGCACATTTCTGCTGTTCCGCAGAACTCTTATGAGTCTCTTTCGCGTTCCATTTATACATGATTTAAATTTTCATTAACGTATAATAACTTTGGGTGTTCACCACCAGGGCGGATTTTCGGGCTGGCTCTAACTTCGTAGCCCAGTTCCTGGAACTTTTCAAGGACAGGTAGCTCAGCAAGAGTACCCTTGGACAGGCGAATATATGTCATGCCGCTCTTACCTTTGAATGGACCTCATATTTATTATCTGTCATCGGGGACTCCAAATATTCATCATCTAGCACCCTTAGTACCGTCCAAATGTTTTTAGGGCTTACTATAATTTTCCCATCTTCTGTAAAATTTAAATCAAGATTATATTGGCGATTTATTTCACTTATTCTTTTAGTATTGAGGGAATTAAGAATGTCACTCTTCAATACTTTATTTAGTTTCTTTATTTTTCTCGGATCCGACTTACACAATTTCTGTAGAGCGGCAATATCCTCTACAAGCGATTTTTCTTCCAAATGACAGACATTAGCATCGATTTCCAGGATGAACTTATCCATGAAACTAAAAATTTTTTCAAAATGAATCTTATCTAAAATAAACATCTTTCCATCGTAATAGATGCAATCAATATATTTATCCATCGTTAAGATAGAATCTGTTAATTTGTTGAACACACCATTTTGCACAAAAAGAGGAATCCATCCTTTTATATCAAGTATCCGTTTTTCTGTGTATTTTCGGAATAATGTTATCCCTGAGTTACCTATTTTAATTGCATATGCCCAAAGATTCTTACTTTGCTTCATATCGAAAATATTCAAATCTGCACTATTCATATCCCGCAAAATCTCATCTAAATAGTGAACTTCCTCTCTTTTAATGGTTTCAACATGATTTTTGTCCAAATTAATTGCCGGATTGTATTCTATGTACTCCAAATCCACAGTTTCAATGAGTTTTGATAATTGTTGCTTCACGATGGTTATGAGTGCCTCACCAATATCCGCGGTGATTTTAGTTCTCAGAACCGAGTACTCTATTTCCTCTCTGCGTTTTTTACGCGTTATAAAGAATAACCCTGTGTAGTCAGGTGATGCGTCATCAAGCTTTCTCTTTATCTCTTTCAGCATCATATTACCTCCTGATATATGTTGTCCGACATATTCTTCACCGTTATCTTTTCGTTTTCCCTCAATCTATTCCTCTTTGTTATAAGGACAATACTGCCGCTTTCTACAGCTTCAATATCATAAATTTTATATCCACAAATATTCAATAGCGGATTTACAAATATCAAGTTTGAATGGACATAGACAAAGAAAATTACAGCAAGCAATATGAATAGAGATACCCAATCCTGCCACAGCTCGAATCGGAACCCTAAAAAAGCGATGATGTAAGCAATTATGTAGTTTAGAGCATCACTGGTCCTGTTAATTGATTTTTTTATGGTGAATGTGCTTTTTGTCCAGCCTCGAGTAAGTCTGAAAATTGGAATCCAGATTAGATTTATTAAAATAAGTGCACCTACTCCTATCCAGAAGTAGATTTCGTGATAATTTGTATATCGCAAGATAAAAATTAAGAACAAAGGAGTATATGCACTGATAAACAGCAATATTTTAACCCAGAATCTCATTTTTTTTACCTCCGAGTCGTTGATTTTTTGTGTCCTCAGAATTTACATTCAGTCGTATTCCTCCAGAGAGGAGTTTAAGGAAGAGGGCATCGCGGATTTGCGTATGTGCGTTGTTTTCCATTGTATTTGTAAAAAAACCCTTTTCATCTCGAATAATCATTTCTTCTCTCTCGTTTTAATCTCTTCTTCGGGTGTAGACCTCCAGAGACACGTTTCAAAAATTTCACGATATTGCGGGTCTTCCGAATGGACCATTGAAACCAGGTCATCTGTACGGGATTCATCGCCATAAGCGAGATCACGGATACAGTGGGCGATACGGAGTGGCGGAGCTTCCATTTCACGTGTTAAGTCGGCCAGATGGCTAAAGATAGATCCCTCGGACTCATTGTAATAACCAAAGATATAAAGCCACGAGTCGAAAATGAGTTGCCATGCGGCGCCATATATTTCCGTTTCACCTGCGTTTCCTTTTTCAATGGCATTCTCTACTTGTTTCCACATAGATTTATCAAAAAGGGAGATACGTTGAGGTATCCTGGGAAGAAAACCAATCTGAAGTGCTTCCCACCATTGTGCACGTGGCATCAGGGCGAAAGTGTCACACAAGAGGTCAAGAATGGAATCATATAAATCTGGTGTTACAAGGATAACTTGCCAAAAATCTCCTGTTGCTCTTCGAGCCCGATCCAGATCCCGATCCAGATCCAGATCCAGATCCCGAGCCAGCTCCCGACCCAGAGCCCGATCCAGAGCCCGATCCAGAGCCAGAGCCCAATCCAGAACGTTCTTCCACTCATGAGCGGCTGCTTGATCATCAAAAGCTATAATCAGGCTTGCGACAAGGAAATCCCGATATGGTCCAAAGTTTGCCCCAGCGCTCAGTACAACCAGGTGCTTCTCAAAAGCCCGCCTCGCGAAGATACGCGGCAGAGTCGCGGTCACTGCTTGAGTAGCTGCGGCGACAACGTTTCCGCCCAGCGATTGTAGCGACAAGACATCCTGCGCCCTCCAAAGGCGTTCAATATTTGGCATCAACGAATCAATATCTTGCAAGTCTGACACCTCACCGAAAAAGAGCCTGAAACAGGCGGCGTCCCGACCTTTGCCAACGACGCTCCTACCCGCAATCTCAGCGGTCTCGGCTTCTGACCAGCCCAAGGTGTAGGCCATAAGCGCCAAAGCTGTTCTTTGCCCATCGTCACCGGCGGCTTGCCATAGAGATTGGAAAGCCCGCTTCACCACGTCTGCGCTCTCGTCGCCTTTTGCCAGCCAGGCGCGGAGCATTGAACTGGCGCGCCGCAATTGCTCGACGTCCTCCACCAGGCTCCCCGAG
>JAUWND010000004.1 GCA_030612835.1 Candidatus Methanophagales archaeon | reverse complement strand
CGTACCCCGGGGCACCCGCGAATCAGCGCTGCCTAGAGGGTTTAATAGAGGAGAAGGAATTTGACGTTGAGTATTTCCCGATTACATACCAGAACCACAGTTATGACCAGAAATGGATGGAGAAGAAGTGCGTGAAGAACTACGATCTTGGTGCAGTTACAGACGCCAACTTCATGCAATGTGAGAAATTGCAGAAGAAAGAATCTGTTGTGACGTATGGTAACGGTGTTTGGGGGCCGGGGATAGATCAGGTGTGGCCCATACCTATTCCTCCAAGAGTGCGTCAGGTACTTTGGCCAGGAACTCCATCACTAGTACAGACAGTATCGGCAGATGTACTCGGTATATCGCACATAGGCTTCTCAGCTAAAGATCCGAATGAGCATCATCACACAATTGCTTACGGTAGAGAGGAGACTATTGGACAGTTCAGTATAGAGAAGACAATTGAAATCAAACTTAATTGCTCAACTGCTCAAATAGGTGACTGGTTAGGCTGCCCCTAAGCAGCTAAACTAACTAGGCTATAAACACCAAAAAGGCAAAGGAAAAAAAACATTTTTTATTTTTTTATTTTTTTTTATCGCGTGGATTCTTTAGCCTAGCCTGCCCTACCCTGTCCTGCCAGAGAAGAAAGCGTACGCTCAATCAAGTATCACAATTGTTGTTGCATCTTCTAACGCCATATCATGTCCAGCGCGGTCTTTTGCAATCACATCCACGTGATATACCCCAGGCTCGATAAAGTAACGATAATTGCAGTATCTTCCGTCTTTATTATGATCATGCAGCCGGATTTGCTTGAGCACAGACCCATCGCGCGTAATTTCGGCAATTACACCGCCGTCCTTCACTCCTGAGATAGCGAACACATCAGCACAGACAGTTATTTGTGTGACTATCGATGCTTTTGCCGGGCTTACGGTGACATTTGAGATACTAATTGGCGGTATGTATATCCCGATAATGGGGAAGTTATCGCTGCTATTTTCGTCAATGATATAGGGTATATCCCCGATACTATCATTCCCAGGCTCGTCTTGTCCAACCCCCATATAGATGTCTGAGCCCGGATAATCGCTCCAGTAATTACCGCCAGCGGGATAGCCGTTATCCCATATGTTCGACTCGCCATCGTAGGCGTTCTTTCTGTTATTAAAGTGGTTATGATAAATCCTATTCCCAGTTCCTTCTCTTATATAAATACCCTCTTTGTTCCCGACCACGGTATTATTTATTATCTCATTCTCGTCTCCTGATACCTCAATCCCACACCTCTGATTTGATGTAACGGTATTGTTAGCTATGATATTACCATTTGAAGTAGACGAAGTAGAACCGATCCACAGCCCGTTAAAGCTATTAAACTTCAGGATATTATCAGATATGAGATTGTGATGCGTGGAAAGGAGATTAATACCGGAATTTGAATTGTTGAATATTACATTCTTTGTGACGACATTATTGTTTGATCGAGTAAATATATAGATACCGGGCCCGTAGACACTACCGGATAATGTATTTTCAGTTATTGTATTGTTACAGGAATCTGTGCCGAGGATAATTTGATAGTCCCTATTTCGGTCACATCTGTTCCCCCTTATTACGTTATTAGTGGATTGAAAAAGCGCAATACCATATGCGGAATTAGAAAGTACCTTGTTATTTGCGATTATGCAATTTGAAGACGATGTGAGCCCAATACCATGTCCTTCATGTATAACAGTATTGGGACCTCCTTTTCCTCTATTGTTGAAGACCGTGTTATTGGTGATTACACAGGCGGTAGAGTCTTCGAGCCAGATACCGCGCTCGCCATTCTGAACCACAAATCCGCTTATTTTTACGCCTCTTGCATTTATGTACAGGCACACATCATGCCCATCTCCTTCTATTATAGCATCCGCACCTATGAGAGTTATGTTGGGAGTAAATATTTTTAGGGGCCGTTCATGATATGTCCCGGCATGCACATAAATTGTATCGCCCGGACGCGCATGATCTAGCCCGCTTTGTATTGTAGCATAATCCGCGGGAATGTCTATTCGCTCCGCAGATGCTGTTCCTGAAAGTAGCAATACCAGGATGGTAAGTGCAACACAGACGCTTATGCCTATCCGCTTTTTACTTCCACAACTCATATTACCTAATATTTAAAGGATTTATCATAGTTTTCTTTTTTTGTGTATATGACAAATTTATTATCATTAATATTATAAAAAAAATATTAAGCTACTCGCCTTAAAACAACCTCCGCTGTCTCGGATCAGTGATAGAAATCACCGACTTCATGCACCAATCCACATACCTCTTCTTCCATATATACTCGCCCCCTTCTCGTTCTACCGCTTCCAAGATGAAATACGTCTTATCGCCCTCTATTTCTAGACCGCCATCTTCCACGTCCATATCATGACCCACGCAAACGCTCTGATCACAAAAGAACTGGCATTTGCCGTTGTAGAAGTAAAAGCACCGGAATCTCGGCTTTGTCATTCCCAGCGTCTTCCCTTTCCAGGCATCGGTATGCATGAATTCGCCACTCTCTGCTATCTTTTCCACAATTCTTACCCGCTCTTCGACATCTTCTATCCTTCGTAGATACTCCATCCCTTCTACTTTTAGCCTTATGCTCTCTGGTCTTTTGTCCTCTTCAGGGAAGAAGTCATCCACGTCCGCTTCTATCACATCCCATCGGTTCAGCCAGTTTTTCAATGGATATATCCGCTTCAGTTCCCAGTATTCATTTGCTGCAATGGCATGCTCCTTTTTGGAATAGAGAATTGTAAGCCGAACCTTCTTGGGCAAGAGCTCCCGGAACTTACCTACCTCAAACCATTTCCGTAATGCCCAAGTTGTTCTCTGGCCTCGTTTGAATCGCACCAGACCGATGTCACCTTGTAGCTTCTGCACATATACATGATACGGCGCTTTCTGTTTTAGCTTTGTCGAACTCGCCTTTATCTCGTTCCATGTAACAGGTTCCGCTTTCTCTTCCAGTATCCTCTCTACCTCTTTCCTGAATTTCTCGTAGGGCATAAGTCAATGTTTCCGGCAATCGCATTTAAATATTTTTCATGGATGTTTAGCAAACCACAAGATTACACAACACTTTTTCTTTTTTACAAAAAGAAAATTTAGCCTGTGCTAAAAGAAAAACAAATAGGTTTTTTGGTAAAGCTTTTTGCTTGCAAAAAGGTTTGTGTTAATCTTGTGTAATCTCGTGGTTTTTAAGATTAACTATCTTGCGAATAGAAATCACTTCTTCCTTTCACCCCTTTCTCACTTCCTTCCTCTGCGCCATTCGATAGCCACAAACAACACTCATATACCCACTCAACTTTTCGTCCAGCTCCTCACTGCCCGTATCAACCATAAGAACCGGCGTTTCACTCAGTTTGTGCGGCGTCGCAAGCACAATTACATTCTCCGCACCGACCGTTTCTATCACTTTTGCACTTATCTGCTGACTACCACGTCCAAATACGAACCCCTGCGCGCCAATAGGACTAACCATTATCTTCGCTTTCTTCTCCTGCTCCAATAACAGCATCAATTCACGCTCGTTCATATCTTTCCCGACTAATTCTCCTTCTTTCACTGCGTCCACACCAAGTAACGTCTTCTCCTCGCCCAAGCCAAGCAACTCCGCGATTTTATGGATTGTCGTTCCGGCACCTAAGATGTAAAGCTCATCGTGAATCATGAACTCAGATGCGAATCTTGCAATCTCATCCTTCGCTCTCTCTTCACCCACACTCTGGAACAGGCTTTTACCCTGCTGTACTAGAACCGGCTCATAGGGTGTGCGTGCATACCCAAATACCTTCATCTGCAGCTCGTTTCGCCTGTATGCATCCTCATCAGTATCCATTACCTCGGCATCACGCAATTCTGATTTGATATTTACAAAATGCTCGACTAATTTCGCGGCACTCTTTGGCGTTATCGCAAATACCGCTGAGTGCATCTTCACACCCGCAGGGATACCTAATATCGGGATCTCTTTTCCGATTACGCTGTATACATTCCTTGCCGTTCCGTCACCACCACAGAACAGCAGTAGCTCTACCCCGTTATCCAAAAATAGCTTACATGCGTTCTTTGTATCTTCTCTCGTGCTCATTCCATCGAACGAGTATACCACGTCATAGCTCTGCTTTATTACTGCTTCTTCGCCCATCTCGCCCGAGCAAGTGAGAATAAAATAGTCGGTATTTAGCGCATCCATGCATTTCTTCGCTCGTTCTAATGCTATCGGTTTAGCACCCCTTATCAGCGCTTCCTCTACCAGTCCGTCCGTTCCTTTTAGTCCTACCGATCCGCCCATTCCCGCTATCGGATTGATGAGGAAACCTATTATCATTTATCTATGCTCAAAAGAAAGGTTTTTTTAGTCATACTTTCTTTATACTTTATTAGGAGGTTCTGGATAAATAGATGTACCCAAAAGTTAGGCTGAGGCGTTTGAGAGGTTTGAAGCTATTAACAGAAAGCAGGGTTTCCGTAGACGACTTGATTCTCCCGTTGTTCATTGACGAGACAATAGCAGCCAAAAAACCGATTGAGTCCATGCCCGGGCAGTATAGACACCCAATAGAAGGAGTAGTAAATGAGGTCTCAGAAGCACGTTCGCTGGGTATAAAATCGGTGCTGCTGTTTGGAATACCTGCGAGTAAGAATGAAACAGGAAGTGAAGCATTCAATAACGAAGGTGTGGTACAACGCGCTGTTAGACGAATAAAGCAGGATATTGATGATATTGTTATTATTACCGATCTATGTCTTTGTGAGTACACAACACAAGGGCATTGCGGGCTTATAGAGGATGGGCAAGTGCTCAATGACCCCACACTGGAAGTGCTGGGCAAGATAGCGGTAAGTCAAGCGCAATCGGGTGCGGACATTGTCGCCCCTTCTGGCATGATGGACGGTATGGTAAAGGCGATAAGAGCGAAACTAGACGACGAGGGCTTCTCTGATACTGCTATCATGTCATATGCAGCGAAATACAATTCAGCTTTATACGGCCCTTTCCGCGAGGCGGCCGATTCGGGCTTCCAATTCGGTGACCGGAGCAGTTACCAGATGGCGTTTGCTAATGCACGGGAAGCGCTCCGGGAAGTGGAACTGGACATACAAGAGGGTGCGGACATCGTAATGGTGAAACCCGCTCTTTTATATCTCGACATTATCTCTAAGGTTCGTGCAAGGTTTGATGTTCCGCTGGCGGCTTATAGCGTCAGTGGCGAGTATGCAATGCTAAAAGCTGCATCCGAGAAGGGATATTTAAATCACAATGACGTAATGATGGAAGGCTTAACAGCGATAAAGCGAGCAGGTGCTGATTTGATTATCACTTATTTCGCGAAAGAAGCTGCAAAGGTATTAAAGACATGAAGAAAGAGGAAATCCTGATAGAGGCGCTACCATATATCCGTGAGTTCTACGGCTCGAAAGTAGTGATAAAGATAGGCGGACATGCGTTAGTAAACGAAAGCATTATGGATAGCATCACGCAAGACCTGGTACTGCTTAGATTCGTTGGAATATCGCCCATCGTGGTGCATGGCGGTGGTCCGGAAATAACGCGGATAATGGAGCGACTGGGCAAGAAGCCCAAATTTATCGGGGGGCTTCGCATTACCGATGACGAAACAATGGAAATAGCTAGTATGGTGCTTGTAGGCAGCATCAATGAGCGTATAGTATCTCTTATCGGGAAACATGGTGGTAAGGGTATTGGTTTATCAGGTAACGATGGCAAGTTGATCGTAGCGAAGAAGAAGCAGAAGCATAAAGTCGAAGGCGTGGAACTAGAAGTTGACCTCGGCTGGGTGGGTGAGATAGAGAAGATAAACGCAGAAATACTAAATATAACTGCGGACAAGGATTATATTCCCGTTATATCGCCAATAGCGGTGGATGGGGCGGGAAACAGCCTTAACGTGAATGCTGATTTGGTAGCCGGCGAGATGGCGTGTGCAATAAAGGCAAAGAAGCTGGTATTACTCACTGATGTTCCTGGTTTGATGCGTGATCCCGCGGACTTTTCTACTTTGATCTCGCAAGTAACAGCCGCGGAAATAGAAGAGCTTATAGCAACTAAAATTATCGGCGAGGGGATGATACCAAAAGTAGAAGCGGGTTTGAAAGCGGCTTCCGGCGGCGTTACTACGCATATTATTAATGGTCGGGAACCACATTCCATTTTGCTCGAATTATTCACTGATCGTGGTATTGGGACGATGATCGAAGGGATAACGTAATTACTCAAAATCCGTAGGATTTTGAGTAATTAAATGCAAAATGCAAAATGCAAAGTGCAAAGTGCAAAATTGGTTAAAAGCCACGAGATTAAGACAAGAAAATGACACTGGATACATGATACCTGTTTGACTTGGATCTTGCATCTTCAACATTTCTCGTGAAAATCCGTGTAATCTTGTGGTTACTAAAAAGGGGAACTCGTTAGTATCTCACCCCATAGCCAGTATTATTTGTATTTGAATAAGAGACTAAAGCGGGCATCGCCTTTTGATCCAGGAATGCTTTTGTCGCCGCAGCGAGCTCTTTTGCTCTCTTCTCGCTTTTCACTATTGCATACGTTACAGGGCCAAAAGAGGAGATACCATACCCCAGGGCATGAGCATCGAAGAAGTGGAAAAGCTCATTTATTATTTCATGCTGTAGCTTTAGCTCTATTCTCTTGAACCCTACCTGCTGTAACATTGTTAGACTCTCTGCAAATGTTGCTATATCATTCTCAAGCACGGAAGGTAACGTCTGCATAAGCAGAATCCGGCATACTTTTTCCACCTCTTCGCGCTCTATGGGGCAGCACCGCTTGAAAATCTCTAGCTCTTCAGGTCCATGTGCGCCCCTTTTCACTTGTGGTATTGCAATGACAAAGAACCAGTCTTCGGGTAGCGGATGCTGAAAGAGGACCGGTGGTGGCGGCACGTTAGATGCCGAAGAAGGGAGGAAGCCCGTTTTTAGCCCCTTCACGTTCTTCAGGCTCTTATCATTCCGAAACACATGACCGCCATCTAAGATGAACCCGCCTTTATCGAATGCCGCCACGCCTATCCCGGAAGTGCCACCCCTACCCACCAGTTTTGCTAATTCTACCGCGTTATCGCTTCGGCCTTCCAGCACGTTTATCGCTTTTGCCACGCTTAGTGATAATTGTGTCCTGGAGCCCAAGCCCACATGTGATGGTAACTTCTTCAATATCTTTACGTGGTAATTCGCTCTTAGCTCTATTCTACTTCTTATCTGTTCTAATATAGAAACAACTTCTTCCGCTTCCATCTGATCGTTATCTACTGCAGATACCGCTACTTCCAAAGAGGGTTCATTCAATGCTACCCCTATTCCTCCATCTACTCGTCCAAGCTCACCGTTCAAGTCTATAAGTGCGAAATGGAGTCTGCTTGGTGAAGTTATTGTGACGCTCATTTTCCGTTTTCAGTGTTTATTTTATGAAGTATAACTTCTACCCATAAATAAATTTAATTTAGGACGCAGATTTACACAAACCTTTCTTTAAAAAAGTTTTAAAAACTTTACCAAAGAAATTGGCTTTTGGTAAAACTTTTTTCTAAAAAGTTTTAGTGTTAATCTGTGTCAATAATTGATTTTAGTTGGATATTATGCTTTCTTGTTCTTTAACCGACCGCTGACGCATATCCTCCTTATACCGCCCTCAACATCTTACGCAGCACATTTATATCCGCATCCACCTCTATCGGTGCTTCACATATGCTTATCACACGTTCCGGGTCCTTCAATAGATGACCGGTGGTAATACAAACAACTCGCTCATCTTTCGCTATCTCTCCCAGTTCGACTAATTTCTTCAGGCCTGCGATTGAAGCTGCACTTGCAGGCTCTACGCCAATGCCCTCTACCCGTGCTAATTCCAACTGCGCTTCTGTTATCTCATCGTCCGTCACTGATTCCGCGACACCACCGGAATCTCTAATGGCGTGCAAAGCCTTTGCCGCATTCACGGGGTCGCCTATTCGTATTGCAGATGCAATGGTTTCCGGGTTAGCTTCTGGAGTTATCTCAGCTTTAGCCGCTTTAAAGGCATCCACTACTGGTTTCGCACCCGCTGCTTGAATGCCCGTCATCTTCGGAATCTCGTCTGTTATGCCCAAAATGTTCAACTCAGAAAAGCCTTTGAATATCGCACTTATGTTACCGGCATTCCCAACTGGCAGAATAAGACGGTCTGGAACGTTCCATTCAAGCTTTTCCGATACTTCAAACGCTATCGTCTTCTGCCCTTCCAACCGATACGGATTCACGGAATTCAATAAATAAAGGTTCTCTTCCTCGCATAAAACACGGACAATACGTAGAGCATCATCAAAGTTACCTCTTAACGAGAACACTTTTGCACCGTGCATCATCGCCTGTGCTACTTTCCCTAAGGCTACTTTACCTTTTGGTAGCAGGACAAAGCAAGGGAGATCTGCCTTTGCTGCAAAGATGGCAAGTGATGCAGAGGTATTACCGGTGGATGCACATGCTACACCGCCCACACCCAATTCTACCGCTTTCGTTACGCCTACGGTCATCCCACGGTCTTTGAACGACCCTGATGGGTTCAGACCTTCATGTTTCACCCATAAATCGCTGATGCCAATCGATTTAGCGAGTCGGTCGCATCTATACAAAGGCGTGTTCCCTTCGTTTATTGTTACCTGTTCTGTCTCGTTACTAAAAGGCAATAACGTACGATATTTCCATACGCCTTCTCCTTTCGCGTTCACCACTTGTTTCGGGTCTATCTCCGAATAGTCGTATTTTATATTCAGCAGTCCATCGCATTTCCTGCACGTGTATACTACGTCTTCCTTCGTGTAGTGCGCACCGCATCTTATGCATTCGACTTCATATTCTTTCATGGCTCAATACAGATAGATATTAAATATAATATATATTAAAAAGAAGTATTTGTATAGCGGATTTTAAAAACCACGAGATTCCACAAGATTAGCACAAGAATTTTTTTCGGTGTTTTTTTTTATATTTAATTCCCGGAACCAAATAGCCCAGCAGATCATTATTTGCGAATAGCCTATCGCTTTTGATAACTGTGCCATCTCGTCGATGAACAGTAAATCATTATTCGCATGTACTCCTAACTCTCGTTCCAGCACCCGCTTTATTATTTTGTCCGGCACGCTTGTATCTATACCGGCTTGCATTCGCAGATACTGAAATGTTATCAGTCCGACACCGTTAATCTTCCCTATTTCATCATTTCGCCAATCCTTAACCATTGCATGCTCCGCCCAGTACCGCACCGCATCAAAATCAGTATCCAAACCCTTACGTATTTTAATGCTACTTAAAACGCGACATATACGTATTGCTACCTGCCAAACACGCTTGTTATTCATTATCTCTCTCAACCGCGCATCTTCTGTAGAAAGCGTTGAAAAGGCATTAAAAGTGCTTAGCTCGTCCGTCTTCACGTAATCGTTGTAAAAGCGCTTAACTCGTGGCACAACTATATTGAAGTAGTGCAATCCAACCGAATCCAATGCGGCATCTACAACAATCAGTACAGCATTCCCATCCCACCGCTTACCTTGTAAACACCGAAGCTCGCTTTCTTTCGCTGCTGTAAGAACATCTCCAAATCGATCCTCAAAAATGCCATTTAAACCTGTCATAATAGCCCCTTTCTTTCATCTGACTTTTTATATGTGAAATGCATTGTATTTTTACGTATTGAGTAAGGTAAATTCACCACTACTAAAAATATTTGGAATGCGTCTAAGGATGGAACACAATCAACAAACAGAAGTGAAACGGAGTTAACATGAAAAAAATCGAACTGCTTCTTGCTAACTTCTCTTTGTATACTGAAGACCTTGGGATAGACCTGACGGAGCCAGCAGGCAGGTTCAAGTGGTTTTTAGCTTCCATCCTGTTCGGTGCGAGGATAAGCGAGAAGATTGCAGCTAACACGTACAAAACATTTGAACGGTATGGACTTGACAGCATGGAAAAGATCATTGCCGCTGGCTGGGACGAACTGGTAAAAGTTCTGGATGAAGGTGGATATGTGCGATACGACTTTTCCACAGCGACAAAGCTGCTCGATATATCGCAAACGCTAAAAGATAAATATGGTGCTCTGGAGAACCTTTACAGTCAATCTTCAGATACAGAAGATTTGGTTAGAAGGTTACAGGAATTTAAAGGTATTGGCGCTGTGACGGCACAGATATTCCTGCGTGAATTGCGCGGTGTATGGCAGATAAGCCTGGAGGTATCGAGCAAAGCTAAAAGCGTAGCAGAGAGTCTGGACATTAATCTGCATGAATTTGAGGGTGAACAACTTTCACGTGTTGAGACAGCACTTGTTAAACTCGGTATAAAATATTGCAGGCGTAAGAGATGCGAGGAATGCCCGGTGAAGGATTTTTGCATGCTTGGATTTGAAATGGTTTAGAGTTTAGAGATAGGGATTTAGGATTTTTATTGTGGTGGCTATACAAATATAGATTTTATGTCTGCGAGATAAAATAGAAGACATGAGTGCAAAACCTCTTCTAATGGTCAGCGGGAGCATGCATAATGCAGATATGTATTACGCAACTCGTTTTCTCTCCGCAGACCCTTTTGTTTATCTTCGCTTGCCTCACGAAGACATCCTCATTGTATCGCAGATGGAATATGAACGTGCGAAAAAGGAGTCAATCGTAAATGAAGTTCGATCTTCGCTCGATTACGGCCATGATCTAAAAACAGAGGAGCTTATTCTAAAAGTCCTTCTGGAAGAAGGTATAACCTCAATAGAAGTGCCCAGGTATTTCTCTTTATTCACTGCCGAAGAACTAAGAAAGACGGGCATAGATGTAGTGCCCGTAGAGGAACTCATAATGACGAAAGAGCGTGAGATAAAGGGTGGGCAAGAAATAAAATATGTGAGGAAGGCGCAAAGAGCATGCGAGCACGCAATGGAGATCGCCATAACGGTTATAAAGAAATCTTCGGTGAAGGACAACTGTCTTATGGATAACGGGAAGGTCCTAACGTCTGAGCGAATAAAGACATACATAGAACACGCTTTGTTCGACACGGGATGTACCTGTGACGGCGGAGAGCCAATAGTAGCATGCGGGAAAAGAGCTGCGGATCCCCATTTTGCTGGTTCTGGTCCCATTTACGCAAATCAAGCCATTATCATAGACATCTTCCCGAGATTGAGGTTGGAGCGATATTTTGCAGATATGACAAGAACCGTGTCCAAAGGCGAGCCGGAAAAGGCGCTAAAAGAGATGTACGTGGCTGTTAAGCATGCGCAAGAAACGGCATTAGCGCTCTTAAAAGCGGGTGTAACATGCAAAGAGGTGCATAATCGTGTCTGCGATATATTTGAGGAAATTGGATACGGGACGATAAGAAAAAGAAGTAAGAGGGGTTTTATTCATTCCACGGGTCATGGTGTGGGGTTGGATATACATGAGAAACCCAGCGTTGGCGATAATGATTACGAACTACGAGCAGGGAATGTAATTACAATAGAGCCGGGATTGTATGACCCGGAAGTAGGTGGCGTCCGACTGGAGGACATGGTGCTGGTGCTGAAGACCGGCTGTGAGAACCTGAGGAACGGAGAGAACA
Organism: Candidatus Methanophagales archaeon; assembly: GCA_030612835.1. Lineage (GTDB taxonomy): Archaea > Halobacteriota > Syntropharchaeia > Alkanophagales > Methanospirareceae > Methanophaga. The sequence continues at coordinate 29,129 of JAUWND010000004.1, read as the reverse complement.
AATTTGTTATATGATATGACAACTTGCATCTTGTATCCTGTATCTTTCTCATCATAAGTGCGCAAGTAAAGCCCCATGTTCATCTATCTCGCCTGCTTTTATCCGCGTAGAAGAGATTACCTGCCCATCTGCTGCTTTTGCATGTGCCACTTTTACTATCTTTATCGGATTCTTGCCACGCTTTTTCCTCAGTTCGTTTATCGTCAACGCAATGACATACGTTTCTGGCGATATAACTATAGAATCAATATCCGCATCTAGGGTGATGCCATATCGGTCGTTTAATTCCATCGTTCTCACCTTCACCCCGTATTCTTTATACATATATTGTCTGATCTTCTCTGCCCTACTATTGTAAGGAAGAACCAGTCTGTCCTTATTTGCACGTGCCATTTTATCTGATGTCACGCCTATGTCAATTTCCCCACCTTCACAGAGTTCATACGCCTTCTTCAATAACTTCTTATGCCCGTCATGCAGCGGGTCAAAAGTGCCGCCTATTGCTATTCTCATCTCTCTCACAACCAAGGATATATATACATTTTTTTATAAGAATAAATGTATTTGTTTAGCAAACCACAAGATTACACAGATTTTCACGAGATTTCTTGTGTTAATCTTGTGGAATCTCGTGGTTTTTTAGATTCGCTATACAAATACAAATGATTTTTTATTTTAGCGTACTTTTATAAAATAATTAAAAGCTCTTAGCTACCTACATTGCGTATTTAAGATCATAAGGGGACCAGAGCACCAGATACAAACGCAATTAACCCAATAGCAATTGCTATTAACGTCTCTTTCCTCAGATAGTTGTAGTTTACATCCTCTTTTCGCAGTTTGATACACACATGCAGAAACAGAGCATCGGCAGCTAGAATCACAAGTATATACGCAAGATTAAAGAAGTAGGTCGTATTGACCAGGAAAAAAGGTATCACACTCAGTATGACCGCGAGAGAATAAGAAAGAACAGTGATCGTCTTTGCCTTCTCCACGCCGTATATCCGAGCAACACTCTTTATATCCCTCAGTGCATCGCCTTTTACATCTGCTATATCCTTCATCACTTCTCTTCCGAAACCTGCAAGGAACGCAATAGAAGAGAGGACAAGCAGCGACATATCTACGCTTCCTGCTATTAATCCGCCAAAGATAAAAGGCACTGCCATCGTGACTGCTATATAAATATTACTTATCGCAAGGAATGCCTTCATCTTTATGTCGTAGAGTATGCCCAATGCAGCTAATATAAGTGCCAGGAGCAGGAGAATAAAGCTATTTAGGATTATCGCAAGGACTATCGCAAATATAATGCCGAGTGCAGTGGCGAAGCAGGCGATTAGCAATGCTTCCTCTTTTCTTAGCTCGCCTCTCACCAGTGGTCTATCCATCCTCCGGTTTGCTATGTCCGAGTCCAGGTCACAATAATCGTTTAACGCGAATGTGCCTGCTTGAATGAATAGTGCGATAAGAAAACCTAAAATCGCTACTGCATAGGCGCTCCCGCCTGCTATAACTATCCCTATTAGCACTCCAAAACCGTACATCAATCCATGCTCCGCCCTCGTTAGTTCCCAGACAGCTTTTAGTTTTCGCTTCATAACCCTTTTCTTTTTAAAAAACCCTTTCTTTCAAAAAGTTTTAACAGTTTTACACAACAAAGAAATATGTATTAGGGACATGGAAACCGAAAAGAAGGTAAGTAAAGTGCAGGACATGGATGCTTACGCGCGCATGCTGTCTTGTGCCGATCTTTTGCGAGAGCCCGCCATTCGGTCGGCGATCCAAGCGCTGAAGCTACCTTCGGGAAGTCGAGGCCTGGACGTAGGATGCGGGATCGGCCACCATACTTTGTGGTTAGCCGAGGCAGTGGCACCAGCGGGACATGTAACAGGCCTTGATTTGTCTCCTGAGCTTCTGGCTCACGCGAAGGAACAAGTAAAGAAGTCACGATTGTCGAAACAAATTTCCTTTCAGGAAGGGGACGTGAACAAACTTCCGTTCGACGATGACACTTTCGATTGGATATGGAGTGCAGATACCATATGGATCGGACCCAAGGCGATAGGCTGTCCGGCTGAAGACCCTTTGCCATTGGTGAAGGAATTAGCGCGGGTAGTGAAGCCGGGCGGCAGCGTGGCTATCCTTTTCTGGTCTTCACAAAAGCTACTCCCGGGATATCCGCTATTGGAGGCTCGGCTCAATACGACCTCTCCGGCGATCGCCCCTTTCACCAATGGTATGAAGCCGGAGTTCCACTTCTTATGTACGCGGGGCTGGCTACGAGACGCATGTCTGGAAGACCTGGCTGGCTACACCTTTGTAACGGACGTTCAGGCACCGCTAAGTGATGACATCCGCCGCGCATTGACGGCAACAATCCAGATGTTCTGGGCGGAAGCGCAATCTGAGGTGACACGGGAAGATTGGGCGGAATTTGAGCGGATCTGTCAACCAGAGTCACCGGATTTTATTTTGAATCGTCCGGATTACTATGCCTTTCTTACTTATTCGCTATTCCGTGGCAGGGTCGTCAAAGAATAAAAAAAATCGCTACCCTGTTTAAATGTGCTATTTACGGATTTCAGTCACCCGAATATTGAACAGTTGCGGGTTAAGCTTTAATTACCGTCTCTAAGATTCTGGGGGGCGAAAGAGACATTTATTGACCTGTCAGACAAGGAACCAAAAATAAAGCTTACATAATAGTCGCCGAGGCGTGGTAATATATCATTCAGATAGTTGATGGCCGTTTCCCTGCTCAGTTCACTAATATTTAAGTCCTGGTATATCTTGTGCTGAGTTTTTATGAATCCATATTCATAAACACGATAAATATCGTAGGTAATAGGATACTGTATCACGCTCGCGGTTTCAATAAAGGTAACATTGTTATTATATGTGATGCTATTGAGATGTCCATGCCCGGAAAGAACGGCGGCAACATTAGGATAGTTATTTAGCATGACCTTAAATTCCTTATTATTCTCTATGTATGGGTTAAGACCCGAAATGGCACAAAGCTCAGCGAGTCCTGGTACATCATTAACCAAAAAATGCAAGCATATTATGGTTGGCATTGTTTTATGTGCTTTTAAATCATCCTGTAACCATTTCATAATATCATCGGTAACGATGCCCTGCTCGGTATCTGTATCATTTACACTATCTAATACGATAAAGTGCCATCCGGCGAAATTAAAGCTATATGTGGTGTTTTCCTGCCCTAATTCCGCCCATTGTGTTATCCATGCGCCTTCTGATTTGTCATGATTACCGATAACCGGATAAAAGGGCCTATCTAGATTATTTAACCGTTCGGTAACATTATCGAACTCATATGCCAGTCCAGTATCGGTTAAGTCGCCTAATAAAATGGTGAAGTTAACGCTTTCTGCATTGATTGCTGAGACAACGTCTGCTAAGAGCCGGTCACTATACTTATACATACGGCCAAAATCACTAATACTATTGGAACTCGACCAATGAATATCCGTTGCAACAGCAAAGGAAAAGAGGTAATTACCAATGTCTAATGGAAAGGTAGTGAAATTGTTTATCTCATTAAATGAGCTATAATTGGCTTCTTCTATCGCATCTGATATATTCGTAATATCTATTTCAGGTCCGTCATTATCCGTTACATACCCTGCCTCTCCGGATGCAATACTTGTGAACAGACAGAATATAAAAAAGGGAACAAATATTTTCATACGTTTTGTATCCATTTTCCCTTCCACTCGATTTTTGTTATTTGCATACTTAAAATTAGATCTAGACTTTAAATTAATAAAAATGGAAATAGAATATGAAGTGCAGATAAGGAAAGCAACAGAAGCGGATCTGCGAGATATTGTACGTCTATGGAAGGGGAATATAAGAACAATAAATACATCGTCTGATATAGCGGATTTGTACCATTCCTTCGAGCGATATTTCTTTGTCGTTACTAAGGCAGATAGGGTTATTGGTTTTGTCGGTGGCGCGATAAGAAGAGGGCATGGACATATATCCGGACTTGCAGTGGATAAGGGATATGGAATGAAAGGAATAGGAAAAAGGTTATTAAAGATAGTGGATCACGAATTTCGCGCGTCCGGTTTCGATAAAGTCACGCTGGAGGTCAGAAAAAGTAACTGGGGTGCGATAAGATTTTATAAAAAACAGGGTTATAAACGGGCATATCTCATTAAAGGCTATTATGCGGATGGCGATGATGCAATAGTGTATGAGAAGAAGATTTGAATTCTACTCTCCCTCCGTTGACAATTTTTCTTGTAGTTCTTTTTACACTAAATCGACCCTTACTGTTTTCCCTTCCATCACTTCTCCTTCTGTGATCTCTACCACAACCTGCCTTGTATCCCATACTATCGTTTCGTTTTCTATATGACCTATCCTTAAGACATAGGGGGCTGCGAGAACATCAAAATTTGTGTATCCGACTCTTTCTATCGGTCCTTCTGTTGAATATGGCACAACAAATTCGTAGGTGCCGTTAGGCATTGCTATTTGAGAGTACATAAATTCTCTACCCTGGTTTGTGGTTATATTTGTCGCTATCTCAACAATAGCGCCACTAGGTGCTCTACCTTCTATCTTCGCCCCTTTCACATATTCAAACACCTTTACAAAGCTCATCGGCGAAACGAAAGGCGGGGTCCATCTAGCCAAATCGGGATATTCCGGATCGGTAAAGCCATGACGAAGTTCATACGCTAATCGTTCCGCCATAGTATAATTAGATCCAACATAGCATTCCCATGCCTGCAAGTCATCGGTTTTGACATTTAGAATAGCATGTGGTAGCATGTAGGTGGATGACTCGTGCACCAACCGGTAATGTTGCAATGGTTTCGTCTGAAATGGTCTAATTACCAATATGGATGACTTCCCAAGGTATCCGCCTTTGAATTGCGTCTCACTTCCGTCGAACATATGCAACTTTGTCACCATCGTCTTGTAGTATTCTTCTCTCAGCTCAAATATGGATCTCCCTTCTGTTTGGTCCAACGTATAGCGTCCTGTTGTGTCATTAGCCCAGAAGGTCATTGACCCGTATAGATCCTGATATGATGCCATTGTATCTACCATCGGGAAAGCACTCACAACATACCTCACGTCAAATGCATCTGCGACCGCATTTGCTACTGATTCCTTTTTCGCAATGAAAAAAATGGCGGCGCCAGGACTATTTGGCCCTCCTATACCCTGCTGAAAGTTATTAGCCACCGGAATCCTATGTGCGATATAAGTGATCCAATTACCATAGTCCCACCAGCTCATCACGGAATATGCAGAGTCAGGATAAGCATAATCGCGAGGATATAAAGCATAAAAATCAACACCCGTATCGGGTGTGTTCCCCCTCATCCAGGAAAGCGATTCATACCAGTCCTCTCGCGGGCCTCCACAGCCAAGCTTTGCCGTTGTCAATGACTCATTTAAGGGGAAGAAAAAAACAACACTTAAGATGACGATGAAGGTTAATACAACATCCACGCGTAAGAATTTTTTATTTTTTATTTCATTACTCTTTTGCGTTTTTATCGTTTTTCTTCTCCGCTTACCCTTTATAGCATCCTCTCTTTTCTCTTCCAACGGCCCTTTCGATTCTTTCATATCTCTGACGCCTTTTTCTGCACCTCTAAATGCCACAAGCTCGATAATCTCCCAGGATAGGAAACCACAGAGGATGGCGACATTTATTGCATAGTACGTACTAAATCTGCCCTGACCGAAGCAAGCAAAAAGCATTATTGCGCACCACACGAAAAGAAGAATCTCCTCTGCACGCCATTTCCTCCAGATATTATAACCTATCCATGCGAGGGCGACAAAAGCGAGGAAGAAAGTGGTAGTGAACCAAGCCCATATATTGGCCCATTCCATGGGTCGAGCCTCAATTATGGTTTTAGAAGACTCGGAAGGGAAGAATACGTATCGGAGCTGTTCTACTATCGCTGAGTATAAAGAAGGATAGAAAAACCACAAAAGGGAAATTATTGCTGCTATTGCTAAAATTACTACTATAGGGTACCAATAAGGTTTTATTTTTGCTTTTCTTATCAATAAAGAAAGCGCAGTTAAAACGGGCGGAACGAATATGGCAAGAAGAAGAGACCACTTGTGGATTTCGGAAAGGAACCCAAAAGAAAGTGCAGGTGCTATCATAGCTAAGGGAATGATAAAAACAGGTACGCAGACAATGCAAAGATAATCGGTGTCTTTCTCTCTAAGATGATCAGCGACATGTTGAACCACTGCATATGTACACAAGATTAATATGAAAAGCGGAGCACCGAACCATGCGAGGAAATAAGACCCTAGAAAAACACCAGATATGATGGAATATACAATTGGCTTTTTTAACGAACCCCTATCTCCTCCTAAGAATGACTGAAAAGTTATTCCTTTCTCACGCGCACTCTTCAGCGCAAGGATAAGAAAAAGCATGGCAATCGTGCTGAAAAGGGTCTCCATAGCGTGATGGTCTGTAAATCCTAATAGAGAACGAATCAAGAACTGTCCGGGGAGGATGGCTATAAGAGCTGCGGCAAGAAGTCCTGCACCCCTGTTATATAATCCTTTCCCAATGAAATAAACCGGGAAGATAGTAAGGGCAGCTAAAACAGCCGGATACCACGCCCATATCTCTTCTATCATACTCCGGGTTAAAATAGCGAATGGATTTCCAAGTCCTACTGCCCATACGATGAACGCAAGCGACAGATCAAATAACGGAGTTCCAAAAGGGTTATACGTACCCTGAGGATAAGCGGTGAACGGATCAAAGTAGATGCGGTGAGGGAAGTGATGCAGTGTATTTTCAACAAGCCTTATGTTATACCAGGGGTCATAGCCGCCAAATCGCACGAATGTGTCATTAAAGACGATGTTGTACGGGATAGCGACCCGGATATAGAGCGACAAGCAGAATAACAAGACCAACGTAAGGCCACAGATCAAAGATGCTTTTTCAATCCGTTTCATTCTTGATATACTCCTGCTTACTCACTATACGATTCCCCTCTATGTAAGTCTTTTTTTGTCCTACAGCCACCTTTTATACGGGAATTCCTATTTGATCTATAAGAGTAGCTATAGAATAAAATATGTTGTTCTTACCTCCTCTGCGTTCTCTGTGAACTCTGCGGTTAATCTAATACTATCAACTTACATAAATACGCATACCTAGGGGTAGATTATTTACTGTGGGTTCCCTTATGGCAATACTTCCCCTAAGAAAGTTTTAGTTTTAATGGCGATATAGGATCGCCATATTTCTCACCCGCCTGGATTAATCTTTGCCTTTGCTCTTCCAGCACCTCAAATACTATCTGCGGTGTATCATACACTTTTGTCTTGTAGAACTCCTTCACTCGCTCGATCTTAGCCAAATTTTCCGCTACGCGCACAGAGAATTGCTTATTGTAATCCTCTTCAGAATAGTCCTTTTTAAGCACTTCCTGGAACAGCCTTTTAAGATCTTCGTATCTTGGTATAAATCCGGTGGGCGTTTTTATCGCCTCTACTTCGTGATGTGAACGCAGTTCCATCCATTTAAGCCACACTGCCTTATCGGTTTTATCATTCGTGAAATTCCCTTCCGCATCACTCAGGAAATAATTAACCGAGAATATAGGTGGTGGATTATTCAATTTAGCGCCAAAATTCAGATGACATTCTATATATCTACCAATAGGTATAGAAAGGAAATCCAGGTTAGACATGGGATTGATTTTTCTAACGCCTTCTTTTCCTAGAGTGGCGGCGGTAGTTTCTGATTCCAGTGCGGCACCCATGGAGATAACACCATGCACCCAATCGAAGGATTCCTCAACCGGCACTTTTGTGTCAGAATCTCGTCCGCCATATATTATCCCGCCTACCAAAACACCTGCCGGATTATTGAGTTCTGGGTCAACATTCTCTAATAGTCGCATGTCGAGCGTGAATCGGGCATTTGGATGCGAAAGCGAAATCAAATTATCATCTTCATCTCTCTTTCCGGGCGTCCATTCACCCGAATGATGGAACCCCCTTTCCGGCTCTTCTTCGTCTTTACCTATCCAGTGAACGCCTTTATCTTCTGTGATCAGCACATTAGAGAATATAACCTCGCCCGGGCTGTGGAGCGCATTCCAAATCTGGGGATCGTCCACAGAGTTTACACCCTGTATTATCCCAAATATGCCATTCTCCGGGTTGACCGCGTGTATTACGCCATCTATGTTCCTGAGGTAGGCTATGTCATCACCAACAATAGTCTCTCCAGGTAGCATGGCGGTAGAGGTCTTACCGCAGAGCGAAGGAAACGCACCGGTAAAATAGGTCACCCGTCCGGAAGGGCCATGCACGCCCATAATGAACATGTGCTCGGTCAGCCATCCTTCTTTTGACGCTCGGGTTATCGCAGGACGCATCGCTAACTTTTTAAGTCCTATTGTATTGCCACCGTACTGCGTATTCAAGCTATATACCGTCTCGTCTTCAAGATCAATATAAACCCTGCGTTTATCTATGTTCTTTGAGGTCTTCCTCTCGTCCAGCTCTCCTGCGGAATGCACAAACTTCAAAAACCGTGCTGATCGTCCCAATCTTACGAACTCATCGTATCCTTGTCTATATAACAGATCCTCCGAATGCGCAACATAACCGGAATCGGTAAGTTGAACTGCGGGTATGGCGAATTGTGAATTGTGTGGTCCTAAACAAAAGAATCGCACGTACAACTGGTGCCCCTGCATTATGTCTTTCATAATCGGGTGAATCTCTTTGAGCCCCTCCTCTCGGTCCATTGCATTCATATTAGGTCCTAACTCAACATCCAGCGGTAAAAGGAACTTAGAATTCGCCTTATCCCTTGCCTGGTCGTAATAGCCGTCAAAATGGACTGTATGCCCATCCATAGCAAGTTCCTCCTCCTCACCGGCTCTTATCGTCTCTCGTCGGATGTACTGGAGATCTTCCGGTAAATCAGAGCATACAAAAATCTTGTCAGGATTGCAAAGCTCTATATACTTAGCAACAAATTGATGGAGTTCAGGATTATATATCTTGATAAGTTTCTGGTAATTTTCCTCTCCCAACCTCGCTTTTAACATCTCCATTGTTCTTTTATCTTCTACCCCTCTACTTCGCTTTTCCTCTTTCGTTTTCATCTTCTCAAACCAAAAGAAATAAAAAAGATCAATATATAAATATATCTTTATTTTATTTTTACAATTGATGGAAACGAAGTTGAAAAAGAAGGACAAATGTATTTTGAAGGCGTTGCTTGAAAACGGGAGACACTCTTATTCCGGGCTGGGCAGAGCATGTGGGATAAGCAGACAAGTGGCTTTTGAGCGATTGAAGAAGCTATCAGAAGCGGGTATAGTAAAGCGATTTTCAGCGTGTTTAGATGCTGATAAGCTTGGATACTCATTCAGGGCTTATGTTCTCCTCATTGCGAAGCCGGAAGAGAATTTGAGGACGGAACTCGTGGAGTTCTTGAGTGCCAGTAGAAATGTAAGAAAGATTCAGCTCCTCTTCGGTAGGTTTGATTTCTTTCTGGAACTCCTTTTTCGGGACAAGGAAGAGATGACGGAATTCTTAAGGCTGATGCAATCATTTGGCGCTGTTGAGAGGACGGAAACGTTCATAGTGTATCAAACGATGAAGGATAAACCGGAAGACCCGCTTTTGGAGTGTTTATGCGAAGAGGGTTGACGAGAACTTTTAAAACCACACGATTACACGGATTTCCACAAACCTTTTCTTAAAAAGAAAAGCTTTACCAAAAGAACGTATATTTTTCTTTTGCAAAAAGAAAAAGTGTCTTGTAAAATCTTGTACTTTTTTAGATCAGTTATACCTTGACATTGTCAGATTAACCGCAGAGTTCACAGAGAGCGCAGAGGATATAGAGTGGAGATATGTCATTTTATCTCCATCACAACCCGAACCGATTTTAAATGAAATGTGACAATGTCAAGCCACACATATACGAAATTATACCTATTTGGATTATAGCTATTACCCAAACAGAGGGATATTTAAGGGTGTATTTTTCTTCATTAGAAAGGGGCGTAAAGAAAAAGATGAAAGTTCTGGGTATAGGATGGATGAGTGAAAAGTAATTATTATATGACCGAGCAAAATATTATCATTGCATTAGGTGTGCTCACGGGTGTAGCAATCTTAGCATTAAAAACCGGCTTAGGATGCGGTTTCGCCAACCTAAAGCGGAAGGAAGTGGTTTACATAGCGTTTATTTATTTTTGCGCTTCTATCATCCTTAGCTATTTGGTAGGTATTATCGCGCCTGATATAACGCAGAATATCCTTGCAACCGGTGTTATAATGCACCTTATTATCGCAATAGGGCTCGTCTATTTCGGTATAAAAACGAAGCGAGAATGGCTTTCTCGTGCGAATGACCTTTCGCGGAAGACGTTCCTATGGCTCTCTATTCCATGCCCTGTATGTTTAACAGCAACATTTCTTGCTTGTTTGATGCTCTCTCAACTCACCAGTATCAACAACTTAGGGATAGGAGTCATTGTAGGTGCAATTTTCTTCTTCGGTGTATGCGTATTCGCATTTACGGTTTCTTCGGTCGCAGGTGTTTTAAGAATCAAAAATCCATCCACACTTGGCTCGGTTATGATCTTATTCGGTCTATTTTACCTATTATCACCTTTAATAATCCCTGCGTACATTCAGGCTAAAAGCATACCCTACCCGGAGTTTTCCGTAGATTATCCTATGATATTTCGTTCATTCATATTGATGGCATCTCTTATAGGGGTTGGTTTTTTGATAGATAGGCACAAAAGAGTGAAGAGAAATAAAGGAGGCAAAAAATGGACGCATCTAGTGGCATAATCGGGGCTATGTTTATGATCTCGAATTCGCTGCTCTACCCCGTAATTATTATACTGCTTGGTCTGGTGGCATGGGCACTTATTTCAGTAGGCCAATTTTTATCAGAATACGCATCGAGGAGCAGGGATATGGCCAAGCTAAAGGCAGGATGCAGAAATGCACATGAACATATACAGAAGCAGGAGTATAATAAAGCGGCTGATGTTCTGAATGCCAGTGGCTCCAATGACCTTCTAAAAGATTTCATTGCCGATCTTGTGGAGTCACTACGGGAGACTAAATTTTCGGTCGAAGCGGAGAAGTTGCTTCAGGACTATGAGCTAAGGATAACAAAAGAGCTGGAAAAGGCGAGATTAGTTGCAAAGTTGGGGCCTATGTTTGGATTAATGGGTACATTGATACCCTTAGGGCCTGCACTAATGGGGCTCACCACAGGAGATATCCAGCAGCTTGCAACTAATATGGTTGTTGCGTTCAGCACAACTGTCCTCGGGCTCCTCACAGGTGGTATCGCGTACGCAATCGTAGTAGTCAAGAAGCGGTGGTACACACAGGATTTGAGTGATATGGAATACGTAGTGGAGGTATTAAGATAAAATGAGAAGGCGGAGAAGGCGGTTAATTCTGGATGAAGAGGAGGACCCGCTGGGTGGGGTGGCGAACCTGTTTGACGCTGCAATGGTCTTTGCAGTTGCACTACTTATTGCACTGGTATTTTCGGCGAGTGTGCCTGAACTCTTGAACCCCACTGCGGACATAACAATCGTGAAGAATCCTGGAAAAGAGAACATGCAGGTGATTATCAAAAAAGGGCTGGAGATAAAGGTGATGAACATGACAGAAGAATTGGCTGGTGGTCAAGGTCATAAATTGGGGATTGCGTACCGGTTAGAAACGGGAGAGGTGATATATGTGCCAGAAAATGGGACGTAAAAACACTTTTTCTTTTTCATCTCCCTCCATAGTATTATGAGACTAGAGAAGTCTTCTCAGCTTTCTTATCCATTTGAGTTATAACTCTTATCCCAAAATGAGAAATAGAAAGTTTTATATACCGTTTCTGATACTACCTTCTCTGTGGCAAAAATGATGGAGAAGAATAGCAGGCGGTTAGTCGTATTGTTTATACTGGTGTTGTTCGTGGCACAAATATTTGTGCCTTTAGCGGTTGCACAGGCACAGTCGGAAGTGGACTTAGTTACGTCCCTTTCCACCAGCACGCAGACAGGTGCTGATGGAGCGTTTTGTTTCGTCAATCTCTCTGCTGGCACCTATACACTCACTGCGTATATAGAAAGTGGAAGGGGCAATGCCCTTGGCACTGTTACAGTTACACTTGGCGAGGGCGAGCATATCGAGTGTGTGACAATCAATGCAAGCGTGGATCAGGCCACTGAGGCAACATTAAACGCTGCCAAGAACGTTACTGGTTCTTACAACTCTTCTGCTCTCTCCGGGACCGGGTCTATCAGAGGGAACGCTAGAATCTTAATGGGTCCAAATTATGTGGGCATTCCTGGTATAACCGTTCTTATCACCGGTTATGAGGACAGTTTGGAAAATTATGCCTATCAGGAATCAGCCCCTACGACAACAACCTGCGAGGGCGGCTACTTCAGGTTCAAGAGCCTTCCCCCCGGTAATTATACACTCTCCGGGTATGCAGCAGGAGAGAATCCTATGGGTGTAATGAGTTATGCGGTCGGTAACGTTACTTTAGAGCTTTTTGAGGGCAATAAAAACGATGATGTTGTGGTGAGACTGGAACCCAGCGATGAAGCGGGTGTAGATGCAGCCAGAGCACAGAATGCAAGCTACCCAAATAACGGCTTAGGGGGCAAGGGAATGATAACGGGAACTGCGCTTATTCACATGGGTGGACCATACTTAGGGATTGCCAATACCTCGGTTGCTATTACCGCCTACGCGGGCAATGGCTCGCTTGAAGATGTTGTGGGTGTCTCGCTTGAGTGTATAGAATCATCAAAAGTCATAACTGACGAGAACGGGTTCTTTGAGTTCACTAATCTTCCGGCTGGGAATTACAGCTTCATCGCGCACAAGTACATCCCTTCTATGGCTCCAGGCATGCAAGGTATCAACAAGACAGTCACCTTTACAGTTGGAGTCCGAGAAGGTGCGCATTATTCCGCGGGTGAGCGTCTCCTCAGTACCACAGAAGATGCCGAATTGATAGCGGCACTATCACAGCGCAAAGTGCTTTATGAATACAATGGCTTGGTAGGCAGTGGTATCGTTAATGGGACTATTCTATCGGTTGGCATGGGTGGTGTTGCATCTCCATCAGAGGGGGTGACGGTATCTCTATACTCCTATGATGGTGAGGGCGCACTCTCAAGAGTAAACAAAAGCGTAAATAAAGAGCCAAAGATGGCGTTTTTCTCGATAGCGGATGGCGACATCTTTTTGATCAAACGTGCAGCGGAGAATATCGGTCTGAATGTAAGTGTGTATAGTAATTATAATGTCCCTTTGGACCTGAATCTAACAACGTATGACGTGATATTTGCATCCCGGTTGTACACAGAACCGATACAGAACGTAGTTGTGCCAATACTCGAAGCAGCAAAAGAGCACAATGTATCTGTAATATGCACCGATGCGGAATTTGGTAATATCAACCTTACAGAGCATCCATACATCGGACAATACTGGGGCAGCCGCGACATCAGGAATATGGAACGACTCTTGATTTATCTTGGTATCGAGTTCTGTGGCTTAGATGGTGCAATTGAAGAACCGAGCACCATCCCTGGCGAGGGAATCTACCATCCTGATACAGATCGAATCTTTGAGGGTTTGAGCGAGTATCTTGATTGGTATAAAAACGATACAGGTCATCATCACGTTTACAATCCCAATAATCAGACGCTAGGGCTCGTATTCTGGAAGGAACGATATGGTACCGGTGAGATAGGCGTAGTAGATAAGTTCATCAGAGAAACAGAGGCGCGAGGCGCGAATGTAATCGCTGCGTATCCGCCATATCTGTTATTTGAAGGAAATATCTCTAAGATCTTTATGGATGACGGTGAATCGGTAGTTGACGTCATGATAGACCTTGGGTTGGGTATGGGCCCGCTAACAGTGATGGTAAAACAGCGTGAATATCTCGAACTCTTAGACGTCCCGGTAATGAAATGCGTTGAATTGTATTCAACCATAGAGGCGTGGGAGACTGGCACCACCGGCAAAGGTCCTTATTTCAATATGCAGATTCCGGTAATGGAAATTGCAGGCGAGATAGAGTTTATTGTTGTCGGTGGCAGAGTGTACAATGAGACATACGAGGTATCGCTATTACAACCTATTGATAGCCAGGTAGACTGGGCTGTGGATCGGGCACTATCATGGAGCAATTTACAATATACGAATAACAGCGAGAGAAAAGTTGCAATTATATATTATCACCATTCGGTGGGCAATGATAGCTGTCTGGTTGCGGCAAACCTCGACGTTGCGCCAAGCATCGTGAATATTCTTCATGCTATGGATGACCGTGGCTATGCACTCGGCGATGAAATCCCGACAGACAAGGAACTGCTGGATTTGGTGCTGACACAGGGTAGAAATATCGGGATCTGGGTGCCGGATCAGATAAAATACGTGGCAGAGAACTGTGACGTAGCGCTTGTACCGGAAGATGAATATTTAGCCTTGTTCAATGAACTACCGGAGCAGAAAAGGATGGAGGTAATCGAGCGCTGGGGTCCGCCACCAGGTGAGATCATGGTCTATGAAAATGAATCGGGTAAGTACATCATGATACCAAAGATTTCGCTCGGTAACATTCTGATCGCGCCACAGCCATCGCGTGCAGGAACGCAGAATATGACTGCTCTGTATCACGATAAATCCGTGCCTCCCACGCATCAATATATCGCATTCTATTACTGGCTGAGCCATGACTACGGTGCAGATGCAATCGTGTCTGTCGGCAGGCACGGAACTCAGGAATGGCTGCCGGGAAAGGGTGTGGGGTTATCTGTAGAAGAGTGCTGGCCTGCGATTTTGATCCATGACCTGCCGGTAGTGTACCACTACGAAGTGGAAGGGATCGGTGAAGGCGTTATTGCGAAGAGACGGGGCAATGCGGTCATGATCGATCATCTAACCCCTGTGATCGTTGCAGCAGGACTATACGGTAATCTATCAAATCTCGAACAGACGATACCGCTGTACGAACGGGAGGAAAATGGCACGCTCAGGAACAAGTATAAAGAGCAGATATTAGAGATGTGCCGTGATCTGAATCTCGATCACGATCTGGGCGTTGATCAGGACGAGATTGCTGCGGGCAATGAGACTGCCTTTGATGAGTTCCTCGATGAGATGCATGATTATCTACTGGAGATAAAGAGAGAGTACATGCCCTACGGGTTGCATATTATGGGAAAACCGCTCTCTAACGATAGCATTGTTGATATGACCAAATCACTGCTCGGATATGAATTCAGGGATTATATCGAAAGTATGAACATCTCCGTGAACCAGACGAGAATGCTTCTTGAGGCAGTGATAATCAATGGAACATCACCGAAAGAGGCACAGGAGAAGGTGTTGGGCAGATCAGAAAATGTTACCGAGTCCGTATCAGAGAACAGGACCACATTGACAAGAACAACTACAGATGAGAATGGTAATTACACGTTCTCCAACCTCGCTGCCGGGAATTACACGATAACAGTGCTAACGTATATATCGGGAATGAGCTGCTGGTTCATAGGCGCTATAAATACCAGTGTGGACGATGGTGAGCACCTAAACGAAATCGAGGTCTGGCTGACATTCGGCGATGAGACAACTGCAAACGATATATTGAATATGACAGATGATCCGGATAGCATAGCCGGTACTTCCTCGATCTCTGGTGTAGTACTCGCGCAGGGCCGTTATGGTGTAACGCCAATGACTAACGCAACGGTCATTATAAGCAGACAGGATGCATCAGATGATGCGATAGCAGAGGCGACGCCACTTACAAACTTCTTGAAGCTCGCGGTAGTGTACGCCGAGAATCTTCGTGAATGCATGATCGAAATACCAAGAACGTTAGACGCACTTGAAGGGCAATACATCCCTCCGGGACCGAGTAACGATCCAATCAGAAATCCTAATGTGTTGCCGACCGGGCGGAATTTCTATGGCTTTGATCCGAATATTGTGCCGACGGAACCTGCATGGGAGGTGGGTAAGGAACTGATAGATCAATTGCTCTCTAAATATTATAACGGGACCGATGCAAGTTATCCACGGAAGATCGGCTTTGTTATGTTCTCATTTAATACAATGAAGGATTTGGGCGTGCTTGAATCTGAACTCTTCTATCTGCTGGGTGTGGAGCCTGTATGGGATAGAAACAAGAACGTCATTGACGTTCGTCTCATACCGATAGAGGACTTGGGTAGACCAAGAATAGATGCCGTTGTCACCATGAGCGGTATATATCGCGAGAATTGGCCGCATCAGATCGAGTTAATCAATAAAGCGGTACGCCTAGCATCTGAATCGGATGATTCGCCCTACCACAGGAACTATGTGAATGAAAGTACTCAATCAACATATCAATGGCTGATTGAGCACAACTATACCAAATCGCAGGCGCGAGAGCTCTCATTGACACGTATTTTCGGGCCACCGGATGGTGTATGGGGCGTTGGCGGGTTTATTGCAGCCATTGAAGGCAGCGGTACGTGGGAGAACGAAAGCACGCTTGCAGACCTCTATATCAGGAATATGGGCAATGTGTATGGCGATACGATCTGGGGTGAGCAACACGTAGACCTATTCAAGCAGAATCTCAACGGAACCGAGGTAGCACTATTCGGGTGGGCATCGCATTCCCACAGCGTGCTTGGTATAGATCACACTTTTGAGTTCTTTGGTGGGTTGAGCATGGCGGTTCGCGAGATTACTGGTAAAGCGCCTGATATGTACATAAGCAACCTCAAGGATCAAAATGGCGCAAAGTTAGAGCCGTTGAGTCATGTCATTTTGAGGGACTTGCGTTCGATGTACTTTAATCCATATTGGATCGAGGGCATGATGGGACATGATTATGCCGGTGCCAGAGCGATAACAGAGATCATGGCAAACCTCTGGGGCTGGGATGTCACATGCCCGGATGTCATAACGGAAGAGATGTGGAACGAGATGTATTCTATCTATGTACAGGACAAATATGACCTGGGGCTACAGGATTGGTTCGATGAGAACAATCCATGGGCTCAGCAATCCATCACTGCGAGGATGCTCGAAGCGATAAGGAAAGGCTATTGGGATCCATCAGAAGATGTAAAGACCAACCTTGCAGAGATATATCAGAAATCGGTCGAAGAATACGGTGTTACATGCTGTCATCATACCTGTGGCAATCCGCTGTTTCAGGATTACCAGCAGGGTATAGTTTCTGCTTCGGCTACTGAACAATCTACTGAACAGAGTACATATTACTCTGGTGGTGGAGGCGGGTCTCGTAGGAGTACAGAAACAGAAACAGGAGAAGAAACAGAAACAGAATCGGATAAAGGGGTCATTAATGCGACCGAAACAACGGGCGTGAGTAAAACAGGCGAAGAGCTGAAGAAACTGCCTGAGGTAGCATCGGAGAAGAGAGGGAAAGTAATGAAAGAGGATAAGCTTGTGGAATCATCGGCATTCGCTGTATCTGGTGCCCCGCTGATGGGTATTATAGCAGTGATTGTGGTTTTGGTGCTGATTGGTAGTGGATTAGGATATAAACGGAGGAGAAGATGAATGAAGAATAATAGCATACAGTTAACCGTATTGTTTGTATTAGTGTTGTTCATGGCGCAGATATTTACGCCATTTGTGGTTGCACAGGCACAGTCGGAAGATAATGATACGGCGGCAATGGCGGGAAATTTGACATTGCCTGTAAATGTATCCGGGAATACCATAATAAATACCACTGATAGGGTGGTTAAGAGAAATAGCATAACGTTTGTGCTTGGAACGGATGATAACTTGGTATCGCTTTGGAATGCCTCGAATACGGTGAATGCAACGATGGATGTTAAAATATACAATGCAACAGAAGCGAAATCGCTAAATTTCAATAACGAAAGCTTTGTTTTCTTTGCCTCTCTCGATAACGAAACCGTTGCGAGCATAAATGAGACTATAAACGAAAGTGCGTATGTTATTGTATATAATTTGACGACAAACATCGGCATTGGGACTGTGGAAGATATAAACATAACGAAATATTGGGTCTATGGCGGAGATGAGAATGTAAGAAATTTGATTATCTACATGGATAATAAGTTCTATGGGAATAAGACCGAGGTGGATCCTCCAAACGCATCAAAAACGCCTAAAATCATATTTTTGGTTACTGGGCATGGTATACCCCTACCTACTCTCAACGAAGCATCAAAAGAAGTAGAGGATACGATAAATGTTAGCGTATATAGATGTTATCTTCCATATTCACCAATGGAACCCATACTGCCAGATGATATCAACCTCAGCACTTATGATGTGGTAGTTGTTTGTGGTTGGGTCTACGATATTCACGGTATGCCTGACTTCCCATCGAGGCTCGACGCCGCGAAGGAACACACTAATGTAATCGTGATGGATCCATTTGCTATATCTCCAGGCAACGTTAATCTAAGTGCCCATCCTGATATCCATAAGTATTGGGATTATGGAGTTAAAGAGAATGCTAAAAGGCTAATAATATACCTTGGAGTGAACTTCTGTGGTTTGAATGCAGTAGTTGAACCACCACTATCCTTTCCAGATCCAGATAGGGCGATATATCATCCAGATTCGCCAATAATTTTTGAGAATTTAACCGAATATCTCGAATGGTATGGAACTGATGATGGTACACATCACGTATATGATCCAGAAAACATCACAATTGGGATTATATTTGGTAGATATGCGAAAAAAGGAGAAGATACAAAGCCTCAGGACCACCTGATAAGAACGATTGAGGGAAGGGCATGCAATGTTATTGCGATATATGGATCGAGTAGACAATATAACGTAGATGAATTTTTTATCAAAGATAGCAAGCCCATAGTCGATGTTATAATCTCAACCGATGTTCTTCCCAATTTTGTTAATGAGAGGGAAAATTTTAAATCTTTGAATGTGCCTGTATTGTATGGAACCGGGGCCCCTTATAGGACACCAACGGAATGGGAAGATACTAGAGAAGGAATAACACCTCGTCTGATACAGTACGCTGCTTTGTCAGAAATCGATGGTCTAATTGAGCCAACCGTTTTTTATGCGCGAATAATAGATAATGAAACAACAGGTACAAAACATTACGAACCGATAGACTATCAAACCGATTACATAACAGATAGAGCTATTTCATGGGCAAAACTGCGCTACATGAATAACTCGGATAAAAAAGTTGTTATCACTCATAAACACGATGAAGTTGGAAAAGCAACTCTTGGGACAAGTATGGAAATGTATTTGGATGTGCCAGCAAGTATAGAGAAAGTCCTACATCAGATGCAGGAACGGGGGTATAATGTGGGAAGTGCACCTCTGCCAAATGTCAATAATATAACCAAATTGATGGTCGAAAAAGGAAGAAATGTCGGTAAATGGGCTCCCGAAGCATTAGATACTCTTGTGGAAACTGGAGATCCCATATTAATACCGGAAAGTAGATATCTGGAGTGGTTCAGAAAACTTCCGGAAGATCGGCAAGAGGAGGTAATAAATTATTGGGGCGAACCACCGGGAGATATAATGGTATGGCAAAATGATACTGGAAAATATATTGTAATTCCCAAATTCCAGTTTGGAAATGTGCTTATTGCGCCTCATCCGATGAGGGAGGATGTTGCATGGCAATTATATCAACCAGATAATAAATTCCCGTCTTATCAGGGGGGGGAATTACCTCCATATCACCAGTACATAGCCTGGTACCTGGCGATGAAGAATGAATTTGGTGCAGATGCGGTTGTTCATCTGGGAGAATCGCCATTTCCTGCATTAGCAGGAAAACAGTTTGGTTTGGGCAGATACGATTGGAATGGGTTATTACTCCAAGATATGCCGAATCTATGCTCATGGCCATTGCATTATATCTGTGAAACCTGCAAAAGGAGAGGTGGGATGGTTCTGGTAAGCTATTTATCACCTACACTGGTCCCATCTGGTTTGCATGGGGATTTATCAAACTTGCAGCAAAAAATAAGACTATACAATCAGGCATTTGATGATTATTTGAAAGAAGAGTACAAAAAGACTATAATCAATGAATCCAGGAATATGAATCTTGATCATGCTCTGGATGTTAATTTTTCAGCACTGGACAACACTACAAAGTTTGAAAGTTTCGTCAAGAGGTTAGATAATTATCTCAACGAGATTAAAGTATCTTACATGCCCTACGGGCTACACATACTGAGTGAACCACCGACCAATGAGAGTTTGGTAGCAATGGTTGAATCAATGTTTGGAGAATCTTTCAAAGACGATGTATCTGTGATAAACTCATCCGAAGGTGTCACAACGAAGTTACTAACAGAGGTTGTGCTAAACGACATGGGTCCAGAAGATGCACAAAATAAGGTTTTGGGTCAAGTGTCTGACAATATCACAAGCGATTTAATTCTTGCAATTCAGTATAAAAATCTGGTAAATGAAAGTATAATGGAAGTAGCAAGAACATTAGGTGCACTGGAGGGGCGGTATATCCATCCAGGACTGCATGGGGATCTGGTTGATCACCCAGATCTCTTACCAACCGGCAAAAATCTGTATAGTTTTGATGGACGTTTGATGCCCACAAAAGAGGCGTGGAATATCGGAGTAGAGATGGCTAAACAGCAATTACAACTCCATACAACCAAACATAATAACAGCTATCCACATAAGATAGGAGTAGTATTATGGTCATCAGAGTTACACAGACATCATGGAGTGGTAGAATCTGAGATACTTTATTTCTTGGGTGTTAAACCTGTTTGGGAGAAACATGATAGATGGAAGGATGTCGAACTTATTTCATCAGACGAACTGGGTAGACCGAGAATAGATGTGGTAATGACAACTTCCGGTTCTTACCGGGATATATACGGATACAAATTCGAGTTATTAGAAAAGGCGGTAAGATTAGCAGCCAATGCAAGCGATACCGAATATCCAAACTATGTTAAAGAAAATAGCGATTCTCTTTATCAATGGCTAAAAGATAATGGATATAATGACACAGAAGCACGAAAACTATCGACTGTGCGGATTTTTACCCACGATATAGGTAAATTTGGCCCAGGACTCCACGAAGCCATTCCAGCAAGTAGCATGTGGGAGAATGAAGATGAGGTCGCTGATGTGTACCTCAGTGCAACAAGTTATATGTATGGTGCAGATGTATGGGGAGTACAATTGAGAGATATCTTTGAACATAATCTTGATGGGATAGAAATAGGAATATTTAGCTGCAGTTCTGAGGTTGTGGGTGTCTTGGATCAAGGAGTTGATAGTTATCTTGGGGGGCTTGCACTGGCGGTCAGGAGCGTCTCAGGAGAAACACCTGATTTGTATATAACAAATTTGCGTGATCAGAATAATCCAACCGTCGAGACTTTGAGCCATTTCTTTAACAGAGAACTTATGACCAGGTACTTTAACCCGAAATGGATTGAAGGAATGATGGAACATGATTATACCGGCGCAAAAAATATGGAAGAATTTATGGAGCGATTTTGGAGATGGGACGTTGAAGTGCCTGACCTCGTTACAGAAGATATGTGGAATCGAGTCTATGACGTCTATGTCCAGGACAAATACGATCTCGGTTTAAATGAGTTCTTCGACAGCAACAACCCTTATGCACAACAATCAATCACCGCGAGAATGCTCGAAACGATAAGAAAAGGCTATTGGGATCCGCCAGAAGACGTAAAGACCACTCTTGCAGAGACATACCAAAAATCAGTCGAAGAATACGGTGTTACATGCTGTCATCATACCTGTGGGAACGTGCTGTTGCAAGATTATATGCAGGGCATAGTTTCTGCTTCGGCTCTAGAGCAATCTACGGAACAGAGTACATATTACTCTGGTGGCGGCGGGGGGAGCTGGTCTCGTAGGAGTACAGAAGCAGAAACAGAAACAGAAACAGAAACAGAACCGGATGAAGGTGTCATTAATGCGACTGAAACAACGGGTGTGAGCAAAACAGGGGAAGAATTGAAGAAACCGGCAGATGCAGCATCGGAGAAAAGAGGTAAAGTAATGAAAGAGGAGAAGCCAGCAGAAGAAGCATCACCAGCATTCCCAATATCTGGTGCCCCGCTGATGGGTATTATAGCAGTGATTGTGGTTTTGGTGTTGATCGGTATAGGATTAGGTCTTAAACGCAGAAAAAAATAAGGTGAGTGTGAATGAATGAGATAACAAGAAGGATAAAGGCGTTGTTTTTGATACTTCAGCATATGGATATGACTGAAGAAGATTGCACAAGCGAAATAGAGGAAAGATTGGAAGCAATAAAAGGTGAGTTAGGATCGTGGTTTATCGGTGATTATCAACTTCATCAAGGATCTTAAGCCTTCACACTTTGTTGCCAGTTTTGTTTATTCTTTTTTTTTAAAAAAAAAGAAAGATATAAAAGCAACGACTCGTAACCTTTTTTCTTCTACTTGTCTTTTCAGCAACTGTAATAAAATCGATTACTTCCCGTATCAAATAGACATGCATTAATATACCTGGAATGACTATATATTAGTTGAGTGAAACAAAATGAAAGTTGAGCAATTATTAAAAAGTGGAAACGCCACTCTTTTACTCGAATGGATTGAGGAATGCACGCCTGACGAAGAATATGCCTCATTACTTGATGCGGCTGAGGAAAACACGCGTAAAAAGCTAAAATTGAGGTGATTTTTTTGGTTTGTCTCGACACGTCTTTCATAGCCGACCTAAATCGCAGAGATATTGGTGCAATTGCAAAACTAAAGGAGTTCATCGAAAATGATCGAAGATAGGGATATCCTTATTGCCTCCATAGCTCTTTCTTTTGGCGAGAATAGGATCGTTACGAGGAATATTAAGCACTTTGAAAGGATAGATGAGATCGAAGTGGTGAGCTATTAGCCTACAAAACCAGTATAATTGGAAGAGATCTTTCGACCACCCTTGTTCAATGAGCACGTACGGCTTTCCCATATACCACTCTCCTTAGACGTTGCCCGGTTACATTGATTGAGATTAGCCCTTCTTTTAACCTAAAAACCTCTTTCATATCGCACGCTGGACCAAATGATTCTTGGTCTTACAAAGTCTACTATACCTTGAACTCCTTCATTACCATAGCGCCATATATATCTCAGTATTATAAGCCCATTTTTCAAAAATAACGACTTGTAACCTCTTTTCGTCTATTTGCCTTTTCCACAGGTGTTAATATAATGTGATGAATTAGCCTAGCTGCTACAAAATTAACCCTAATGTACCAGGAGCTTCTATGAAGTCCCTAGCCTAGAGCAATAGATAAAAGTTCACTACACAGGTTATTCCCTCTCTATTTCTGA
This sequence comes from Candidatus Methanophagales archaeon, assembly GCA_030612835.1. Lineage (GTDB taxonomy): Archaea > Halobacteriota > Syntropharchaeia > Alkanophagales > Methanospirareceae > Methanophaga. The sequence continues at coordinate 5,691 of JAUWND010000004.1, read as the reverse complement.
ACTCCTCTTCAGGATACATCTAATCTACTCCACTCCACTCCACTCCACTCCACTCCCTAAAAAACACAACTAACATCGTTTTTTTTTCCCCAGATGCAGTTAGTGATAATTGCCTAACATTATTACTATCTTATAACAGTTTTATTCCAAATACCTGGTTGTCGGAGGTTAACCGGATGGAAGATATGCAAAGTTATTAAGCCTGCCTGCCGCAACAGTTCTTATATTTTTTGCCCGACCCACAGGGACATGGACCATTGCGCCCAAAATTGGATCGTAAATGCGTGTTTCGATTCGCGTTTTCGGGATTGGCATTACGAACCCGCTGGAGGATTCTCATAGGTGTTCGGTTAAGTACGACACAACATAAATAATGACCTATAACAACACATTTCCGACACGGATTTACACAGATTGCACGGATTTATTTTTATCTATTATACCGCGTTTTAAACTTACCGACCTGCCGGTTGCTTTGAGATTCAAAAAACAAAAACCCAGAACCAAATGTGTTATGTACTTTGTAGGTAGCACCAATTATCTTTTCGGTTATCTCACGCTGTTTATATTCTTTCCATAATCTGCGTTAATTAGTGTTAATCTGTGTCTATATACTTTTTTTTGTTTTGCACTTGGTATCTGATCCATACGATAGTGGCTCTTAAATTCCTTGAATATTTCTGCCCCACGACATCTATCGCGTTCCCTCGCCATTTTCGATTGGCCAAAACAATCAACGGATTAGCGTTTCCTTTCGACCTGCTAACGAAAAAGCCACCATAACCTGCAATTCTGTTGAAGGACCGGTATTTGAACTACCCACGGTCGATGAGCAGGATACAGTCCCTGAGCCAGGGCCCCAATCGGAGTATTTTAGCCTCCGAAGTCCTTTCTGGATATATCCTTACTATTTTCATTATCTGGTATCATATATTGGCTCATCAGGTAAAATAATCGCTTTCATGCTATATAAAAAGTATCAATAGTTGGAATGTCAACCTCTTATCCGAACACGCATGAACGGTTATTATCCTATCCCCCAATATCTAAGCGATAATAACTCCCCAGACATTGAACTTTTTCAATGTTTTTATATACTATACTTACAGCGTCTTGCTTATTTTTAGCAAGAGATGCCACTTCCGCAATTCGAGGACCGCAGGTATATAATCCATTGTCTGTTTTATCTACCTCATTCCACCACAAATCACAATCCAAAGTGGCAGTAAGTGAAACAGGTAATTTGGGTGGTTTTACTGACAATGGATATGGATACCCGTAACCTGCAAGTGTAAGTGAACAGCCCCATTTTTGGGGGTAATCCCAAGACGGCTTAATTTTTCTGCCACTTGCAACAGCAATGATAACCTCTGCCGGATTTTTAAGCATTTGTAAAATAAATGCATTGATCGTTACACCGATTCGCACATTGTATTCAATTACATACCATCTTTTGTTTTTTTTAACCGCGCTTACAGATAGTATTCCGCAAAAGTGTGTTTTTTCCAGCCACGGCTGAAGCGGCAATATAAATTCGCGCATCAAGCCATATTTATCATTTAGATCTTGTTCCACCAGACTGCCCAGTGGTGCGCCAGCAATAGGTCCCATATCTCCTGTAAATGCGCGTTTATATTCCCAATGCGTCATAATGCTTTGAATATTCCCATTGCTAACAAAAGCGAAATGGGCAATCTCTTCTGCACCAAGATATTCCTGTAAAAATACGCCTTCCGAAAAATCAACTCTATTCAACCACTCATAAGTATCTTCTACGGATTTACAAACAATGGCATGAATCGGACTTTTAGGAGAACAAATGGGATTTTTGATTACATATGGTTGCGGATCATTTTTAAGAATTTCTAAAGCTGCCGATTTATTTTTTGCTAAATATGTCTGAGGATAAGCAATGTTAAATTCTTCGCATAACGCACGGGCGAAATCACGATCACGTTCAATTTTTATTGCTTCTCCAACGGGAGAAAAAATAGGTGTTTTTAGCTCTGTCACCCACGGTTCATTATGCCAATCAATGGACATGGGAATTATTACATCGGGTTTCCATTTTCGAATAATGGGAATAGGAGAAGGATGATCTCTTTGCATCCAAGTTTTTCCAACCGAAGATGCTCCAAAATTGCCATTAGCTCGGGTAAGATAACAGCTTACTTCTGCTCCGTTATCACGAAGGATTTGCATGGTGGAATGTGCAAAAGCACCATTGCCGGAAAGCATAATTCGTGGCTTCACAGTATAAGATTGAATTCTACTTTGATAAAGCCCATAAACAAAAAATCTATTTTACCCGTGCTTTTGGTGTGCATAGATAAGCAGATTGAGTTACATGAGACGACTGACACAATCAAAGAAAGATCCGGTGGATCATACGGGAAATGGCTCATGGAACTCCCAGCAGTTCAATTGCAGCCGTGCAGGAGGTAAGCCCGCGAAGAGTTCAGCAATTGTACAAACAGTACAAAGATAACGGTAAAATACCGGTTTTATAGAAGTGAGTAGCAGTTGTGTGGAATTCGATCAATCCAACTGCGTATCCTTTGTCTCAAGTCCATCGCATATTGGCCATTATGCCACCATACTTAGCCAAACCAATAACACTTGTAATCCGAAAACACAAAATAGAAAAGCTTAAATACCGATACACCATCTCTTCCTTCGGGTGATTAAAAGGAATGCATATATCAGATGGTGTTCTATCTGCGCCGGTATTGGCTGCAGGATGGGCAATAACCGTGGTATTTATAGCGATAGCGATTTGGTGGAGCAAAAAGAAAGGAATAGAAGTAGTAGTTACGGGTTCTATCGTTGCCTTTCTGGTAAAGGTTAAACCAGAGTTGATAGGAAGTTTTGGTGGTGATGGGAAATGAACGGGAAACAGGTGATTTGTATTTTTGTAGTACTCATAGTTCTATCGTGTTTCTGCATAAGCGTAGTGAGCGCACACCGTATGCACGTAGTTCATAAGATAGTTGTCGTTAATGCAACACACATGCCGGGTCATAGAGGCGAAACAACGATAAACTTAAGTCAGGACGTTGCAGAAGCCGGTGGAACGAGCGCGGAAATGCCGTTATATTCGAGGATTATAGCAGGATTTGGGTATTTAATAGGCATTGCAGGCGTTGCAATGGCATATATGGGCTGGAAGCAGAAGAAGAAATACGAGCGAGGGGATAAAGAGCAGTAATGGCTATAACTGCAAAGAACTACCAGTGGATTAGGGTTTAGACAGAGGAAAAGGTAGTGAAGGTGGTGCGAATGGACGAGTGTTTTAGCGGCGATTATCCGCGTTATCTGGCGTCATAACACTTTTTCTTTTTACAAAAAAGAAAATTTAGCCTGTGCTAAAAGAAAAAACATATAAGAAAGTAAAATATTTGGTAAGACGCAGGTATTAAATGTGAATAGAGAGAATTGAGAAAATAGAGGCTAGTTAGTAAGGAATGCGTGGATTAAATGGGCGGAACATGGAACAAAAGGAAATGAAGTGGCCATACAAATCACCCGGGATACCAGATAGTTTATTCTCACGGTCAAAAGCAGGCTTAACGAGAGAAGAAATCAGAGCGATTATCGTTTCTAAGGCGCAGATAAAAGGTGGCGAGCGGATTTTAGATGTTGGTACCGGCTCAGGAAGCGTTTCCATAGAATTCGCTCTGTTAGGTTGCGACGTCACAGCAGTGGAAAAGGATAACGATAATTTTGAGACAGCGAGAAGAAACATAGCGGATTTCGGCTTAAATAACCAAATCAAACTCATATCAGGCGAAATGGAAGATGTCAAATTATCGCATAATTTTGAGGTTATCTTCTTTGGTGGTACGGATAACCTTGACAAATCGCTTGATAATGTATTCAAGCACTTGAAACTCGGAGGCAGAATTATCATCGCCGCTGTCCGGCTTGAGACAGTAGTAGAATCCATGAATGTACTGAAAAGCAGGGGTATCAATCCGAATGTTCTGAATATCTGCTTGAACAAGGGCAAGGACCTGGGCGGTAAAACCGCCCTCGCGCCCTCGTATCCGGTATTCCTAATCTATGGAGCGAAAAGATGAAACTATATGGAATAGGTGTGGGTCCAGGCGACCCGGAACTGCTCACATTGAAAGCATATAAGATACTCAAGGGCGTGGATATGATAATAGCGCCGAGGTCGAGCGAGGCTAAACGGAGTCGAGCGCTCCACACGGTTGAAGAAGTAATAAAAGAGCGGGATTGTATTGTGGTTGAACCTGTATTCCCAATGACGAAAGACCGAGCTAAGCTAAAACAGTATTGGAAAAAGGCGCGAGAAGAGGTATTGGCAAAAGGAAATAGCTGTGAAACTGCCGCATTCATCACCCTGGGCGACCCGAGCATGTATTCCACATTCTACCGATTCTTAGAGGTTTTCAACGACCTGGTAGAGGAAGTAGAAGTAATTCCCGGCGTGACATCATTCTCAGCTTGCACATCTACTGCGCAGGTTCCCTTAGTGGAAGGAACGGAGATTGTTTCTATTATTCCGGACGTAAAAGCAAAAAACGCAATGCAAGTAATAGAGAGCTCAGATTCTTTGATATTCCTCAAACCAAAGGATCTGGATAAAATCGAGGATATACTGGGCAGTGAAAAGGCTATCCTATGTGTTAAGGTCGGGTTTGAGGACCAAAAATTAATATCAGGAAAAGTTAGTGAGATAGAAGAACCACGTCACTATCTTTCCACACTTATCGTAAAAAAGGCGATAGATACGGAACCACAAGATTACACGAGATTAACACAGAAGGGGGAACTGCGTGATACTAAGGGGAAGTGGCTTTATAAGGACCTAACTCAAGAGATTATCGGTGCAGCGATGGAAGTTCACCGCAAGTTAGGCTCGGGTTTCCTAGAATATGTTTATGAAGAAGCGTTAAGTTACGAGCTGAATTTGAAAAAGGTCCATTTTGAGAGACAAAAAGAGCTAGATATTTATTACAAAGACTTATTAATCCCAAGAAAATATAAGCCTGATTTAATAGTCGATAGTAAAGTAATAGTAGAAATAAAAGCTACATCGGGCTTAACAGAAATTGAAGAAGCACAGTTATTAAATTATCTAAAGGCAACCAAAATGCGTGTTGGTTTATTACTAAACTTTGGTACAAAGAGTTTGGAGGTGAAAAGAAGAATCCTGTGAAAATCTGTGTAATCTGTGGTTAATTATGGTTATGAAAACGAAAGTAGTATTTGTAGGTGCGGGACCGGGTGACCCGGAACTGCTCACCTTGAGAGGCAAGCGAGAACTAGAAAGTGCGGACGTGGTATTATATGCGGGTTCACTTGTCCACAGGGATATTTTGAAATATGCGCGGAGCGATGCGATAGTGATAGACAGTTATGGAAAGACCAGGGAAGATTTATTTGCACTGTACGCGGAGTTTGCGAAAGCGGGAAAACGAGTAGTGCGGCTCCATACAGGCGATTTGAGCTTCTATTCCGCTATTCTGGAACAGATGGCTTTCCTCTCGTCTATGGATATTGATTTTGAACTTGTTCCGGGCGTTACTGCGTTCTCAGCCGCGTCGGCATCGTTAAAACGGGAACTCACGTCACCTGGTGTATCGCAAACGCTGATAATTACAAAACCGTTTGGGAAGACCGGCAAGCCTGCAGAGGAAAGCATAGCGGAACTGTCTAAGCATG
>JAUWND010000128.1 GCA_030612835.1 Candidatus Methanophagales archaeon | reverse complement strand
GGGTGTTGCAATGGCATATATGGGCTGGAAGCAGAAGAAGAAATACGAGAGAGAGGATAAAGAGCAGTAATGGTAGAATATCCGGAGATTGACAGGTATTCATCGCTTGATTCGCCGATGCATCGGTTTGACCCAAGGGCGAAGCTAATCGCGTTTATAATCCTTATTTTCTCTATTGTTCTATTACCTAACCTGAAATTGGCGCTTATTGGATTGCTCGCTTCTATTCTTTTTCTTATCGTATCAAAACTACCGCTTCGGTTTGCTCTGCAGCATATTAAATGGGTTTCTTTATTCATTGTTCCTTTTATCGTCATCATGCCGTTTACAGTGGCTGGTACAGAATTATTCAGCTTCTATGGAGTAACGATGACATATGAAGGTCTCGACTACGGTATTTTAGTAGCTGTAAGGGCTCTTTCTGCTGTTATACTCGTCTTACCGATGATTGCAACCACGAGGTTTGACATAACAATAAAGGCACTGGATAAGCTAAAGATGCCCAATCTGCTTGTTCAAATGTTCATGTTCACGTATCGGTACATCTTTGTCTTTGTGGTCGAATTTCAAAGGACATGGCGAGCGATGGCTGCGAGAGGGTTCAAATTGAAGACGAACTTATACGCGCTCAAGACGATAGGGAAAGCGCTGGGCACGCTCTTTGTACGGAGTTATGAACGTGGTGACAGGGTGTATCAGGCATTGCGGTCTCGGGGCTATACAGGAAGCCCAAAAACGCTGGTTGTGTTTAAGATGCATGCACGGGACTATATATTGGCAGCTACTATTATAGGGTTTGCTATTTCCCTGCATATTATCCCTTTGTATCTGCATAGCTAATCAAGATAATAAGTAATCGTACTATGGTGTGAAGAGGAAATGAAAAGAGAAGCGATAAAGGTAAGAAACTTAAGTTATAGTTATCCGGACGGCACAAAAGCGCTTGAAGATGTAAACCTGGAAGTGTATGAGGGGGAGAGGATTGCGCTAGTGGGACCGAACGGAGCAGGGAAGACAAGATTTATGTTTCACCTCACTGGTACTCTACGCGGCACCGAAGGTCAGGTGGAAATATTCGGTAAGAGCGTGGACACGATGAAGCGAGAAGAGATAGTAAAGGAAGTAGGGCTGGTTTTTCAGGACCCGGATGATCAACTGTTCATGCCCACCCTCTTCGATGACATCGCTTTTGGACCGATAAATCTGGGGCTAAAAGAAGATGAGGTACGGGAAAGAGTGGAAAAGGCGATTTCGTCACTTGGGCTTTCGGGCTATGAAGACCGGTCACCGCATCATCTTAGTTTCGGCGAGAAGAAGAAGGCGTCATTGGCTGCTGTTATTGCTATGGAGCCGCGGATACTGGTGCTTGACGAGCCCACTGCTAATCTTGATCCGAGGAGCAGGACTGAGTTGATAGGGATCATAAATGAAATGAACGAACGAGAAGGAATTACAATGGTGATAGCAACGCATGACGTAAATGCTATTCCTGAACTCGCAGACCGTATATACGCGCTGAACCGGACGATAATAGAAACGGGCACGCCACACGAGATATTCTTCGATGGTACGTTACTGAAGCAGAACAATCTGGATGTTCCAGATGTATTTAAACTGTTTGAGGTGTTGAGGTGTTTTGGGTTCAATTGTGAAAAACTGCCATTATCTCTTGACGAGGCTATATCCGGATTAACAACGGTTATAGAGACCGAAGGCGGACACATACATCTGCACATTCACGAGCACACGCACGATGAGGTAAAGGAATGGCGGAATAAATATGGGCACCATGTATCTGCAAAATGAAAAATGCAAAAATCAAAGTTCAATATTTTGCAGTTTTACATTTGCACTCCGCATTTTGCAATTACGACACCATTTATCCGAACAGCCAATAATCGGTTTTGTATTTGTATAGCAACATAAAAAAACCACGAGATTTCACAAGATTAACACAAGAACTTGGGATTATTGGTGTATGAATTAGTTAATAGTGTACTGAAACTATGCCAATATTATTCTTTTTCTCGTGGAAATCTGTGTAATCTTGTGGTTATAAAAAGTAGCTAAACAAATACCCGGTTTTTATTTTTGATAGCTTTGCCCCTTTTTGTCAGGCCTGACCGCTTTTGAGCCATCTTTGCATCTCCCGAAATAGCGGTCGTGTTACGAGATGAATAAAGGTCACATTTAATACCATCTATTTAGATTTAATCTGAATTTTTAGGTGGCAATTGGGCTTCAATCTTAAATCGACCCGCAAATATCGAAACATTTAAATATTGGGGCCCCTATATAATATATCATGACTGAGATTCATAAAAATGGATGCCCAAGTAATAGTATGTGCTATTATGCAGCGGAATCGGTACCTGAAGAAATCATGGAGATCTATTCTGTAATCAGGAGCATAAAGGATGAAGGAAGCTATCAGAACCCATCGAATAATCTTAACACTGTTTTTCAACGATTGGACTATCTGATTGCACAGGATATATGTGATAAACGAGCAGAAGAGTTCCTTTATAATCCGGGATTTAGTTCCGCATTTAATGCGATTACCAGTTTCAGAAGCTTGTATACAGCGAAAATCGAAGTTGAACATGCAAAAGCCATAATAAAGAGCAGGGATCCGTGGAAAACCCTCAAAAATTTCGCCTATATCCCCAATTACCTCCAACTGGCTAAGACGGAATATCAAGGATCACAGCTTAAGCCAGGAGACCATGTTCTGTTTCTCGGTAGCGGACCACTGCCTATCAGTCTTATAATTCTTTGTCGTCTGTATGGGCTAAGAGGGATCGGGATTGAGCAAGAACCAGACAGGGCAGAATTGTCAAGAATTGTGTTGCAGAAACTGGGGTTTTCAGATCAGATCAGAATAATCGCGGGGAACCATTTCACATTGCCCTTGGAAGAGAAGTCCGAACTCATCATGGTAGCGGCACAAGCGGAACCCAAAAAGGCGATCTTTGATCATCTGGCAGAGGTGCTGCCGGCAGGAACAAAGTTATCCTATCGCATCTATGAGAAAGGGCTTAGACGGTTGTTGGACACATTTTCACGTTATGAACTCCCTGAACCGTTTGTAGAATATCTTCGGATACCACCAAAACCGCCGGTCAACAATACCGTTGTGTTTCTGACCACTAATGGTGTCAAGTAAAAAACCACAAGATTCCACAAGATTAACACAAGAAATTAGGGTTAATATGGATGGGATGGCCAATAGTTTATTAAAACCCGATTCATATAATTGTTTTCTCGTGAAAATCTGTGTAATCTTGTGGTTTGCTAAACAATCACCATAAACGTTATTTCTCTCCAAGCGCTAAAAAGAGATATGGGCTGTTTGCAATTTTATATGACAAAGGTCTGTTTTTAGTTTCAAAATCCCTAAGCTTTTCAAGATTATTCACTGATATTTTCTTTAATCCTACCTCAGTAAATAGATCAACTACATCGTTTGGCGTAATGCCGTTAAAAAAAGGCAATTGATCTTTTATCGTAGCGTAATGGCTCGTGAACATGCGTGGATTTCGCTTTTCTGTCAAAAAGACAATCATACCACCAAGGAATCGGCGTAAACGCATATGTATTGCAGGATCATGCCACCGACCATCAATAAGTATGAGTTTACCACCGGATTTTACAACGCGGCTCCACTCATTGACTGCTGTTTTGGGATCGGGTAAGGTCCAGAGAAGATACCTGTTCATCACGATGTCGAAAGATCCATCATCAAACGGCAAGTTTTCCGCATCACCATGCATAAAATCAACAGCCAACTTCTGTTTATAAGCGTTAAACCGTGATTTTTCCAGCATACATTTGGATATGTCTATTCCTGTTACCTTATGCCCGAGTTCCGCAAAGAGGAGCGCTAAAAAGCCTGTACCTGTCCCGACATCTAAAATATCGAGATTTTTTTCTGTCCCGATCTCAGTTTTTAGTATGGACTTCCAGAAGTGTTCAGCAGCATTTTGCGATTTATATACCTTTCTGTCATAAGTCTGGCTTCTTCTGTCCCAATACAACCCAACCCTGCTTTTCACATCCATCACAAAACCACCCACGTATTATAACATTATTTTATTATATCATATTATTATTCTCTTATTTATTTTGCAGTAATATGAATATCTATTACAATATATTTAAAATGGTGTGGTGGGGACTGGTAAGGGGACCGCCAGCAAATAATTTACACATTTTGATAATTATCATAGACACAGATTTCACAGATTTACACAGACGCTACTCTACTGTCCAGAAAAGATTATTAAGTTTTTACGGGTTCATAGAATCAAAACTAAAAAATCAATACACTACTTTAAATCTGTGTTAATCCGCGTTAATCGGTGTCAATAATTTAAAGTTTGATAGAAAAGGTTTTTTACCACCGAAATCTGAGCGGTAGTGCATAGACATGGCAACAAAAAAGATAATGGTGCAGGGCACGGGATCAGGCGTGGGCAAGAGTATAATTGTAGCTGCGCTTTGCCGCATATTTACCCAGGATGGCTATAAGGTTGCGCCCTTCAAATCGCAGAACATGGCTCTTAACTCTTATGTTACCACAGATGGTCTTGAAATAGGGCGTGCGCAAGCGTTTCAAGCGTTCGCCGCTTCTAAAGAGCCAACAGTGGAGATGAACCCGATCTTGTTGAAGCCAACAAGCGATACCGGCGCTCAGGTCATCGTACGTGGCAAGCCAATAGGCAATATGACGGCAAAGGAATATCACGATTACAAGCCAAAAGCATTGACGCTCATAAAGGACTGCTTTGAGCATCTCGAACGTGAAAACGAGATCGTAGTGATAGAAGGTGCGGGCAGTCCAGCGGAAATAAACCTCCGTGCGAACGATATAGTAAACATGCGCATCGCAAAACTTTTAGATGCGCCCGTGCTGCTTGTAGGCGATATAGACAAAGGCGGCGTCTTTGCCTGGATTGTGGGAACACTCGAACTGCTTGAGGCAGAAGAGCGAGAGTTGGTAAAGGCTATTCTGATAAACAAGTTCCGCGGTGACCTGGACATACTCAAGCCAGGACTGGAGTTCCTTGAGAAAAAAATCAGTAAGCCGGTAATAGGAGTTATACCCTATTTTCAGGATATTAAGATACAGGAAGAGGACTCGCTATCACTGGAAAAAGGAAAGAAAAATTTGCCGTTCGAGGAAAAAGAGATAAATGTAGTAGTCGTTTACCTGCCTCATATATCAAATTTCACTGATTTTGATGTTTTAGAAGCAGAGGATACTGTCTCGCTGCGATATGTTGGCAATGGGGAAGAAATAGGCGAGCCAGATGTGATAATTATACCGGGGTCAAAGAATACTATTGGCGACCTGCAGTATATTAAAAGTATGGGATACGCATCCGCGATAGTGGAAAAAGCAATAAGCGGTAAGTGCGTTGTTTTTGGCGTCTGTGGCGGTTATCAGATGCTCTGTACTACCCTGATAGACCCCAAAGGTGTGGAATCCAAATGTCGTGAGATAGAAGGCCTTAACCTGCTGCCGGCTACAACGGTATTTGAAAGCCATGCACAGAAAATGACGAATCAAGTACGTGCGATAGCGGATTTGGAGTTCTACAAGGGGGCTATAGAGGGCTATGAAATACATATGGGGCGGACTCATTTCTCTGATGGCGCAATAAAAAATGCCTTTACGATTGTTGAACGCTCAGGTGAGAAGGTTATGGCTGATGTTGGTGGTGCTGTTTCCGGTAACGTCATAGGGACGTATATACATGGTATATTTGACAACGATGGATTCCGACAAGCTTTTTTGGACTACATAAGAAAGAAGAAAGGATTAGCTATGTACAAGAAGGGAGACAAAAGTGGTGGGATTGATTGGGATATAGAATATAATAAATTAGCAGACGTCATGCGGAAAAATAGCGATATGAATAAGGTGTATGAAATCTTGAATTGCATCATCATACATGAATGATGAAGATATTATAAAGTGTGAATATGAATAATGTGGCAGAACTGCTAAGCGGATGGATAAGGAAGAAGGTAGAAGAAGCATCTGCAGAGGGTGTTATCGTAGGTATGAGCGGTGGCTTGGATTCTTCTGTAACTGCGGTATTATGCAAGAATGCATTCCCTAAAAGCACACTTGGACTGATAATGCCCTGTTTCAGTGATCCTGAGGATATAGAGCATGTGAAACAGGTAGCGGAAAAGTTTGATATAGAAACGAGGAAGGTTGACCTCTCACCGATCTTCCTCACGGTCCTTGAAACGCTAGGATCTAAGGCATACGAGAGGGATATTGCAACGGCGAACCTTAAGCCGCGTCTGAGAATGCTTGTGCTTTACTATTTCGCAAATAAGCTGAATTATCTGGTTGTCGGTACAGGAAACAAAAGCGAACTCATGATTGGCTATTTCACCAAATACGGCGATGGTGGTGTGGATCTACTCCCATTGGGCCATCTTCTGAAGACCGAAGTGCGAGCTCTGGCTGAGGTGCTGGACATCCCGAAAGCGATAATAGAGATGCCACCTTCTGCTGGGCTCTGGGCTGGGCAAACGGATGAAGCGGAGATCGGAATGTCTTACGAGGTACTTGATGGGGTATTGAAGGCGATTGCGTCAAATGATTTCGCAGGTTGCGATATGGATAAGGTCGAGAGGGTTAAGGCTATGGTTAAGAAGGCAGGACATAAACGTGAAAAAACTCCGGTTGCCTATTTATAAACTTTTTATGATATATATAATATTAGTGCGGAATGTGGGATAGAGGCGAAAAAATGAAAATATCAGGAACTGGAATAGCGATGGCAATCATCCTCATAGCCGTATTTTTATCTCATGTATCGGCGGTGGAACATTACGAGGTGAGCGTTACCACCGGTAACACCACATGGACGATAGACCGCACAAAGCTGCCGGTATCTTTCGATATGTCGGGCACGGTAAGTGGAAACGGAACGATGATTCTGAAGCATGGTATAGACCTTGCAGGTGTGCGTAAGAAGGATTTGATCCGGGCGCAGCCAGGCGAAGTTACAATAAGTGAGATCCTGGACCTGAAGTCAACGACAGATCATGAGAATATAACCGCAACAGTCCAGGAAGATAATGCAACGCTGAACATAACAGCAGCTTGGTCCACCTCTTTGATAGACGAGACAGAACTGAGCTACAGCGGAAAAGGAATATCATCCTGGGAGATATATGGCAATAAGAACGATGTCATTTGCTCCCGGTTTAGAGCAACGAAGTTTGAGAAGGCGAGTAAATGCAATGCAACCTTATTAAAGCCGATTTTTAGTTCTGTGGTAACGCCTGCAACTGTAACAGAGCTCCAAGGCGTCGTC
>JAUWND010000139.1 GCA_030612835.1 Candidatus Methanophagales archaeon | reverse complement strand
GTACTTAAGCACGACCGCCGATGACTTAAACTACACTGTTATTACAAGTATGTCACAGGAATATAAAAGCTTTTCGATTTTTTATTTTTGATGTTTTTCTCCAAAAAGTTTGTTATAGAGCGATGTGTACCAGGTTTTGTTCGCTCTAAGTTTTTCCTTTTCTTCATCTATCACCGGTACAGTATCTGTCTTCTCGTAACCCTTCTGTCCTGATATATACTTCTCCACCACTTCCCAGCCATGCCCCACTGACCCCTGGTAGCACGATGGTACCCATTATTGGCCGATTTTGCTTTGCAAAATCTGATTTCCCTTCGGGAAATCGACATAACAAATAAGTTCTTTTGGTAAAGCTTTTCTTTCTAAGAAAAGGTTTGTAATAACCATGCCATCAACAATATTAGTAGGGGGATTTTTTGGTGATGAAGGAAAAGGCAAGATAATCGCGTATCTTGCAAGACATGACAAGCCGGAAGTGGTAGCGAGAGGCGGTGTAGGCCCCAATGCAGGGCATACGGTTGTAGTAGGAGACAAGAAATATGCTTTGAGGATGGTGCCTTCCGGGTTCATATATGAACCTGCACGGCTTCTTATCGGTGCTGGCGTATTGGTTAATCCAAGTGTGCTAAAAGAGGAAGTATCTTCCTTCGGGTTAAAGGGGCGAGTAGGTGTAGATAGAAGAAGCGTAATAATAGAACAGAAACATATCGATGAGGACAAAAAAGATAGCAACCTGAAGAACAAAATAGGATCCACGGGCAGTGGCTGTGGACCTGCGAATGCAGCAAGAGCGTATAGGACGGCGAGACAGGCGAAAGATGCAAAAGAGCTGGCGGAATTCATTTGTGATGCGCCTATGGAGATAAACACGGCGCTTGACCATGGTAAAGGCGTACTGATAGAAGGGACGCAAGGTTTTGGTATCTCTTTGCTCTATGGGACTTATCCATTCGTTACTTCTAAAGATACGACCGCATCTCAGATGGCTGCTGATGTAGGCATTGGACCTACACGAGTAGATGAGGTAATAGTTGTATTCAAGTCATTTCCAACGCGTGTGGGCGAAGGTCCATTTGGAACGCAGATGAAAGAAGAAAGAGCGGCTGAGTTGCATATCGAGGAGTATGGCACGGTTACAAAGCGGAAGAGGCGAATAGGCGAGTGGGATGCGGAGATGGCTGCTTACTCGGCGATGATAAATGGTGCGACCATAGTGGCATTGAGCGGTGTGGATCGGTTAGACCCATCATGCAGGGGTGCTACGGAATACGAAGAGTTGAGCAGAGAGGTGAAAGATTTTGTTGCTAAGGTTGAGCATGACACACGAGTACCAGTAAAGTTAATCTCAACGGGGCCGGAGATATCGGAGATAGTGGATTTGCGGTAATAATCGTTTTAGCTGGCAGTGGCGAGCGGATGGTCCGGATTCTTAACAATCCGGATCTTCAACCAAAAAACTTCGGGTGGGCTAGCGTTCACCGCAGAGGATACAAAGATCTAAGCCCAAATACACGCACCATATCTGTAAGATCAAAGGATATGATACCGTTTTCTTGCGCAAACGCCTCTGCACTTGCGGTCAATCCTGATTTGGAGATTACACAATAATGTTCCCTGCGTCCACTGCCGCCCCAGTCAACAAGCTCAGATGTTGCCATCAGATTCTTAAGAACTTTCACACCTGCTTTCTTCTGCTGCCATTTGCACTCAACAAACATAATCTCACGCGTGTGTTCGTTTAAAGCGACCAAGTCGATCTCCGCATCCTTGTGCCACCATCGCCCGATCTTGTCGAATCGAAATGGCAGGTCCTGCCGGATCTTGTATAGAAACTCCTTTGAAACATCCTCAAATGCGAAACTAATGTATGAATCGAATTGAGACGTGATCATTCGGATTACAGCCGGAACATCTCATGATTCAATCAAACCCGCATTCGGATAGACAAATTTGAACCAGAATTTGGATAGGTTATCCGCGAGGTAATAGCGTGTGTTCCGTATCTTCTCTCGTGTCAGTGTGACGGGCACGCTCTTCATGGTGCTTTTTTTTATCCTTGCAGTTGATCTAAACAGGACTTTCAGATTTTCCACGTTGTTCCGCGGGCTTACTACGTGGACGTTGCCATCCGCGCATTCCGCGGTAGGATTACCCCGAATGGCGGGGGTAGCCGCAAAGGCAATCCGCGATGCAACTTCTTGTCAACAGACCACCAGATTATACCGATTTACACGAGAAAACGAAGAATATTGACATAGTTTCTGTACACCATTAGCGACTTTATTCCCTGATATTCCTGATTTCTCGTGTTAATCTTGTGAAATCTCGTGGTTTTTTTTTATGTCACTATACAAATACGCTACTTTAAATCTGTGTTAATCTGCGTAAATCGGTGTCTTAAAAATCATTGGAAAATGATACCGTTCTGGTAAAGTATCATTCGTGAGTTCCCTACGGCAGCCAATCTGGTGTGGGTGTTGGCGAGGGGCTTGGAATTGGCCCTTCACCTATTTGTATATCCTGCAAAACGTTGAATTCACCGATGTAAGTCTCAGAAATTGCAGTATCATTTGTTCTCGCACCTATATACAGCGAACCATTAAAAGAAGAATCGAACTCCATAGTGGTACTGGTATTGTCCGCCTTGCTTCGCATCTCGTCCTCTATGTAGGTTGCATCCGTTATCAGCTTGCGTATAGCAGCGTCTAACACACAGTTCTTGGTCTCTATGTCTTGCTTCCACTTGGGTGTGAAGTTAACGGAGAAGCTCTTGGAGAAGTTGAAAGTGGTGGGCCGGTATACGGCATTTGTGCTCTTCACAATGCTAATGCTCCTGTTTTTACTGCATAACATTAAGCTCTCATCTGATTCGTAGATACCGCTACCATGCTCTGTGACACTAATGCTAGTCCCTGACACGGCACTTACAGTTGTAGAGGCAGTAGCGCTTACAGGCCCAAGCTCAGTGCAGGATAGTGTTACTACATTCGTAAGTGTATCGGACTTCTGCCCTGTGGCTATATCTTTGCTCACCATCACAAAACCTTCTCCTGTTACACCGCCACTCTCAAAGAAGCTATATGCCCTTGACTCCGGGACCTTTACGGTTATGTTTATTATTCCAGATGTTTTCGCTGCGAGAGTTCCAATCACCCATATATTTGTTCCCTGATCCGGAGCAGGCGAAGCGGAAATGAACGTTACGCCCTTCGGATAGTATTCGGTTATTACAACATTGTGTAGATCCGCCTCACCACTGTTCGTGTAATTTATCGTGTATGTCACGTTCCCACCCGGCGGAACAATACTTGGAGAGCAAGATTTCACTAAAGTTACCACTGGAAGTGTAATTGCCGGAAGTATGTTTACCGTTTTTTCATCCGTATGCCCATCGCCATCGTCTGCTATCACTGTGTACATACCTGGCACTGCATCTGTTGTATCAAAAACACACCCGAACGTGCCGTTTTCTACTTTAACTGTATGTGGTGCTAATTCCACTGGCCCTTTACAGGTTACAACAATTACATATCCTTCCTGTCTGTTCGATGTTCCTGTTACAACAAGTGGCTCTCCAACTGTTACATCTGCAACTGGATCGAGCTTTACATATGCCGTCTCCACTTTTAGTCTAAGTTCCACCATTAGATCGTCAGAACCTGGGGTCGTCACCAAATCCTCAAGTATATCTTCGATCTCCGCTTGTGTCTTTGTGGTTATAACTCCCTCCGTTAGACTTGGTATACCATATCTTTCATCTAAAGCTGCTTCTAAATCCTCCTGACCAGTCGTGCCCCATTCACCGTCCATTCCGGCACAGAGCACATAGATGTCATAGTAACCAGCAGTGGCATCCTCCTGCACCGTCATCTTCTTTGAGTATGTATCATCTGTCATGGACACACTTGCTTTCCTGGGCGATAGACCTTTATCTCCTTTATCTAATAGTGACTTGCCGCCACCACCCTTTGGTGGTACACTCAATATCACCACTTCCATCTGCCCCTGCGCAGTACCAAATACCGTGAAGTCGTCTTCAACTGCAACTGCTGGTACTGAAAGATATGCTGTCAATTCGGGTGTCAGCAATATTGCTACATCCTCGCTCTCCGCTTCCAATCCACATGCATATTCCGGTTTTGTCCTTATCCGGAAGGTATAGTCGCCTATTGACCACCCAGTGGTATCGAGGTTGTTATTGCCATAATGACTTGTCAAGTAATCTACGGTTATATCTGTAAATTGCTGATCATTTATCGCATAATATTTTATTTGACCATCAAGACCGATTACAACAAGATCAACTTTGTCATTATCCTGACCTATTAACACTTTTTGCTCTTTTAAACCCATATCTTTTTCGATGATGTTGTATGGTCCACCCTCGCTGTATGCACCAGTGCTTCCAATCATCGCTGCTAATACCAAAGCGAGCATTACTGCAGCCAACACAATGCCAATTATCGCTTCCTGGCATCTCATCTTACATTTCATTTTTTAATATCATCTCCTAATTATCTGGGTATCTATAATCAGAAACTTGCCTCCGTCTCCAACTCTAAGATCCTGAGGGTCGTCGGGTACGCCGTTAGTAGTATCATCATTAAACTGTATATATCCAACTGTGGCTTGAGAATACAGCGGACAATTTCTAGCGGAATCTCCAGGACCGCCTTCTTGTTTGACCAGTGTTGTAATATATAGTTCTGTCTCACCATTAAACCAATCATCTAAATCTTCAGATGTATTAAAATAGTCAAATGTTACAGTAGTTAAAACCAAATTCTTATTTGCTGAAGATCCATCCAAACATGCATCTAAAGTCCCAATCAACCCAAAAATCACTATTGCACAGATGAAACTCACCAAAACATTTTTCATAGAGTACTTATCTCTAAACTTTTTCATTTCCTGTAATGTATGTATAGCTACCTATCCCTATAAAAAGTTTTCGCTTTTTTCCTTTTACGAAAAATTTAAATAGAAAGACGCACTGCTTTCAGCACACGAAAATTCAGCCTCTGTGGAGTTTTGAGGAGCTTCTCATCAAAAACCCTTCGCTATCTCGCCTACGGGCATTCCGGATGCGACCCCACAGGTAGGAGAAGCCCGTAAGAACGCTTATTTCGGAAATATCAATAAAATCAGAAATGCTGCATATATGGACGAAACGGGGATGATGGTTCTCGGCAAAAATTATTGGCTCTGCACATTCTGGACACCCGAGCTGAAGAGGTAGTGGTGATTAGACAATGGCTGGTGCGCTTAGGTTATGGCTTCTTTCCGGTTTTGCAACGCTGTTGGGCACACTAGATAACAGATGCTTTCATTGGAAAGCACAGGTGTAAGGAGCGGGCAGAGCACCCTTCTTCAGCGACCCGCCTTTCAGCGCTTCGCCTCTTACATAAAATCACATCCGTCTTTTATCTTACTCAGCGGGGTACCCCAACAGCGGTGTTATTTGTGTGTCATTAGGCAATAGCCACAAGCGGTCCTGCAGCTATGTCCAGCACATTCTTATTTTCTACTTTCCTTCGCTTCAATATTTCCGCTTGTTCTATCAAACCCTCTGCTATTCTTTCGATTTTGAATTGTTGAACGGCTTTTGTATCAAAAAAGGTCTTTATAATTTATCCATGCAATACTACAACGCGCATATCAATAGAGATATATAGCACAGAATTTCATTCCATTAGAGTATGAGAAAAAAGAGGGATGATCGTGTTGGTATAAAAAAATAGTCCTGGAATCTCACGTGTATGAAGCGGATGCTATTCAAATAATTTCAAGTAAGAACAGCAATTGTGAGATATTTCTGACCGCTTGCTGACTGGAAACAGATGAAAAGTTGCCAGAAGCAGGGGAATAAATGCGAAATATCATACAAAGACACGGATTTTGTCGAGTTCAAAAGCTTCAATCCTTCCTATACACGGACTTCGGATGTTTCTCGCCCGTTCTACCGTATTTCAATCGCCCACCGGACATTTGGAATCCCGAAGACTGCTGCTCTGTTTCTATCAGATCTCGCGTTCTACCGACGATCTGAGCTTCCGGATTATTCGCCTCTTCCGTCACTGCGTTCTTTGCTATATGCAAATCATCTATTCTTATCATTCCGATCGCAGCACCGGTAGCTGTGATAATAGCCTGCAATTTCACCTGCATTGGATCTATTATCCCCTCATCCATCATGTCCTTAACTTTCTTGTCCAAGCCAGAAATCCCTAAATTGATGTTACCTGCATAGTGCTCAGCTCTTAGCTCTGTAAGTGTATCAATCTGGTCCATCCCACTATTCTTCGCTATCGCCCGCGGTATAGACTCCAAAGCGTCCGCAAAAGCATCTACTACCATTTGCTCCTTGCTTGCTATACTCATTGCGAATCTCCTTAACTGTGCGGCACATTCGGTCTCCACCGCACCTCCGCCGGGCACCACCCTATTATCGTCAAATAAGAGCGAAACCGCGTACAAAGCGCTTTTTATATCGCCTACCATACCCTCCAGAATCCTGA
>JAUWND010000079.1 GCA_030612835.1 Candidatus Methanophagales archaeon | reverse complement strand
GGACCGAAGTCAACACCCGCATGCCCGAATTTATCGTAGTTTACACGCTTCTGTGGGGTCTGACAACACCTCATAAGCCTCAGATACCTCTTTAAACTTCTCCTCGGATTCCTTGTGGTTCTCCTTGTTGAGGTCAGGATGATATTTTTTTGCCAATCTCCGATAAGCACGCTTTATTTCGTCCTGCGATGATCCGCGATCTACACCTAAGGTTTTGTAGTACTCTTTCTTCTCTGTCAATTTTGCATTACCTTCTACTACTTAATAATTTTGTCTTTCATGCTATAAAGTTTTAGCAAGGTTCACTGTTCACTACCTCACTCCACAGGAAATAGAGGTGTTAACTCAAAAGTTTGGCTGCGGTTGAGCATAGAATTAAACGTGTAAAGTGTAAAATAAAAAGGGGTAAACGTCAAAAATCAGCAAGTGACGCTAATGAGATTTTGTACATTTACAGCAATACCTTTATATATAACCTCTTCCTTACCTTCACTTGTTCACTGAACATGTGAACAGGTGAAAGCGATGCTAAAGGTGCGGGTAGAGGTAACGGATGAAGAAGGTACAAAAACAACCCTGGAGAAGGAGGGCAATTTACAAATCCAGCTGCTCCGACAGATGACTATAAATGACGTGACAAAGTTTTTGGAGACGCACCTTTCTTCGCCGGCAGTTGATGATTATTATGAAGGCGAAGAACTTACGATAAAGGAGCGATTGGCATCTTTTTTGCGCTTTGATGAAAAGGCACCAAAGGATTGGTTCACTTCTTCAGAGGTAAGGTGTATATATGAAGACGTGTATGATGAGAAAGTGGGACTTACTACAATATCTACATATTTAGGGAACTTCCATTCTACTGGTATTTTGATGAGAAAAGGAAGTAGGGCAAAGAGACAATACAGGTTGGCCGCCACAGAAAGCAGAGATGTCGCAAGCGCCGTTGTATAATCTTGTGTAATCTCATGGTTCTATACCGGTTTCAGTCTCGAAAAAGCGAAAATCTCTTCTATCTGTTCTTTAAAGAGTTCCCGAGAACCCGTGTTCGTTATAACCTTATCCGCATTTTTCATTGCTTCTACCATTCCCCACCCGTTCTCCCGCTCTTCTCGCGCCTTAAATCCCTCGATACTCAGCGAGTCATCACCTCTGCCACGGGTCTTTATCCGCTCATATCTGAGATTGAGAGGGGCATCCACTCTCACAAGCGTAAAATCCGTGCCAAATTCTTTTTTAAACGTTTCCACTTCGGAGATGCCCCTTATACCATCTATTACGATAACCGCTTTTTTACCCGCTATCGCTTTTATATGTGGGATGCACCGTTTTGCAATTGCATCCATTCCTTCTTGCGCTCGCAGCTCCGATGCAATTCTGCCCGCATTTTCGTCGCTTAACGGAAGACCTCGCCTTCTTAGCTCCGCCCTTATCACGTCACCCATGGTTATGATCGGAATGCCAAGCGTCTTAGCTACCGATGCCGCTTCTGTCTTCCCGGCCGCGGGCGCACCGACGAAAGCTAATACTTGTATCGCTCGCGCAGCCACTTCTCCGCAGCACCTCTCGCAAGCCTTCGCTCTACCGCAGCATAAAATATATTCACAACAGAGAGTAATTCGCCTTTACTTACCTTACCATCAAACATGGGGTGAAAAATAGCTTCATTAAGCACTCTCTTTTCCTCTACACTCTTTGGCTGTCCCACAGCCGCGAGCGAAGAAACAATGCCAAGTGCATGTCGCATTATGTTACAAGGCAAGACTATCGCCTTTGGCGGCAACTCTATATCTTCTATCGTTATGTTCACGAGTTCGTTTTTCGAAACTTCTTTATCCTCCTTCGCTATTGCCATCTCCCATTCGCCATGCGAACCAATGGTAAAGCCATAGCTGAACGCATCTGTTACCTGTCGCTCTATTTCGCCACCGATTTTATCCTTCCAGCAAACGAGTTCTATTTTTGTCATTTTACTTGAATATACAATAAGCACTTTTTAACTTTTATTCTTTTTCACATTCTCTAACCGTTTATCCCAGAACTCATCAAGTACTCTGGATTCTTCGGAATCCTCGAATACAATCTCGGTTCGGCCCGATTTGGAAATGGTACCGATGTGATTCCAGGTAACACTCTGCCATTCGTTCTCACTCAACGCCCTACCAATTGCCTGTTCAACGATACCTCGCTTCAAAACGAGTCTTTTATCTCCCCTTATCCTTATCAATGCTCCGAAGCAGATGTAACTAGCATTGTTAGCCACGTTATCGCTGCAAATAGCCCTTGCAATAAGCACATTTGCGGGCACCGCCTCAAGAAAAAAGCTTACCATGGCTTGTCACCTATAAATCACTTCTTCGCCACCGTCCCGGGTTCGGATTCGGACATCATTCAGATGAACGTAAGCAAGTGCTGCGAGTTCCTTCAAATCCTCCATGCTGAACACATCCTCTTCTTTTATTACATTATCCGGAATGAGCTCAACTCGCCCCTGTTGTATTACATACGGGCAGTTTGCGGCGTCGGCCTCTTCAAGATCTTCTGCTATCATATCATAACGCTCTTCATCTGATAGCGGCGCCTTAATATCGAGGAAGATTTTATCAATTAAATTCTGCCTTAGCATAGATTCGATAACCGTGGGATAGAACCCATTTGTCTGCACGGCAACGAACAGCGAGTGTGTTCTTGCGTATTTCGCGATCCCCGCTACTGCTCGCGGTTGCATGAACGGTTCACCACCGGAGATAACCACAGCATCTATGAACGCCTTGTTCTTCTTTATCTCCTCGTCTATTTCATACATCTCAACGTAGTTCGAACCTCAGAAGTAATCACCCACATGCTCGACAGCCCGTGCAATGAGCTCAGCGCATTTATCGATGTCCTTCATGCATATCAGCTCCACAGGCGAATGTATGTATCTTGTAGGCACACCAATAATACCTGTGGGTATGCCGCTTCTTGTGAGATGAATTATAGCTGCATCTGTCATACCGCCTTCCGATACACTGAGTTGATATTCTATCTTGTGGTGGGAGGCAGTCTCTTCAAGCCATTTCAAGACCGAGAGTGGCGTTATTATACCACGGCCCGAGGCATCAGAAACGGTGATTACCGGACCTTTATCTATCTCTACTGTCGTGTCTTTCTTTTCTATTCCCGGGTGCCCACCTGCTATATCGGTATCTATTGCGATAGCCACATCGGGGTCGAGCCCAAAAGCTGCGGTTCGTGCTCCTTTCAGCCCTACTTCCTCCTGTACCGTTCCCACTGCATATACCTCAAATTCAGTATTCACCCTTTTTAGTGCTTCTATCATTATCGCGACACCTGCTCGATTATCAAATGCTTTACAGGTAACAATACCGTTTTTGAGCTCTACAAAATGCCGATCTATGGTGACAGGTGTTCCAATAGAGATGCCCATTTGCGCCACTTCCTCTTTGCTACGAGCACCTGCATCAATGAACATATCTTCGCATTTGATCATCTTGTCCCGCTCTTCCTTCTTCATTTTATGTGGTGGTTTTGAACCGACAACGCCATATACAACACCGCTATCGGCCTGCAAAATCACCCTTTGATTGAGCAGTGTCTGATCAAACCAGCCACCAATGGTTGAGAATCGCAGGAAACCCTCGTCTTCTATATGCTTCACCATAAGCCCGATCTCATCGAGATGCGCAGCAAGCATAACAGACGGTTTTTTACCCCGCTTCGTTGCTATCAAATTACCCAACCTGTCGGTCTTTATCTCGTCCACATATTGCTTTAGTTCTGCTTCCACGATTGCCCTTATCTCGCCTTCGCGACCGGAAACGCCATGTGCTTCAGCTAATTTCTTCAATAGTTCCTTCATTTCTGTCATTGTTACTAAAAAATCCCGCCTCCCGGATTTGAACCGGGGACAGCACGGTGTCCGCGCGCGGTTATAAGATCTTTTGGGAGGTGATCTAACGCCACACTACAGCCGCGCACTCTTCCAAACTGAGTTAAGGCGGGTATGCCTTTAGATATTAGATATGGAAATTCGAATATAAGTAATTACCTGAGTGTATCGCTTTTTATTGAACTTTGACTTTTGCACTTTCCATTTTGCATTGTCTGCTTAATAATCACCGATTTTTGAGCTGATACATACAGGTTCGTCAATAATTTGACTTCCACCATTTCCCCTTCTTCTATTATCTCCTTCCCTTTCGCCATGTATATATACCCTTCCGCTTTTGATAGGGTTGTAATAGCACCGGAGCCGGAAAGAATAGGATAGGCAAGTAATTCATCGTTTTCCGGAACGAGATTTACAAGTACGTATTCATTTCGCCCTCGCTCGGAGAAGATCCTGATTGCAGCTTTTGCACTTCGCCTTTCGCCTTCTTCGAGCGAGCGGATACCGGCTATTGTGCGTAGCAGAGGGGCGGCGAAAAGGTTAAAGGTGATCAACGCAGAAGTAGGATTCCCAGGCAATCCAAACACCGGTTTTCCTCTGATCACACCGAAGATGAGCGGTTTTCCGGGTTTTATATCAACGCCATGCACGATAATCTCGCCAAGCTCTTCTATCACATTGGGCAATAGGTCACCAACGCCTGCCGAGGTACCGCCCGAAGCGATTATAACATCAACATCTCTTTTTAATGCCTCTTTTAAGCTTCTCGAAATCTCGTTGACGTTATCGCGTGCTATTCCAAGGGCTAAAGGAATGCAACCGCATTCTCTAACCGAATCGCTGAGTGTCTGTGCATTAACATCGTATATCATTCCCGGTTTGAGGTCTTCGCCAGCCACGAGTATCTCATTGCCCGTGGATATGATTGCCACTTTCGGTCTTTTGAGTACAGAAACTTCGTTTAGCCCACATGCAGCCAGAACACCGGTCTCACGTGGCGTTAGTGTGGTCCCCCCCTTTACTATCCGCTCACCTCGCTTTATGTCCGTACCTGCAAGCATGATGTTCTCGTTAGGAGCGACTGGTTTGTATATCTTCACCTTTTTTATTTCGGCATCATCAAGAAACGTATTTTCGATTTTGACAACTGCATTTGCACCTTTCGGGATAGGTGCGCCGGTAGATATGCCCAAGCAATAGCCGCTTTCTACCTCTTGCGAAGGTAACTCGCCCGGAGGGACATATCCGCTTATAATCACCGAAGCGGGATTATTTTCATCTGCATAGAATGTATCAGCGGCAACCACTGCGTAGCCGTCCATAGTTGCTCGGTCAAAGGGTGGGATATTGAGAGCTGAAAAGATGTCTGTAGATGCAATTCTACCGAGCGCTTCGCCGATACCCGCTTTTTCCTTCTCCGTCTGCTTTGCAAGTTTCGCACTGAGCTCGGCAACTATTTCTTCTACCTTCTCTTTCTCAACGATTTCTAAGAATTGCTTCCCCATAATGCTTTCTTAAAAGAAAAAAGAAATTAAAAAGAAAAAATAAAAGGTTGGATTTGTGTAGTTTCGTGTAGCTCCCGAGAAAATCCAACAAAATTATTCCTCTGCTATATCATCCGAAGTTTCTTCTTCTTTTTGTTTTGTGCTTCTAGCGCCCCGATATCCAAAAGCTTCGAGCATCTCTATCGGGAATGGAATGACGACAGTAGTAGCCTTTTCCTCCGTTGCCTCTTTTATCGTTTGCAAAGTTCGAATGAACATCCCGCCTTTTTCTCGTTGTAGTACGTTTGCAGCTTCTGCAACCTTCTTCGCCGCCTGGAACTCAGCATCTGCGGAAATAATACGCGCTCTTCTGTTACGCTCTGCTTCTGCCTGTGCAGCCATAGCACGCTGCATCTCTTTTGGCAACTCAACATCTTTTATCTCTACTGAGGATACCTTTATCCCCCACGGGTCTGTCGCTTCGTCTATTATAGTCTGCAAGCGTTTGTTTATTTTGTCTCGTTCAGAGAGCAATTCATCCAGTTCCGCCTGTCCTATCACACCTCTTATTGTGGTCAAAGCGATTTGAGCGGTTGCATATTCGTATCGCTCCACTTCGGTCACTGCCTTCTCCGGGTCAAGTACGCGGTAATAGACGACTGCATTCACTCTTGCAGTGACGTTATCCTTGGTTATAACCTCTTGCGGCGTGACGTCGAAAACAGATACCCGTAAGTCGATCTTCACCATTGTCTCGAAGATGGGTATGATTAAGAACAGCCCTGGCCCCCTTGCACCCACTAACCGTCCAAGTCTGAAGATTACACCGCGCTCATATTCCTTCACTACCTTTACCGAAGACGCCAGAATGATCAATGCAACAAATACTATTCCTGCTATTATCAATATAGGATCCATTTTTTTTTTACCCCCCTTATATATAAGAGTCACAGGATATATTTATTTTATGGGTATTATGCGGCCAAACATTTTTTTGTGGGTTGGAATTGAGCCTTTAGCAACAAGTCCAATAACCTATACTGTAATTGCAAAATGCAAAATGCAAATTGAAAAAAACAAAATATAAAACGGGAATGAAAATTGACTCTTTTGACTTTAAAGCACCCTTAACGCCATCTGTTGAACGTTGACTTTTGCACTTTGCATTTTAAATTTTGCATTATCTGCTCAAAAATCCACAGGTTTTTGAGAAGATACCCTATACTCTTACAGTGTGATGAAACGAATTATCATCAAAGGCGCCCGGGAACATAATCTGCAAAATGTTAATCTTGCGCTGCCGAGAGATAAGTTTATAGTGATAACTGGTCTTTCCGGTAGTGGCAAATCGACTTTAGCGTTTGATACGCTCTATGCCGAAGGACAGCGACGATACGTTGAATCGTTATCAGCATATGCCAGGCAGTTCTTAGGTGTTATGAATAAGCCAGATGTGGATAGCATAGAAGGGCTCTCACCTGCGATCTCAATAGAGCAGAAAACAACCAGTAAGAATCCACGCAGCACTGTTGGTACTGTTACCGAGATATATGACTATCTGCGCTTATTATTTGCAAGGATTGGCATACCTCATTGCCCAAGACATGGTATAGAAATTGTTGCACAATCGCCCGAGAAGATAGCGACAAAGATAGCGGAAGATACTAACGGTGCAATAATTGTGCTGTCGCCAATAATAAGACAGAAGAAAGGCACGTATGAGAAACTCTTAACTGACCTGAATAAAGACGGATATACCCGAGTTCGGGTTGACGGTGAAATATATCGTACAGATGAGAAGCTAAATCTCGAACGATATAAGAAACATGACATCGAGATAGTTATTGACCGGTTAAATATAGAGGACCGATCGCGATTGGTCGAAGCAGTAGAGAATGCATTAGTTAAGTCAGAAGGACTGGTAATTGTAGTTGCCGAAAACAAAGAAGAGCAGGTATATTCAGCTAATTTGGCTTGCCCTATCTGCGGTATCACATTTGAGGAATTACAACCGCGAATGTTCTCGTTCAACAGTCCCTTTGGTGCATGTCCGGTATGTCACGGCCTGGGCATAACCATGGATTTTGATCCTGACCTTATAATTCCGGACAGGAACAAATGTATTGCCGATGGCGCACTTGCGATATACCGAAACGCAATAGATGGATGGCGGGGGCAGTATGTTGCAGCAGTTGCAAAACATTTCGACTTTGAGATTTTCACACCTATAAAGGACCTTACGGAAGAGCAATATAACGCCCTTATGTACGGCTCAAATGAGCAGATCAAGTTTAGCATGTCGATGAAAAATGGTGATGCAAGTTGGTCTCATCGTGGTGTCTGGGAAGGACTGGTACCGCAGTCTGAACGATTGTATCAACAGACCGAATCGGAGTACAGACGGCACGAACTGGAGCGATTCATGCGGATTTCGCTATGCCATAGTTGTAACGGTAAAAGACTGAAAGAAAAAGTCCTGGCTGTTACTGTTGGTAAAAGATCTATAATTGATATTACTGACATGTCGATAGTGAACTGCATAAAATTCTTTAACGACATAGACCTTACTAAAAAACAGGTCGCGATTGCTGGACTGATATTAAAGGAGATAAGCGCGCGGCTTGATTTTCTCGCTAAAGTCGGTCTTGGTTATCTTACGCTTTCTCGTGCTTCCAGTACCCTTTCCGGCGGTGAAGCGCAACGGATAAAGCTCGCAACTCAAATAGGGTCCAATTTAATGGGTGTGTTGTATATCCTGGATGAGCCTTCGATCGGCTTGCATCAACGCGATAACCAGAAATTAATCGATACGTTACATAGCTTACGTGACATCGGTAATACGTTAATAGTTGTAGAGCATGATGAAGAGACAATAAGAAGAGCGGATTATGTTGTTGATATGGGTCCGGGAGCAGGATTACAGGGCGGCAAGGTAGTTGCAAAGGGCACGCCGGAACAGATAGAAAGTAACCCTGCATCATTAACCGGGAAATATCTGTCCGGTGAATTGAGCATACCAATGCCCACGCAACGAAGAGAATCCAGTAAGTTCATTCAGCTCAAAGGCTGTAAGGCGAATAATCTTAAGAATATTGACGTCTGCATACCTATTGGGGTTTTAACATTGGTTACAGGCGTATCAGGCAGCGGAAAATCCACACTGATATACGAGATATTATATAAAGAGATGATGCAGAAACTGTATAATTCCAAACAACGAGCAGGATCGCATGACCAGCTCATATTCGGACGAGAAATAGATCGGGTGATTGTCATCAACCAGAACCCGATAGGGAAAACACCACGCAGCAATCCCGCAACCTACACCAAAGTCTTTGACGAGATCCGGAAGATATTTTCTGCGACTAAAGACGCGAAACAGCATGGGTTTAAGCCCGGGCGGTTCTCATTTAATGTCAAAGGCGGACGATGCGAATCTTGTAACGGCGATGGCGTTATCAAGATCGAGATGAATTTCCTGCCTGATGTATATGTAGAATGCGAGGAATGCCGTGGAAAACGGTATAACAATGAAACTTTGGCGATCAAATATAAAGGTAAATCGATTGCAGAAGTACTTAATATGAGCGTTGAAGAAGCGCTGGCGCTCTTTGAGAATATTCCCACTATCAGAAACAAACTTGAAACGCTGATACGAGTGGGATTGGGCTATATCAAACTCGGGCAAAGTTCTACCACTCTTTCGGGTGGTGAAGCACAGCGGATTAAGTTAACAAAGGAACTATCAAAGAAGGCTACCGGTAAGACGTTATATCTACTTGATGAACCGACAACTGGACTTCATTTCCATGACGTGAAGAAATTGATAAAGGTGCTTGACGATCTTGTAGATAAGGGAAACACAGTGGTGGTTATAGAGCATAATCTGGACGTAATCAAATCGGCCGACCATATTATTGACCTTGGCCCGGAAGGAGGAGACGAAGGCGGCATGGTTGTTGCTTATGGCACGCCCGAACAGGTTGCGGCAAACGAGGCGAGTTACACGGGGAAATTCCTTAAACGGATGCTAAAATGAATATTCCTGGAATTGTAACCACAAGATTAGGGAACTCACGAATAATAATTTACCAGAACAGTATGTATCATTTTCCAATGATTTTTAAGGCACAGATTAACGCAGATTAACACAGATTTAAAGTAGCGCAATAATTGCTTTTTTAATTTTTATTCAATCCGTAAAAACTTAACAATCAGGACTTTAGAGTAGCATCTGTGTAAATCTGTGAAATCGGTGTCTATGATAATTATCAAAATTGGTAAATTATTTACAGGGAGTTCCCTAAAAGCTTTTCGGTTTTTTTGATTTCATTGTGATTTAAAATCACGCAAAATAGTTACCCTAATCTGGTCTTTCACCCTTTTAAAGTGACCATCTAAAGTTATAATCTCATTCAATATACTCCATCTTTTATCGCTCCCGTTCCTTCAGAAAATCATCCACCGTAAGCGAAATCCCCCGTTTCTTTAAAACATCCATCGTTTCTTTCGCTAATTCATCTAATGTATCACGGATTTGCTCATCTTTCTCTATCTTACCGGTTCTCCTCAATTCCCCCATTAGGTCTAACAACTCTCTTGTTTCCGGAAGTAACACTTTTAATTTCCACAAACCGGTAAGATTAACCGGCTTCGTCCTTATCACGGTCTGAGTCATCTTCTCCACCACTCTTAGTTTTATGCTTCTTAATCAAAAGTATAGTATACAGCCCATTATATAAATCTAACTTTAAAGAATATAAGCAATGATACAAGAAAGAATAAATATGCATCTTGAAATACCAGAGGAAGTGCTTCTCTCATTGAAGGTGCCAAAGAGAGATACGGAGCGTTGTCTGAGAGCTGAACTTGCTACTCGCCTCTATGAAAGAGGACTGCTTGGCTTCGGAAAGGCACGTGAGCTTGCGTGTATGACAAAATGGGAGTTCCACGAACTCCTGGCGAGGGAAGGTATCTTAAGAAGCTATGACGAAGAGGAGTTCGAGAAGGATTTGAAGACACTTGAGACACTTGAGACACTGGAGAAGTAGGGGAGATGAATATCGTTGCGGATTCTTCAGTCTTGATTGCTTTGAGAAAGATGCAAGGAAGTTTGCAGAGTTAACCGGGATAAAAGTCCTCGGCACTGTTGGCATTCTTATCCTCGCAAAGCGTCAAAATATCGTGAAAAGCCTGCGAAAAAAACTTGAAGAGTTAGAAATGGCAGGATTCCGACTAAGCAGTGAGATTCACGAAAAAGCATTAGAATCCGTTGGTGAGCTTTAAAGTAAAATTTCATAGGGCACATACATTAAACGGTGAGTGTGGAGAGCGAGGTTCGTAACCGCCACTCAGATCGCAGTTGACTGCTCGACAGACATCAATGGTGGCATTATATACACATCTGTCACCGCCATATCATGAACAACAGGCACAAACCCTGACCGCATCAAATGCAACACAACGCCAGAACTCAACCCCATTGCTACTGAGCTCAACCCTCGCGGTACTGTCAAACACAAAAACACCAAGGCTCGTAAACCTGCCCCTATTTACATTCTGATCAATAGAAACAGTAGCCACACCACCATTATGAAAGACTTTGTACTGTGCTCGTTTCGTTGGCAGGTAGTCACTTAGCGGTTTAGATTCGTCAAGATAAGGGGACAGATAGGCACAATCGAAAAAACCAGTGATTTATCAACGCGGAGATCGCAGGGGGCGCAGAGTTTAAGTGTGTTCTAAACTCCGCTTGTTTTTTCTAATGTCTCTGCGTTCTCTGCGCGCTCTGCGGTAAAATTATGGGGTATAGTGATTTCACTAGAAAAATCGATTGTGCCGACAGATATATCAAACCAGCCGTCTGCCGACACCACGCACCCAAACTTTTTAAACCATAAAATCATTCTTTTTCGATATCATGAACATAGTTGATTTAACGTTACCGATAGATATTAAGACCCCAACCTTTCCGGGTGGTCCCAAACCAGAAATCAAACAAGTAGCAACTATAAGGGTAGATGGGTGGAACGAAAAGAGAATATCTATTGGCTCTCATTTTTCAACACATGTAGATGCTCCATTTCATATGCTAGAAGCAGGCAAGAAATTAGACGATTATCCAATCGATAAGTTCATTGGTGAAGCAATGGTGATAGATGTAAAAAACAAGTATTTGTATAGCAACATAAAAAAACCACGAGATTTCACAAGATTAACACAAGAACTTAGGATTATTGGAGTATAAATTAGTTAATAGTGTACTGAAACTATGCCAATATTATTCTTTTTCTCGTGAAAATCTGTGTAATC
>JAUWND010000165.1 GCA_030612835.1 Candidatus Methanophagales archaeon | reverse complement strand
GGTAATTTTTGCCCCCACGTTTCTGGTCTATCTGGTAAGTAAGATGGTTCTCTAGTAAGAACTTCAGTAGGGGTTATAGGTGTAGGTTTTGAAACCTCTTCATATACCACTTCTGGAATATCAGGACTTTCTTCTTTCTCTTTTTCTATAACTGTAACATCTTTTGATTGTTTTATTCCGCTTAAATCATAAGTTATAGAAGGTTTGTTTAAAGCTACTTCTGTGGCAAAACTGTCCGTCGGGCTAAAACAAGCCATGCCTATATTCGGGAAAATTAGCAGGCTAAATATCAATAAAAGGCCCATTCCGAATATTTTTGTTTTGTTCTTCATCACAAGTTTAAGTAAATTTGATAGCTTATAAGCTTTTCGATAGCTACGAATCAAGTTGAAGTTATGCTCAGTCATAGCACAGCAAGCGCCGTGCCAGCTTAACCGTTTGCCAACCCTCTTTTAAAGGAACTTCATAGGTGAAAGGATCAGTAGGAGTTGAGCCAACACTAATGTAGCTTAAGATATTGTTTGTCCCGTCATCCATCGCTAAATCAATGCGTAAAGTTGTGTTTGCAGTTGAGGAAAAGACCCATACTTCATAGACTGTTCCCCCTCTCTTTGTTTTGTTTATCCCGTGGAGCATGCTGACATTGTAGCTGTACAACCACCCATCTCCTTCTTCCCAACCCTTATATCCACGTTCCTTTTTCGCGGACAAAGTGCATTTCCCTTTTGTGTGCACTTCTAATGCCTTTCCATGCGTGGTGTCCACGATTTTACAATCTGCTGTTCCGTCAACCACTTTTAACTCGTTCATCACATCTGCAACTTCTCCAATTGATTCGTTTATGGGAACAGGCAGAAAAAATGTTGTTTCTTCTGACGTGCCTGTATCAAGCATTACTTCATAGGCAACTTCAGTTTTCCCCACAGGACCTGACAATACCGAAGCGCCGGCGATAATAACACCCAGTGTTAAAATTGCTATGCCGGGCCACAATCCTTTTATCTTCCACCTCTTTAGCTTTAGCCTCAATTCACCCGGAACCTTCCTTATCCTGTTAATCCACAACACGGCAAATATGGAAAGGATACCCAGGACTATGCCAATACTTCCCAGAATAAACGGAATCCAGAATAATGGATGCAGTAGCGGTAGAATATCTCCGTAACGCAAGGCAGGTATTACGAAAAGGGCAATGATAATCAAACCAGGGCTTAGGCACATCAAAGTTATGATTACTCCTATCGAAATAGGACATACAACTTCGTCTGATGCTTTTCCATAGTAACTCAGGTGCAGGTAGGAAAACACAGTGACCAAAATGATTCCCGGGGGCAAAAGAACCGCTTGAATTGGCAAATATCTGAAAGTGCCGGGAAAACCAATCGTGAAGAAAAGATATGCACCCACTATAAGAAGGCTAAGGAGACCTCCATATATGTTTGATATTTTCAATATCCTTAAAAGTTTTTTGCTCTTCATCCCGTATTTCTCGTTGCTTTTCATTTTTTTAATTTTAACTAACTATTTACACTGATATTAAGCAATCACTTCTAAACGCTCTTCGCACTTCTCATTTTACTCACAAGCCAACCTGCTAATCCAGCCAATCCCAATAGCACACCGATGGGGAAACACAGCCAACTCCCCTCCAACCAGGAACAGCCCATGACAAACAAAGGAAAGTATGCAACCATAAAGGACATTATGCCATGCCGCTCTTTGCTCCAGATTCCATATAAAAACGCCGTTAATGGGAGTATAATTAGATAAGCGTAAGTGCCAAAGATGGTGTAGATTTGTGGATGAAGTCTTGGCGGATAATATGGAATGAGTATAATTCCTATCAATACGAGCCAGATGGCAAAGATAGACATAATTACTACGCCAGTCAATTCTTTCTTACTTAAGAATGGCTTCTCCCCTTCTCTTACCCGCCTTCCAAGAACTGATGCACAGTAACTGGTGAATCCAAAGCCAAATCCGCCCCATACGAAGAGGATAAAAAACGTTTCAAGTAAAAAAAGAAGATGATTCTCTTTTGGAATGTGCATATACTTATACTCATGAAGGGCTACATAATATATGCTTATTACAAATCCAATTATAAAGGAAAAGACAAATTCATGTCCCTTCATAAAATAGCCGATTAGAAATCCTATGAGTGTTACAACGATGATCCATTTTCCTAATGAGATAAATGGAAATAGAAGGCATACAATTTGAACTTCTCCTTTTCCTATCACGGTATATACATTTGCATTTGACCAGATTGAGGAGTCAAGCTGTGATATCTCCTTGTGCAGATATTTCCATTCTTCCTTCGTGTATTTGCCCTCCTTTATGTATTTGATATTATCATGCATGACCAAGGCAAGTTCAGAGCAATTTAATGAGCGATCTGCCATCTCTTCTGCTTCTGTTCCTGCTCTTGCTCTTTCATCCTTCAGAAAACGGTGAATATACCCAACGAGGTGCACTCTAATGGGATTATTTTTAGCTACCTCAGCAGCTTCTTCAAACTTTGAATGGGCAAGTGAGAAATTCTCGGATGCATACAAACTCAATCTCTCCGCTTCTTCACAATTAAAAGGAATTTCATACGAAGCATGCCCGGCTAAACGTACTCCTTCTTTAGCGTATTCCATTCCCTTATCATAAGCATTAGAATATTCCATCCATGGTAAAGCACTCCAAAAAACGATGAGCGATATCGTAACAAATAATAAAACTCCTATTGCAAGTCTCTTTTTCCTCGTTTCCGCCGATTGTATCAATCTCATTCCTTAAACATATCTCCATTCATGCACATATAAATCCAACCCCATAGCACTCATCACCGACTTTGATGTTGCGTGAGCCCTTTTCACTAAGAAAAGTCTCAATCCGCTCCCATTCGTCAGGATGCACTTTCAATCCCGCTCGACCCATTCCCGTAAACTTAAAGACAGCACAAAACCAAAGTTGGCGATGCTAACACGCCGAGAGCATATAACTTTCAATCTTAAACAATCACATTTTTATATTTTTTTTCACATCCAATGGATGAGAAACGAGTACCCGCATTTTAACAGACCTTAAACGGGCAAAAATAGAAAAATAGCACTTTAATTCGGCGTTTTCCGACATAGCTCCCGCTATGAACGCGCATTCTACGGTTTGCACTCACGCTGTTGCACGAGGCGGGGGTTTCAGGCAGTTACAGGCGATGGCACTAACGACTTTCTGGAAAAACGCGATAAATTTCGCTTTTGTTCCATGGATAAGTTCTGATAGTTGGATTAAGAAGAAAGCACTGAAAATCTCAACGCTTTTTTTGAAACTGAAGTCGGTCATCTTCCTACCTGAGTTTTCCGCTGCAATGGCCGTCATAATCCTAACAAGGAGATAAAAAATAAGCGCTGAGTAGATTTCCACCATGATGCCGTTCTTGTTCTTCGAGAAGATGTGCGATAGCTTTAGAATATGCTTGATGTCATTGAAAAAAATCTCGATGATCCAGCGTTTTGAATACAGCTCGTAGATAACCTGCGGGGTAAATATTGCATCAAAGATGTTTGTCACGTAAAATCGCCATTCTCCTTCGTGTAGTATCCCCACGAGCCGCAATTCGGTCTTAAATTGTGAGTTCCTGCTCTTTGTGAGTTGTACCTTCACATCCAGCTCATTCATATTATTTAGAGCATTCATTATCTGAGAGAGCCGCTTACCCACCAGATGCGCCCATTTCAGATCAGAAACGGCGACAATTAGCGGGTCGCAGCTCTTCTTCAAGCGGGAAACGAAGAAGCTCTTTGCTTCAACGATTTTCTTGAATCTCGTAAAACTCCAGTATCCCAGATCGAAGAGATAAAGGATATTTGGCGCTTTCGTGATAAAACGGAATCTGCTGTCATGCCTTTTACCTTCGGTGACTTGCAACTTGGTGACCGCAAGGTTTACCACTGAAAATTTGGTATTTAACTTCAAAGCGGCTTGGGATTTACTCGTGCTTTTAAATACCTTTTCAATGGTCTTATTGAGCCGTATAACGCTTCCATCCACAGCGAAGCAGTCTTTGAATCGTGCGAAGAAGAATCTCTCATCGGGCTCGAGCGAGTTGATATAGCACGTGAGCAGTCGGTTATACACGCCCCTGAAGAACATCCAGTTGGTGCCCGACAGCTTCTTGCTGAGCGCCATGCGACTGAGCCCTGTTACTTGATCACCGGGATAAATGAGGGAGAATGACGCAGTGAAAAAGGCAACCAGTTT
This sequence comes from Candidatus Methanophagales archaeon, assembly GCA_030612835.1. Taxonomy (GTDB): domain Archaea; phylum Halobacteriota; class Syntropharchaeia; order Alkanophagales; family Methanospirareceae; genus Methanophaga. The sequence goes on along the minus strand of JAUWND010000165.1, from coordinate 945 downwards.
TGACAGGCAGCCCCGCGGAGCCGATTCAATCGCAGACAGTACCATTAGCCAGAAGGAAGGAACAACGGTTAATTTCCTCTTACGCTTGTCTTCCACCCCATATTCTTTCGCCAGTTCCGCAATCGCATCTTCAGATAAAATTGCAGAGAACTCAGGGAACACCTCTTTCACGCCCATAATGTCTTGTTTCACCTCTACTTTATATATCTCTCGCTTTTAGGTGAAACGCGTAGCCCACGATAGGTCTCATCTACGACCCAGCCTTATCAAACATCCATCAATTAATCGCAGAGCTTGATAATTCCACACACACTTTTGTGACGCTAAAAAGGGTATCCATCCACCGAAAGTCACGATAGGTATAGTTGTTATATATTAATAAATATACATGAAAAAGTATTATTTACATCTTTTCTAAAAACTACATGCTATGTCGCTATTTAGCTTAAGTTTACGGAAATGCCGCTCGACCATTTTCGCTTTTATTTGCGAGCTCTATCACCTCTTTAAGAGATGGATATTCCTCTAATTCTTCTTTAGTTATATTTGCATAGTATTTTTGGACTATTAAATTACTTATAAGCTCGAATTCATAATACTCTCCTCCAAACACAATCGTTTTTAAGCCCTTTTTATCAAAAAAATCTTCTATTCTTAACCATTCATCGAGACTTATGCTCATCTTAAAAGGCTTACCCCTATCTGCAAATTTATCGGCAAGCTCTTTTTCTCTTTTGAGAATTGAATACTCCTCTAAATCCTCTTCGGTCACGCTGGCATATCGCTCTGGGACCTCCGGGAGTTTCTTAGATGCTAACCTGCAATGAAATTCAATTTTGTAATACTCATCGCCAATCTTAATTGTATGTAACCATGCTCGGCCAAGAGAAGTTTCTATACGCTGCCATTCATTAGGATGCAAGCTTACTACACCCATTTTATTCT
>JAUWND010000106.1 GCA_030612835.1 Candidatus Methanophagales archaeon | reverse complement strand
TAAAGTATAGCTTCCTTCTATTTAAGACACAGATTTATTTTAGTTTAACCGTGTTGATTCTTATCATCTGTGTTAATCTGCGTTAATCTGTGTCTATAAATTATTTTATGTTTTCTCGACATTAGCTATACAAATACGAATTTTTGATTAAACTTTTTCTAAAAGTTTGACTTGACGTCCCAATCCCTTCTCTCTGTATATTTGATCCCTGCTTCATTACCTGCAAGCACATTCACCATATTCGCCAAATCTATTACCCTGTGCTCCTCACCCGAGCCGAGGTTGATAGCTTCTCCAACTGCTTCTTCTTTTTGCCCCATTGCCAACAACCCTTCTATTATGTCGTCCACATACGTCCAATCCCTCGTCTCTGTGCCTTTTTTATAACCACAGATTACACGGATTTTCACGAGAAAAGCAATAATAAATAGGAAATATGTTTCCAGTGGCTATTTTAGTCCTTATCGCCTCATCTTCTTGTGTTAATCTCGTAAAATCTCGTGGTTTTTTACCTCATCGGGTTTGTCCACGGAGTTCTGATTCGCGAAATGCGCTGCTAAATGGAATACATACTCTGGCTTCTCTTTGTATACTCGTTTCAGCATTTCGTCATCTAAAATGCTCCCGTTCACAAATGATATGTTATTCGCTTTTGGGATATTCCATTCGTATGCGCTCGATAAATCGTCCAAGATCACTACTTTCTCTGCTCCTAGTTCCGCCAGCTTCCGGCATAGGTTCGTCCCAATGCAGCCCGCGCCGCCAGTTACCAATACAACTTTTCCTTCATATCCTTTCTCTATATTTCAAAATCATTCATCTCGCTGTCATCTGCATGCTGCGGTTTCTGAAAACTGACGTACAAAACATCAGCATCCTCGTCATAATCAATCCAGATTCGATTTGATGGCATCTTAAGCAGATATTTTTCGATTGAGCAACCCTCAAAGTATAGTATTCATGGTATTTCACGTCAGAACTCCACACTCTACCCTATAATCCTCCCAATTCTCCTTTTTGATCAAACTTTTTCTAAAAGTTTGTTCATGCACCTTCTTCTACCCATCCTCAAATCCCATCTACGCTCGTAATGTGACCCAACAACATCTTCGCTTTCGATTATAAGACTAAAACCCGTGCTCAACCTCCCCAACCCAATAGCCATAATTCGTAATTCCTAACAGACCGCTTCCGCTCCCCAATGCCGACCCTCTTATCATCCCCCAAAAAGGTCAATTCAGAAACGGCGCTAAAAATCAAATAAAATAAAATAATATCGCTTCTGCTCTTGTAGCTCCTATATTATAGTACACTTTTTTTTCCGTCTATATAAAACCTCACCTAGATTTTGTAATCTCGTGGTTTTTAAGGATCAATCCTATTTATGATATAGCACGTTAATTTGTTTATAAATCTAATGAGTGAAATGGCGCTCTTGCAAAAGAGGTGATTTAGTTAGATGTCCCAAGAAGAGGTATTCGAGAAGGAAAAGAGGTACATGATGCCGGTCTACAAGAGACCGCGAATAGTGATAGAATCCGGCAAAGGCGCAAAAGTAACGGATTACACAGGAAAGGAGTATATAGATTGCGTTGCCGGGATTGCAGTAAATGCCGTTGGATATAGCCACCCGGTAGTGCTAAAAGCGTTAAAACAGCAAGCGGAAAAGCTAATGCACATCTCGAATTTGTATTATACAGAGCCGCAGGTGAGTCTTGCGGAGAAGCTATCAGCGATAAGCGGCATGGCCAAAATTTTCTTCTGCAATTCGGGTGCGGAAAGTGTAGAAGCGGCATTGAAGCTGGCAATTAAAACGACCGGTAAGCGTAAATTCATAGCTACTGAGGGCAGTTTCCATGGCCGAACCATCGGCTCCCTGAGTGCAACGTTCGGGACACGGTTGAGAGCCGCATTTGAGCCGTTACTAGTGCGAGACGTTACATTTGTGCGATACAACGATGCAGCGGCAATTGGTGCTGCAATCGATACAAACACCGCGGCGGTTATATTAGAGCCTATACAGGGTGAATCGGGCGTAATTGTACCTTCAAACGGGTATTTGAAGGCGGTAAGGGATATATGTGACGATAAAGGTGTATTATTGATTTTAGATGAGATACAGACCGGTTTTGGTCGCACAGGTAAATGGTTCTGTAAAGACCATGAGGGTGTAGAGCCGGATATAATGACATTAGCAAAAGCAATGGGTGCGGGATTCCCTATAGGAGCAATGCTCGCTAGAGAGGGCATAGAATTTGAAGTCGGTGAGCATGGGTCTACATTTGGCGGTAATCCGTTGGCGTGTGCAACTGCATTAGCGGCTATACAAGTGATAGAAGCGGAAAAGTTAGTGGCGCGGTCAAAAGAGCTCGGTGAATATTTCAGGGATGAAGTTGGGATCGGGTCCTATCCAATAGTGAAGGAGCTAAGAGGAAAAGGGCTGATGATCGCGATAGAATTAACGAAACCATGTGCAGAAATAGTGGCTGATGCGCTCGAACGCGGCATATTAATTAATTGCACTTCTAATAACGTGATTCGGTTGGTGCCGCCACTGGTTATAAGTAAGGATGAACTAGACGAGGTGATTTCTGTTTTGCGTGAGCTCATCAAATAGAATTACATTGTATATGTAGTATAACTACCTTCTATTAAATTTAGGACACAGATTTACACTGATTTTCTAAATTTAAGTTTGACGTTGTTGATCTTTATAATCTGCGTTAATCTGCGTTAATCTGCGTTAATCTGTGTCAAAAAAAATAATTTATTTTAAATTTGTACTAGCTATTTATTGTGCTCCATTCTCACGTAGAGAACCACCCGCCAGCCAAACCATAAACATCAGCACAAACAGCAGTCCCGCATACCCGAGGAAGAGCAATCGCACACTGAATATATCTGATAGCGCGCCACAGACAATAGGTATAGTACCCATACTTGCGTAAAAAGTCGTGTAATAAATCCCCATTACTGCCCCTTCCTGCCCTTTTCCTGCCGCTTTCGATGCTAAAGTCAACGTACCGAGTGAAATCGCGCCCAGACCGGCACCGAGGAACACACCTGTTATAAAAAGTTCCGGGACGCTAGTTGCAAAGCCGAGCACAAGCAAACCGCAAACGCACAAGAGCAATCCGATAATCGCGAGCTTAAACTCGCCTACCCGCTTCATCAGCCGGTTGAATCCTACCTGCAGTAGCACAAAGACCACGAACATCACTGTAAGGATCGTGCCAATGAGATCTTCCGAAATGTCAAAGTTATCAATAGCAAAAGGCGCAAACGTTGCACTCGTCATTGATGCAACACCCATACCAAAAAAGATCACAATACAGCAAACTATCAATGCCCTTTTACCGTCTACAGATAACGATAAACCTTTCCTCTTATCTTTCATTTCCGGCACCTTCCGTCCCCTTTTTGGCTCTTCAAGTACAAAAAACAGCACTAATACTGCACTTAATAGTGCAAAGGCAGCGCAAAAGAGAAACGGCATGAACATTCCATAGCGCTCAAACAGAAACCCTCCTGATATAGGTCCTGCCGCTAAACCGACGCCCAAACCTATGTTGTACACGCTAAGCGCATGCCCGCGCTCTTCGTGGCTCGTAACATCCGCGAGCAAAGCAGCAATTGCAGGGAAGAACAAACCGGCTCCTGCGCCTTGTAACGCTCTTACAAATATCCAATCATAAGTATGCCCAGAAAATGGAAATAGTACCGCAGCAACTGCGTAAAGCAAAAGCCCGATTACAATCAGCGGTTTCCTGCCTACAACATCCGATATAATACCACTGGGGATGTTTAGACATAAGCTTACAAGAGCAAAAGTGGCGATTATTAAACCCGATACAAGAAATGGGTTTGCTATATCAGGACTTCTTACCCACTCGCCAAGCAGTGGCGCGATAACAGTAACGCCAAATTGCGTGCTAAAAACGCATATCGCGGCGATTAGAACTACCCTTGAAAGTCGCCGGTTAGGGTTAGTATGAAAACGAGACATAACACATATAAAATAGTATTTGTATAGCTAATAAAAAAAACCACGAGATTTCACAAGATTCTGTTAACACTAAAACTTTTTAGAAAAAAGGTATTTGTATAGCTAATCTTAAAAACCACGAGATTCCACAAGATTAACACAAGAAATTAAGGTTAATATGGATGGGATAGCCAATAGTTTATTAAAACATGAGTACTATTATTTTCTCGTGAAAATCTGTGTAATCTTGTGGTTTGCTAAACAAATACGAAAAAAGTTTTAGCAAACACCTGTTTCTTTGGTAAAGTTTTTAAAACTTTCTTAAAGAAAGGTTTGTGTAAATCTGTGTAATCTGTGTCCTAAATTAAATTTATAGGTAGAAGTTATTTTTCGTCTTCCAAAACCTTCTCGAACTCAACCATGAGGAAATCGATAAAATCGCCGACACCATTATCACAATCATCACACCGTCCTTCGGTGACGCTGCTTCGTTTCTCTATGTAGTTCCGGATCATCATCGCAGGTGCATGAAGCGTTTTAAATAGTACCGCATGAGAGAAAGCATCCAATACCTCTTTTGGGTCTCGTCCTTTCTCTATATAGCGAATAGCTTTCTTTTTCTCATCCGCTCTTATACGCGAGCCATGTTCATAAAGCATAGCAATAAGCTTTTCCGCCTCTTTACGGTTCAAAAGCGTTTTAAATAGTTCTACCTCTTCGTTTATTATCCCTTCCACTTTACCAACCTCAGAAAGCCGCTTCTTCAGGTTCTCCTCACTTATCTCGTATAAACTGTCCAGGTTATACAACTCCACGCCCTCTATATCGCCTACTCGCGCATCCACATCTTTCGGATTCGCTATGTCTATAATGAGCAGGACGTTATTATTTATACGATGTTCCATTACCCGTGACATCAAATTATAATCCAGGACATAATGTGGTGCAGACGTAGTGCTTATAGCGACATCACAGACAGAGAGATACCGTTCACTTTCATCCAATTTCGCCGCCTTGCCGCCGACCTCTTCTGCTAACTCTTTCGCTCTTTCATACGTTCGATTTGCGATAAACATCGCTTTCAATTTCTTCTCTGATATAGCTCTTGCTACCAGCGTACCCATATCTCCCGCGCCAATTACTAAAATGCTCTTGCCTTCTAGCCCCCAGGTAACGTATTCTGCAAGTTCAACCGCTGCGGAACCAATAGAAACAGACCCTTCATTTATTCTCGTCTCGTTCCTCGCCCTCTTCGCTACTTTTATCGCTCGGTCGAACGCCATATCCAGGATAAAGTCGATTGTACCTTCTTTCTTGCTATCTAAGTAGCACTTCTTTATCTGACCCAGAATTTGGTCCTCGCCCACCATCATCGCTTCAAGTCCACAAGCGACCCGCATGAGGTGCCATAAAGCGTCTTCACCGGTGAAAATACCGCAGTTACCGAATTTATTGTGGTTAACGACCTCTTCTAAGACCGCTTTCGAATTGTCCGAACTGATATACGCCTCTACACGGTTACAGGTATTTATAATTGCATATCCATCCACACGCGGGTCATTTACGAATATCTCGGGCTTTAAACGCTCGCCTATCTCTTCCAGTTCCTTTACAGTACATTTTTTATACGAAAACCATAAAGTAGCAAGTTTATGCATATCTATCTCCTACAATCCTATATATAGCCTTTTCCGCAATATCTATGGGCGCATCAAGTGCAGACCAGCATTCCGGATCGTCCAAAACACTGTTCAAAATTGTACGCCGCCGCTCTTCATCTTTTATCCGCAGCTTCAAATAATGTCTGAGGCGCGATTGTATCTGCAACATTTTCGCCTCTTTTTCGCCTACGAGTGCTGCGATCTTCTTCTTCATGTATCGTGCCATTGCAGGCCCTTTACCGGCAGTGGAGACCGAAATAATGAATCCACCCTTGTTAATAACCGAAGACATAAACGCATCCCCGTAATCGCTATAATTGATAAGCAGCTCAAATTTAGCCGCCTCTTTTAGGATACGATCATTTAACGGTCGGTCATCGGTACAAATGAGCAATAAAAAGGCACCCTTTACGATCTCTCCAATATCCTGCTTCCACAGATCGGATTCGAAGCATCGAATTACGCCTTGTTTCATCATCGCTTCTATCGACGGTATAAAATCAAGGCTGTAAACCTCTATGTTCGTCTTTCCGCCGGCACTGTCAGTCTCCAATATCTGGCGTATTTTACGTTCTGCAACGATACCGCCGCCAAAGACAATTATTCTTTTACCTGAGACATCGACATATAGTGGGAGCATAGTATTATGGTACTCTTTACTAAATAGTCTTTGCTACGCTTTAAAGCTTTCGCTTTTTCGCCACGTGACTTTGACATCATCGGGTCTGAAATGTGGATTAACTCCCGATTGTTCTAGTGGCGTTATGTCTCCGTTTTTGAGCATTATCAGACCAAGATAGGCAATCATTGACCCGTTATCCTTTAAATATCGGGCTTCAGGCACGTAAAATCTTGCTCCGCGGTCTCGGCACATTAGTTCTAGCATCTGCTGTAACCTCTTGTTCGCGCCTACGCCACCAGCTAACAGCAGCTCGTCCCGGCTACAATGTGCCATTGCTCGCTCGGTTACTTCAGTAAGCATGGCAAATGCAGTCTCCTGAAAGGAATAACAAATGTCTGCCTTTTCTTCCGGATGCGAATCCGTTGCGTCCTTAGCCGCAGTGCTCAATCCCGAAAAGGATAAATCCATACCCTTTATTATATATGGCAGCGGGACATAGTTAGTGCTTTTAGATGCCAATTGCTCTATCTTCGGGCCTCCGGGATGGCTCAGACCCAGGTAACGGGCGAACTTGTCTATCGCATTCCCTATTCCTATATCCAGTGTCTCGCCCAAGACCCTGTATCTTCCCGCACGGTATGCCAGCACCTGCGAGTTCGCTCCACTTACATATAGCACTACCGGGTCTCTCGTGCCACATCGCCATCGCCCGATTTCTATATGTGCGATGCAATGATTAACGCCGATTAAGGGTTTCTTTAACGATATCGAGAGCGCTCTCGCTGCGGTCGCTACAGTTCTGAGACAGGGACCCAAGCCAGGCCCCTGCGAGTATGCTATCGCATCTATATGCTTTAATAGTATCCCTTCTTCCTTAACGGCCCTTAAAGCTCTTGTGACCACCTCTTTCATCTCTGATGCGTGATGTTGCGCCGCTTCACGCGGATGTATACCGCCCTGTAACGGCTTATACGTTGATTCCGCATCGTATAGTACGTCCTCTTCACTAACCACTGCCGCGCTGAGGTTCCATGCCGTCCCTTCTAGCCCTAATACTATCGTCATTTATTCCCAACTCCTTCTTAATTAAATGCCATTTACCTTCTCATGCCCTTTGCCCTTTGCCTCGTGCCTCGCGACCGCAATTTATACATAGCTTTAACTATGCTTACCTTTAACTACCTATTGGTGGTGGGACCCGAAACAATGAAAGAGGAAGCATATGACGTTGTAGTGGTGGGCGCGGGGCCTGCGGGCAGTATGACGGCGAAGACCGCTGCAGAACGTGGCTTGGACGTTCTTTTGATCGAGCGGAATCCGGTGATAGGCGTACCCGTGAAATGTGCAGAGGGAGTAAGCAGAGAGGTCGAGCGGTTCGTTGACGTTGATCCCAGATGTATATGCACACCGTTTAAAGGAAACATCACTTATGGGCCGGACGGCACGCAGGTAATTTTATCTGTTGCCGGCGAGGAAGTTACCGGTTATGTACTGGACCGGCAGTTTTTTGATAAGTTCCTGGCTCTCGAAGCTGCACGTGCGGGTGCTGAAGTTAGAGTCAGAACGCATGCGTACGGAGTCATTCAGGAAGAAGGCTATGCAAAGGGTGTGTATGCGAACTCCGCGGGTGTTGACGTCCGTATTTCCGCAGATGTCGTCGTTGGTGCGGATGGCGTGGAATCAAAAATCGGCCGATGGGGTGGTATAGATACAAGTCTGCGTTTAGAGGACCTTGCTATCTGCGCTCAGTTCCTTATGTGCAACATCGAATTCAATCACGACTATTGTGAACTTTTCTTTGATGAAGAGATCGCACCGAAGGGCTATGCATGGGTGTTCCCTAAGAGTGCAGATAGCGCAAATGTGGGTATAGGTATAAGTGGCGATGTTTCTTCTGACCACCATCGAGCTCTTGATTATCTTAATGCTTTCGTTTCCGATCGGTTCCCGAAAGGCAAAGTAATAGCAGAGGTATTCGGTGCTGTGCCATTAAGCGGTCCGAAATATGAAACGGTAGCAAATGGTATGATTTTAGTTGGTGATGCGGCAAGGCATGTCAATCCGTTCACCGGTGGCGGGATAGTATATGCGATGCGAGACGGCGAGATAGCCGGAGACGTAATTGCAAAAGCAAGGCACGAAAAGAACTTTTCAAAGCGTAGGCTAATGGAATACGAAAAGAGATGGCGCAAAGAGTTTGGTAGAGTTTTGGATGCGGGCTTTAGGATAAAGAATATTGTGCTGGGCTTGAACCGCCAGGAACAGAACAAGTTTTTTCATCTGTTAGCAGGCGAACTAAAAATAAAAGGGTTCAGTGAACGCGGCTTATTGAAAGAAGTGATAAAAAAGAACCCAAAGATACTCTTCAGTCTCCTGAGAATGATGCTGTGATTAAACCCTTTTCTTTTTTTGTATTTGTTTAGCTACTTTTTATAACCACAAGATTACACAGATTTCCACGAGAAAAAGAATAATATTGGCATAGTTTCAGTACACTATTAACTAATTTATACTCCAATAATCCCAAGTTCTTGTGTTAATCTTGTGAAATC
>JAUWND010000074.1 GCA_030612835.1 Candidatus Methanophagales archaeon | reverse complement strand
AAATATAGAAGACACCTTAAAATATATAACAAAAATGATAAAATATGATGAAACGAGCAATGCCGTTAAAAATAGTCCACTCTGCCACCAAAAGAAAGAAAAAATCAGTGTAAATCAGTGTCTTAAATAGAAGGAAGTTATGCTTTATATACAATGAAAAAAATGGAAGAAAAAAGAACCGATATTGAAGATTTGGTATTGGAGTTGGTATTAAACGATGCCTTAGAAGTGAAATATAAAATTACACATAACGGAGGGGAACAATGACAATTAAAGCAAATGACGTAATTGTGCCCTTGGATGTTCCAAAGGCAGTGCGGGAAAAGTATATCAGCAATTATTTAGAGATTACCAAGAGCACTGGGCGATTGATGCTTTTTGCAGGCGATCAAAAAGTAGAGCACATGAATGACGATTTTTATGGCGAAGGAATCCACCCGGCGGATAGCTCTCCAGAACATCTATTCAGGATTGCAAGTCAGGCGAAAATAGGTGTTTTTGCTACTCAGCTTGGTTTGATTGCCCGATACGGTGTGCATTATCCTGATGTCCCGTATCTGGTAAAACTGAATTCCAAAACAAATCTGATCAAGACTCCTCAGTCCGACCCATTCAGCAAGCAGTGGCTGGATGTTCAACAGGTGGTGGATTTTCGTGATAACAGCGGATTAAATATATTAGCAGTGGGCTATACGGTCTATCCGGGAAGTGAGTATGAGGCGGAGATGTTCCGTCAAGCTGCGCAGATTGTCTACACTGCGCACCAATATGGGTTGATAACCGTATTATGGATGTATCCACGTGGTAAGGCGGTGGCAGATGAGAAAGACCCCCATCTGATTGCGGGTGCTACAGGTGTGGCGGCATGTCTTGGCAGCGACTTTGTCAAGGTGAACTATCCCAAAAAGGAAGGCTATGAATCAGCAGAGATACTCAAAGAAGCCATCCTGGCAGCGGGCCACACAAAGGTAATTTGCGCTGGTGGGTCCAGTGTTGATGTTGGGTCGTTCCTCAAAAGACTTCATGACCAGATTCATATCAGTGGTGCTACTGGAAATGCTACGGGTAGAAATATTCATCAAAAGTCGCTCAAAGACGCAATCAGAATGTGCAATGCCATTTATGCCATCACCGTGGAAGAGGCGAGCGAGGAAGAAGCTATAAGGCTATATCATTCAAAATAATAGTAGCTAGCTATGGGATGCAAGAAAACAGAAAATAAATTATTGACACAGATTAACGCAGATTAACACAGATGATAAAAATCAACCCGGTCAAACTAAAATAAATCTGCGTAAATCAGTGTAAATCTGTGTCTTAAATAGAAGGAAGTTATACCTTATGGGACGTGGAAATTTTATTGAACCTGTCCAACTAAGATTTGGAACAAGTGGTCTCAGAGGCCTTGTTGAGAGCATGACCGATATGGAATGCTATATAAACACTCGTGGCTTTATTGACTCTCTTATTGCAATTGGAGATATTAAAACAGGTGATATCATGTACATTGCTGGTGACCTCAGGTTTTCAACTGAGCGAATTATGATTGCGGTAGCTAAAGGGATTGAGGATTCGGGCAGTAATGCAGAAAACTGTGGCAGAATTTCTTCTCCCGCTTTAGCATACTATGCCCTGCAAAAGGGTAAAGCCAGCATTATGATTACTGGAAGTCACATCCCAGATGATAGAAATGGCGTTAAATTTAACAAAAGTAAAGGAGAAGTCTTGAAGTCGGATGAGCCAGGCATTCTTACTCATGTAGCTAAGATAAGAAAAGAAGAATATGCCAAAACTGAGGAGGAAACCGGCACAATCGATTTTTCTAGTGAAATCACTATACCCCCTAATTTTACCGCAGAGCGCGCAGAGAACGCAGAGACATTAGAAAAACCAAGCGGAGTTTGGAATACACTTAAACTCTGCGCCCTCTGCGATCTCCGCGTTGATAAATCACTGGTTTTTTCGATTGCGCCAGGAAACCATATTTAAAGCAGTCAAAAACTTCTTAAAAAAGCCGTTCATTATTGATATTAAACTCCAGATTGCTGATTATAACTGGGGTGGAAATGGTAAAAAAGCATTTATACCTGATTTCATAGGAATAACCGATTGGAACAAATTTGCTGCTGAAGCATGGTATGGTTCTCATCCTAAATTACCCAGCCTAATTGAACCCCTATTGCTACCTTTAAATGAATTCATTGGCTACAATGATGAAATAGCCAGAGCGATATTAGGGGCACGGATTTTTAGATTTTTTGCATACCGCCAAACGCTTCCCGTAATGTTTAAGATTTTAGATGCTCAAAAGCCGCTGTCTATCCAGGCACATCCATGGGACGGTTTGGCAGCAATACTCAATATACTGGATTCCGAGAACTATCCGGATGCAAATCTCAAGATCGAAGCTCAGTTTGCCATAGATAAAGAAGGGATGACAATGTTAAATGGATTTAAACCGTTTGAAGAACTAAAAAAGGATGTGCCGGGATTTGAGCAAAGGTATAATGAACTATCGAAAAGAACGGGAGGTAAAAAGGATAAATTGCTCGGTGATTATGAATATCTTTTTGATTTAGACGAATTTCTTGAGGTGTATTTAAGAACTCGTAAACTTACAGTAAGCAGGGAGATTAGAGCGGAACTGATTAACCAGTATGCAGAAGAGTTTAATGCGTTTATGCAAGATAAACGGAATAAATGGACTTTCGAAGAAGCTTTTGTGCTGGTAGACTTTGCCCAAGCTTTAAGTAAACCCGAGGAAGAAAGAGATGAAATCATAGATAAATACCTTAATATGATTTATTTAAATTTAAGAGAAGGTCAAGGTATTTTGAACCCTGCTGACCATCCGCATTCAGATATAAGTGGGAAATTTATAGAAGTAATGAGTTCAGGTGATGACACAATAAGAGGTGGAAAGACAACTAAATTAGTAGATATTACTGCTCTCTTAGCTTCTCTTTCTTTTAAGTATGGAAAACCCGATGTCCTTAAAGCTCAACCAACAGAGGATGCTCACATAGAGAGCTTAATTAGCATCCCAGAGTTATTTGACTTACAGTCAATCCGGCTGAATAAGGAAGAGAAAGTGGAAGGAGAAGTTAAAGATGGATTTTGCATGTTAATAGTAATGAAAGGTTCAATGAAAGCTCAAGCCCAAAATGGTGCTGTTACCACCCGCACTCGCGGCGAAGCCACTATAGTCCCTGCTATACTCAAATCGTACTCTATTACTTCTCTTGAACCGGAAACACAAGTTATGCGCGTTTTTGTTTCCACGCCTTATAGGGAAACAGGGAAATGAAATGTATTCCGCATCCGTCTCTTCTCCCTTCGTTTCATAGAATCTCAGAATTACGCCATCTCCATCCTCCGCCCGCTTCAGCGCAGATAAAACAACATTTTCGGGGTATATTTTCAAGAAAGAACGATTCAACGACAGCTTCATGCCCTTCGGTAACTGCAAAGTATCCAAATCCGTGTTGAACTCAATTGCATGCTTGTATGACGAAGCCTCTCGCCAATCTCCTTCATGCGGGTAAACGGAATATCTGAACTCGTATCGTTTGTTCAACTCCCTTGCATCCGGAACAGGTATTGCAGGACCCGAAATACCATCCGAGGACAGCATTGACACGCTTCTTAGCACTGTTAAATAGACATCCCCGTCTCTTACCTCGTTTTCTGGTATCCCCCTATGGATCACCGTTAAGCCCTTCTTTCCATCAGAATAATCAAGCCACTTCAGCGAGGGAAATATACCACTGGGTTCTTCCTCCCACTCCACTCCACTCCACTCCGGGTTCTGGCTTATAGTAACACTGGTCGGTTGGTCGAGAGACAACGCCAAATTGACTACCGCAGGAATAATCCGCGGATTTTATGTCCGTGGAGAACCTGACCCGGATTCGTGCCTTCGGATGCTTGTCCTCTATTTCCGTAATGAAATCTATTCTCGGAATGTCCCGATAAACTATTATTCTCTTCGTGCACATCATGAATTTATGCCGCCACATAATTGGCTCTATCTCCTCCTTCAATCTGTACGGCCAGCGAAGAGAGAAATAATTTGTCTCGACGTTGATAACACGTCTCAGGGGACTTTTAGCTATCCAGAAGTTTTCTACCCGGAAGGAGCCAAAATACACGCCCTCTCCAGTTTCTGTTTTCAAAGGAATCTTCAATCTTTGCCAGTGGTGGTAAAGGTCGCCGATTTCTTGTATATCTGCGGTAGCTGTGCATTCAACCCAAAGCTGTCTGCCTGCCACATTACCGGAACATCAACCCCGAATTTCTTCTTCGCGTATCTCTTGCCATCCATGTTATAATTTCTCTTATCAACGTTTCGCCTTCCGGAAGCATTGTATCTGCCATCAGATATTTTCCGTCTGCAATCTCTATGTCGCCATTTGTTATGTGCCGCGCAATTTTTGTGTATAATTCCGGACATCTCTTCTCCATCTCCTCCAGCAGATAGGTTTGCTCTACCAGGAACTTGAAATCGGTCTTTTCAACAAGCTCAGCCACCTCCTTCAGAACGAGCATTAGATTAATGGTATTTGTTTAGCAAACCACAAGATTACACAGATTTTCACGAGAAAACAATAATAGTACCCATGTTTTAATAAACTATTGGCTATCCCATCCATATTAACCTTAATTTCTTGTGTTAATCTTGTGGACTCTCGTGGTTTTTAAGATTAGCTATACAAATACGCAGATTCTACCGTTACGCGCGGTGTTACATTGTCCGTTGTATTAATTAGCTTCGGAGGATAATCTGAGGTGACATTCCAAATTGTATCTGCATCTTCGATTACTATCTGTGATGCACTTGCCGCTTTTTCATTTTCCTTTGTATCCTGAGTATAACTCTAAAAATTCTTCTAAACTTATTTCCAAGTCTTCTCTGATTATTTTACGCAGAAGACCTTTGGGTATATCCTTGTTTCCATGCACAGGAAGTTTAGACATTCTGAGCTACTTCCAGTTCTCTAAATCCCACGAACTTATTAAGCTCTTCGATCTTTGTCTCCTCGAGGCACATCTCTATGACTTCCTCTATATTCTCCAGCGCCTCATCTATAGTTTCGCCGTAAGAATGACAACCCCTAAACAGTGGGCAACTTACTATGTAATACCCATCCTCGTCCATCTCAATGATTATTGGCAGATGTAATTTTTCCATTTTCTGATACCTCCAATTTGATATATTATATATGTCTCAATATTAAAGACATTGCGCTTAACTCCGGTATATCTGCCGTACTCGTATACAACCTCAATTTGGCATTATATCCGCATTGCGTATATCCTATACTTTTGGAATATATCCGCAATATTGCGTATATACCTCCTTCTGGACGAACCACCTATCACCTTGATTTTCATTCCACTATCCCTTTTACAGCACCTCCTATCTCGTTCTCAAATAAATTATCCAACGGGGCTTATTCTCGCCTTTATATCCCTGTTACTACATGAGTATAACCTCTCTTTGAACTTTTGTGTCAAAATAGTTCTTGAATTTGAATACACCTTTTTACTGGAAAATGTACTATAATGGGAGTAGCAAGCCTGAAAATCCTCTGTTGCAATTGGAAAGGGTATTTGTCACGAGGACACGCACTTACCTTCCGCCTTACCTTTCACCTCCCCCTTCCTCTCGCACTTTTAAGCACCTAGAAAATAGAGGTGAAAAGGGGAACCAACGGGTGCTTTTAATGTGTACGTATTAACGGAAAATTCATTATGAACCGAAACCAATTTATATATGTCCTCTTTCATTAGGAGTTTTAGTAGGAAGTTTTCTTGCTTACAGCGTATTGACATAGAGTATCGTTAAAATTGTTAGAGTGGGGTTATATAGATGGGTAAAAAGGAAGAACAAACCGTTAAAAAATGCGTACTACCTTATCATGCCTTGATAGTCGTAGTATTGGTATTAAGTGTGTTTGTAGGAATTGTGTCTGCCGGGAATGTGAACGATGAGACGAAAAATCCTCTTTCGTCTACAATGGCAAAACCACAATCGGATGAACCTTCCAGTATTTTGACGATAACAATCCTAAATGAGACAACTGCTTCTTGCGAGTGGTTTATAAACGCACCAGGAGAATTTTCATCATACATACCCTATGAGACGAAGCGATTGGAAGAGAATATTAACAGTCTTGAGAAAGGAATGGAAGATCTTTTCTTACAGGATGTCAGGAACATAGAAATCGTAGAAGGAAATGAAACACTTATTGTAACTTTTACCCTTAAAGGTGACTATACTAATGGCTTTGTAACCGGACAATATCGCTACACCTATGAGCTCACCACATACGCACCCGTTGGGTTGAGTGTCTTAAAAATAGTAATTCCTCAAAATAAGACTTTAGTAAGCATAAATCCGGGACCTAATGAAATGGAAGAAAACGAAATGGTCTATTACAATTACAACTGGATCTACCCAATAGAGATACATTATGCGGAAGAAAGCACTCGTGCTGCCAAAATCGGAGATAAATGGTCACCGCAGATACTTCCGGTAGAATCTAAAGAATTTTCTGGGGAAAACGAGGATTCATATTTTGCTATTCCTGATGATTGGGTCGGGTGGGGAGACGATCTTGTCGAAGGGCACAAAGCCAGTCTAATTGCTGAATATTACAAGCCTATATTGTATTTGGATCCTATATGGAGTGATAAATGCCCAGATAAAGTCTATTATCGTGTATTCAAAGGGAAAGACCCTTATATTGACTTTGATGCTGATGTATATTTGATACAATACTTTGCGTATTGGAAATGCCAAGTTTGCGGGGATCCTGTCCCTATTCCAATGATATCTCATGATTATGATTTTGAGCCTATCTTCATCTGGGTGCGGAACATCGGAAAAAAACCATATAGGGTGGCTTATGATTTCTGGGGTGGTGCACAAATGCATATCCATGCAATTCACAGAACTGACTTATGGAGTTCTTATCCTGAGAGTTGCTATATAATGCCTCCTGGCGTTTATACGCTGAATAAAGGATATTATCCTTTCGGAAGATCAGAATATGATCAGGATTTTATTGAGGATGACAGTGACATATGTCTTTGGGATCTCTCTTCGTCACTAAAAGGTAATTGGGATTGGAACCATGTCAAACTCAAAATAGCAAACTGCTATCACACCTTCGATACTTCCTTAGTTTTAGCTAAACTTTGCGGTGATTATAAGTTATCGCCTTTGACCGATGCCGAATTGATAAATGCATATCGTCTGAAACTAGATAATTCTGGTGGTGAGCCCTGTTGCACCGGGTGCGAAGTTATGCCCTTTAAATACGATATTTCCGACCCATTCTACGGCGTTTTTTGGGAGGATCGTTATGGTTGGCGCAAGGAATGTGACTTCCCCTCAATCTCAATGAATATAAAATCTGCTGAGGTGAATAACAAAGTACTAACCATAGCTGTGTCGATGCTCTACGACAATTCTCATGCTGGAGGAAAATCGGGTCAACTTTTAAGAGGCCTAGGAAAAAAAAGATTCCAAGCTGTAGCATCCACTGATTCACGCTATATCTCTCTTGGAAACCCTGATTATTTAGATGAGCGAAGCGCTGGAGAGTATATTTTGAAATTTGATGTGAGCGGAAAAGATATAGGTAGTAGTGTATGTTTACGCGTAATAAATTTTTTCAGCAAAGCGCATCTATCCTTTATTGCGTTATGCGAGGTCATTTCTGTTGTTGACACGTTAAACATCCTCGCTCCAACCCAAACAGCCTATCAAAATGTAGGCACTTATGATAATCCAATCAAAACCAATATAGAAATTGAAGTTAAAACTTCTGATAATGCATTTGTCCCAGGATTGACAAATAAAAACGACTACACAGTGAAAATCGGAGATAAAACCGCTAAGGTAATTACTGTAGATGAAAAATCAGACAGGTATGTACTGGAAATAATGCCGCCTAAGCAAGCTGGAGACGGAAAGTATGATCTTCATGTAGGATTAGGATCGCTTTCTGATGTTGAAAACAATGCTATCAACTATGGCACTAAAGGTTTAGATGTTGCTTTAATTATTGATAGCTCTGGAAGTATGGGTTGGAATGATCCACAAGGATATAGAAAAACAGCAGCTAAATACTTCGTGGATTTAGCGAATACTGGAGACAAGATCTGTGTAGCTGATTTTGGAAACTCTGACTGTGACAGTAGACTTTTACTGTCACTATTAGAGATTACCGATGAAAGCAGCAGAGATACAGTAAAAAATGCAATTGATGATGTTGTAAGTTCGGGGTCAACACCTATTGGGGGCGGATTAGAAAAAGGATATGATGAACTGTCCAGTCCAAGAGCAGTTGCTGGACATAATAAAGCGGGGATACTGCTAACAGATGGAGAGGAGTTTTGTGGCACGACAGAAGCTGCACGTACTTATGCACAGAATTTCGGAGATAACGGCTGGGTCTTGTATACAATAGGACTAACGGGATACGCAGACGAGGATTTCTTACGAGAACTTGCAGCACTTGGTAACGGCGAGTATTATAAAGCGCCAACGAATGTGCAATTAATGGAAATATATAATGCTATATCCGGCCGAGTTGCTGGTGAACAAACATTGGGTGCTGCTAGGGGAACAGTGCAACAAGGCTCCACAAGTGTTGAAAACGCTTTGATAGATTCAAGCGTTACAAAAGCAAGATTCACTATTAGCTGGGCTGGAAGCGACCTTAATTTAACTCTTAAACAGCCAGATGGCAGCATAATTGACCCAGATGTCGCCAAAATAGATCCAAATATAAATTATACCTCTGCTTCATCATATGAGTTCTATACGGTGAAGTCTCCAATGCCAGGAGAATGGGAGTTGAGGATATTTGGTGCAGATGTTCCAGCAGGAGGAGAAGATTATACTGCGAGTGTTATGGGGACTACGAACCTGACAATGAACATGTACTTTGATAGAGATCAATATTCTATAGGAGAACCTATTAAAGTAAGTGTAAGTCTCACCGATGCAATCCAGCCAATCACAGAAGCAAGTGTGATAGCAGATATTGAATTATCACCGACTGCATCAGCATCACTTAAAAACTTAGCAGGAAAGGATAATTTGACTGAAGAAGAAAAATCCGAATTGGCTAACCTGCGCAGTATATCATTACAAACTAGATTAGCCATTGCGCAGGATCAAATCACCTTGTTCGATGACGGAATGCATGGTGATGGAATGGCGAATGATGGCGTATATGCCAATTTCTACACTAATACGGATATTGAAGGCACTTACAAGTTTACAGCAAAAGCTACCGGCACGAGAAGCCCAGAAGAGTTTGAAAGGGTAATAGAACAAGCCACATATGTATCTGGTGCACCTACACCAGATTTGTCAGTTACACCTACCAGTTGGGACATTACATCAATACCAGACACATCAGTAGAAGAGAGCTTTACAGTAGAATCATCAGCTAATACAATTGCGTCTATATCGGCTACGGATTTAACAGATGGATTTGGCAATGTCATACAATCATCGAATTTTATCTTTAACACATCAATTTTAGCTTTGCCTGCTAATGAACCACAAGACTTCACAGCAAACCTTTCAATTCCGCTACATAGCCCTGTTGGGGATTATACTGGTTCTATAATCATCACAGCGCCGGAAGGCACGCTTAACATAGAACTAAAGGTAACAATAAGCAATCCGCCAATAGCAAACGCAAACGGCTCTTATGCCGGCGTCATAGAATACATCGCCGTACCAATAACCTTTGACGGCACAGGCTCCTATGATCCAGACGGCACAATAATAAAATATGAATGGGACTTAGACAACGACGGCGAATTTGACGATGCAGTGGGCGCAACACCAACCGTATCATTCACAGCACCCTATTCCGGCAATATCAACCTGAAAGTAACAGATAACAATGGCGCAACCGATACAGACACCACAACATTAACAATAACAAAGCATTCACCACCACCAAACGGCATACACGGTGGCTTACTAACGCCGCCAGAGCAGCCGCAGTGCTATAGTGGTACCTCAACAATCCAGGGCAAAGGCTATTTCTCCATAGATGAGCGCATTCTGGATTGGGCAACCGCAATAGATACTTCGGAGCATATGGAAGGTACAGGCGAGTTCGAAATGGACTCAAAAACGGTATTGAACCAAGCAGCAAACCCTCTTGATTTCTACGATCCAAACTTCTACCACCAAAAGACGATGCAGTTTCAGGGTAATGCAACAAACCGACTAATAAACCGGGAGACATTCGAGAGTTCCGCAATCTTTGGCGGTACAGGCACAAGAATAAACGAATACTTCGATGTCTCCATGATTCAGAAGGATGAATCAAGCAGCATAAAGACCATTTCGGCGCCCGGAAGCGTGCAATCACATAGATTTGCGACAATGGATGATTTCTCCGGGTTATGGGGCATACGTTCAGACTGGCAGAAGATATGCCAAAAAGATATACGGCATCATCAAATGTTCGTGGGCAACTTCTCCGTGCAAAAGGACCTGACATTTGAGCGCGAGGTTGTTATACCTTGATCAAAAACGTTTTTGCACGCAAAAAGGTTTACCAAAAAAATTATGTTTTCTGTTCTTCACTATTCAGGACTTGATACCACCAAAGAAGACGGCAAATCCCTTTTCCTCTATCTGTACGCATTCCTAAATTATCTTATTGCTTTTAGTGGCTAACTTAACTTATATACTCTTAGAATAAAAAGAATGAAGATTGAGATTCATTCATAGGTGTTCGGTTAAGTACGGCTCAACGTAAATAATGAGCCGCGAAATGAAATAAAATAAAATGATATGACAACACATTTCCGACACAGATTTACACTGATTTACACAGATTGATCTTTTTTGTTACTTTTCATACGACGTTTTATCGTCACAGAGCAGAGCAGAGCACCCAAAATTAATTAGACGTTTGTGATTTTCATCTGTGTTAATCTGCGTTAATCTGTGTCCATAAAATACTTTTTGTATGATACACTTTTCTTTTCTCTTGGTTTGGTTTTGTGGGCCCTAAATACTTAACCGAACACACATGGAGATTCATTGTAAGCGGTACGACATCGAATAAGCATGAGAAAAAATTATATAAGGAGAAGGGGTAAATTATATATGTATATGGTGAAATTTGAAGATAGAAAGGTGAAAGAAGTAGAGATAAAGGATGTAGACGATCTATTAAACGCGCCTTTGAATGAGATACAAGTGATCAAGGGTGGTCTCACTGTGGAATCCAATCTATCAGAGCTTGTTGAAGAGGCTGACCTCAATACGAAAATCGTGATCATGGGAAACGAGGTAGAAATACCAGTTGGAGGGTTACTTTATGATAAGCTCAAAGGTAAGAAAATAAAGGTTGTTATGCAGGAATAGGCCAACTGAAGGTAACCGATCGGATAACAATGGCGCAACATTCTGATACAGCCCCGCAATCTTTGGCGGCACCGGCACAAGAGTAAACGAATTCTTCGATGTTTCCGAGAATCATTCCACACATAACGTGATTATGTCCAATGCTACACTAATTTTGTTGCGATAGTTTTATATAAATAACGTATCCTCTTCAAATTAAAGGGTAACCGAACATTATCCGAAAAACCGTGACTTATAATCACAAATTTACGCCGATAATACTACAAATTTACGTGATAGGTGTTAATTCGGATCTTAAAAATTAGAGGGTAGTATTACCAAAACGATAGTGGATGAAAAATAGGAATAAAAGCAGGTCAGAACGTAGGATTTAGAGAAATTAAAGCCCGCATGCACTTTACCATACTTTTTGAAGAGGATAC
>JAUWND010000001.1 GCA_030612835.1 Candidatus Methanophagales archaeon | reverse complement strand
CATAGAGTAGCTGTTGAAACACTGCTGAGGATACTTGATGAATCTGGCAGAAATCTACCCGTACCATGGTTGGGAAATAGAAGAATTGAGGTCCGGTTCAAATGAATGATGTAACATAAATTTTCTCGTGGAAATCCCTGTTATAGCTAATTCCCTCTATAAAATAGATTCTCTTTCACTTCCGCCCAATCCACTTCCGTCATCACACAACCGCTCTTTGAAAGCACCACACCTATCATTGGCACACCCTTCGATGTAACATATCGCATTGTTTCGTAAAGGTCATGTTGACATGCAACACCGATTGCAGCCAACGGCTTTTTATCTCTTGTTGCTCGCTTAACAAATTCACCGCCTGGTGCGATACAAATATCAACGCCCTGTTCATCACACAGCCTTTTAATTTCCGCAATCCCGCATTTACCACATTCTGTGCAGATGACACCTTCTTGTGGCGATATCTTCGCAGGACATTCGAGATTGCGAAGGCACTGGGGCAGGAACAATATTCGCTTAGCCATTGGTGTCTTTCCATATGCCTCTTTGTATAGCGAATTCATCAGTGCAATGCCTATTTCGTCCACGATTATATGATTTATATTGAAGTAACCGAGGAATAGCTTGGCGGGTTGGTAGAAGAGATTGAGCACAAAGAGCGTAAATCGTGGGAATATGCCTCTTTTATATATCGCTAAGCATACAGCAGTTAAAATTAGCACGAGCACGGCAATAACAAAGATTATGAAAATTTCGCCTATCAACACATATGTCGAGGAAGATATTAGATTGATCATTTTGATATTTGCATTTTGCATTTGTTTATTATCGCTTCATAGTCTACGGTGGTATTTACGCATCCCTGAGTTGTTAAAGGCACGCCTTGTGATGGCACACCAATAAGTTTTGTATTTAACATTCCTTCATTCAGATTGGGGTAACAAGCAATACCTATCACCGCTTTTGGACGGCCGTGCATAAGAATCCTTCCCGTGAAGGTCCCTCCTGGCGATATGTACATCCTGATGCCAAGCTCTTTACAACTAGCGCTTAGTTCGCCAATTGCGCATTTACCGCATTCTATGCAATGGATACCGTCTAATGAACTCAATTTCGCAGGACATTCCGTGCTTCTGATGCACTGAGGCAGGATTAAAACTCGCTCTTCCAGGTTCGTACAGGCGAAATCGGGATAATTAAGGGCATTTCGTATCTCAACTGAGACGCCGTCTATTAATGCCGGATCAACATGAAAGAACGACAGTAGTCTGCGTAAAGGTTCATAAAGCAAACTTATTATGAACAGGACGAAATTAGGGAATATTATCTTTTTCGTATGCACAGTATAAGCGCAAAATAAAAGAGCTACTGCTATGAGAACCACAAATGCTATTGCAAAAATTACTACTAGCCGCCCTATTGTTTCAAGCATAAACAACCCCTGTCTTTCTTATTGTATATAAAGTATAACTTCTACCTACATAGTTTAATTTAGGACGCAGATTTACACGGATTTACACGGATTTACTAAACTAAATTTAAGTTTGACATTGTTGATCTTTTCATCTGTGTCAATCTGCGTTAATCTGTGTCAATAATTTATTTTCTTGAAGCTCATCTACTCGGATGAATGATCTTATCGCCCATACGCATACGGACCAAAGGTTTGGATATATGCCTTCTTGCAACCGGAGGCACTTCATACAAACCCATTTCTATCGCCCGTTCAACGATTATCTTGTCCTTCACCGCATTAAAGGTTCCGCAGCGTTTACAGCGGTAGCCCTGCGATCGTCCCGCAGATTTCATATTCCGCCCGCACTTATTACATTTCGGATTCCGCTCCACTACAAGGTTCAATTCCCTTAGCTCTATCTTCTCGAGGTTTAATGTACCGTCCTTTAGAGACCCGTAGACCGTAACCTCATCACCGATTCGCAGTTCCCGTATAATAGCACGAAAGCCCTTCGTCGGCTCGTAAGCAATACAGTCAACACTTTCATCACCACCCTGCACAGACAGAGAAAACAGGACATGCCCGCCTTCTATCGTCCTTGGATTGGAAGCCACCACGCCGTCTAAGATATAAGAGTGGTAATCCCATAACTTTTCTGTGTTCTTCAGGTGGAAATCAGTGCCTTGATTCGTAATGTAAAGCATCTTCCGCTCCTCCGGCTCGGCTTGTATGATCCCGTAAGCTTTGTAGATAGCATCTACGCTGTCGCCTCTTATACCAAAAAGGACGGGACATGGCGAATGTGGTACAAGAACTAGTTTCTTGTTCGCCACATCTACGGTATCCCAGACTAAGGGGTAAGTAGCTTCATCGGCTGCCCACACACTCGCATCACCTATAAAGCGTAAGGTTCCCCATCTTTCTTTTCGACGATATACAATCAGCTCGTAAGTGTAATCGTAACTTTTTTTTGCGTGTAAAAGAAGAAACGAAGTAGCAGCTAAAGCGCCGATTAACCCGCGCTTATTTTTCAAGCCGAAGTAATCAAGGTGCAATTCCGAGATAATAGCATAAGCATCTTCTATACTCAGTACTTCCCGCACTGCAGTTTCGTAAAAGTGTTTTAACTTTTCATTGAAACTTGCATTTGAGGCGTTATCATCAATGAAAACAACACCCGGGTTTGTCCCTTCTGCTCTTAACTCGGATAGCTCAGTCACTCGCGCCTTGACAATTTCTTTCACTTCTCGCTCTAACCCTCGAACATTCTTTATTAGAATTTCAAATGCGACTGCGCCGTTGCCCCTTGTTTTAAATGGTATGCATGGATTTAGTCGTACTAATACCGGCGTGGAAACTTCACCATAGCTTTTGAGTTCGTCAACTAAAACGGTGCATAGATATGTGGTGCACATCCCGCTTCTCGAGTCGGTATCGTCTATTCCTACAATCATAAACAAACCTTTCTTTATAAAATAAAAGAAAGGTATATGTTTAGCTAACCACAAGATTACACAGATTTTCACGAGAAAACAATGATTGCAATCAGATTTTAGTGCTCTATTGGCTATTCCATTCATTATTAACCCAAAAATCTTGTGTTAATCTTGTGAAATCTCGTGGTTTTTTGATTAGCTATACAAATACAAAGAAAGCTTTACCAAAGAAAAAATATGGCCTTTCTGAAAGAAAAGGTTTACCAAAAGAAAAATTATATTAGTAACGTTTAAATTAGGTTGGTGTGAAAAAAAGTGGACATGTATTATCTGACATTGGGGCTGTACATATTTCTAATTTACTGGTTTATTGTTATGATTCTGGATAAACGGGGCATTTTGGAGCGGTTTAATATCTCTGCATCTGGTCCCCTCCTAATGATAAGGACGACAAGAGGGAAGAGATTATTAGAGCGGTTGTCAGAAGGTGAATTGAGAAAGGGCTTTTGGCGTAGTTATGCGAATATAGGCACTATTTTCGTGATTATATCCATGGTATTTATGTTCGTTCTCGTGGCATTTGGTGCTTACCTAACATTCACATTGCAGCCCGCACCAACGAGGTTACACGAGCCGCGGAACGTACTCCTTTTACCTGGGTTAAACGAGTTTATACCTCTATGCGCCTGGGTAGGCTTTGTTATTGCGTTAGTAGTGCACGAGCTTTCCCATGCGATATTGGGTGTCGTAGAAGGAATAAAAGTAAAATCAATGGGGCTTTTAGTCGCAGTGATACCAATAGGCGCATTCGCAGAGCTGGACAGCGAGCAATTATTTGGCAAGAAGGAGAAGAAAGAGCAGAAAAAGAACGAGTTAGAACATGATAAAAAGCTAAAGCCAGTAAAAGAGGAGAAGAAACGGGTGGCCACTGCTCGTGAGAGAACGCGCATTCTTTCCGCTGGTGTGACGAGCAATTTCGTCGTGGCCCTCATTGCTTTTCTACTCTTCCTCGCCATATTATTCTCTATTCAGCCAGTTATGGATAATACCCCTTTTGTTTATGCGGTTGCGAAAGATAGCCCCGCAGATAAAGCAGGGATCAAACCGGAGATGTTGATTACAAAGGTTGACGGGACCACGACGAGAACGATAGCGGCGTATAATAATGGGACAGAGGAAAAAGCGGCTGGCGGGATGATATTAACAGTGTTAGATGAAAGTGGAGCAGAAAGAGAAATAATATTGGAAGGCGCTCATGAAAGAGAAGGGGTATGGATTTCAGATGTTGTAGATGGTTTTCCAGCGGCTAACGCAGGCATAAAAAGTGGCATGAGCATAATAAAGATGAACAATATGAGTATACATGGGTATGACGACTTCCAGAACTTTATGAATCTCACAGTACCGGGTCAAGTAATAGAAGTGCGAACAAACGCTACGACATTCTCCGTGGAGTTAGAAAAGTCACCCTATTACGAATTCGGGTTTTTAGGGGTTGTCGTTGCAAATAATCGCTTGGGCATGAGTGTAGCGGAATTTCCGGCGAAAGGGTACTTAGAACACCTACGGAGCACACCTCGCACCCTTATTTCACCAAGAGGTTGGTTAATGTTGACTGGCATGCCTTTTAGCCCACTCCCTTATGGTTTCAGCACCTTTAGCCCTTTTCTATCTCATTTATACGAGCCGGTAGGTGCAGCGTCATTCTTAGGTGGCAGTATTTTTGCCATTGCCGACGTCTTATTTTGGATTGGGTGGATAAACTTCTACGTTGGTCTGTTTAACTGTCTGCCTATGGTGCCCTTTGATGGTGGCTATGTATTCCGCGAGATGTTGAATTCCATATTAAGGCCAGGAATAAAGGATAAGAGAAAGCGAGAAATGATTTCAAAGGCAATTACATACGCTATTGGCATTCTTATTTTCTCAGCTATTGTTGTCCTGATAGCAGGCCCCTATATACTACGCGAAATCGGTGTTTTCGGGTTGATTGCTGCTATGGTTTTAATTGTCGCGGCACTTGCAACGTTAGCCTATCGCATCGCCGTTAGTGTGCAAAAGGCGCCAAGTTCGGTTTTAATTATTAATGGTGCTAATGCGAACTCGGATACGCTAAGAATCAGCCACCACGGCGGCGATACCATCGCAGATGCTTTTGGTAATCCGGAGACCGGCGGTGGGCGAGGCCAATCTGCTGGTGACTGGAACTACTTAGAGGTGAGGCAGAATGGGGAGCTATGTGCCTTATCTGATAAATCACGATTAAATGGCGATGCTAACTGGAATCCTGGGCCTAACAGGTATACGCAGTTTGCAATGGGAGACGAATTGGAGATCTCGCGTCTTTCGCTTAATACTGGCGATTCCATTGAAATAGTCTACACGCAAACAGGCGATGTATTGCTGCAAACTACGGTGACATAATATAATATAATATAATGTAATTGCAAGATGCAAATTGTAAAAAGCAAAAACCAGTTTCTTTGGTAAAGCTTTCTTTCCTAAAGAACCTAAATTTCAGACTTTATATACTCCACCTCCAGCACATCCATAATTTGCCTTTGTTCAGTTGATGGGATGGATATTTTCGACGTTGTGATGTCTCCTTTGGGATTAGTGACTACAACATACTTCACCTTACTCAGTTGTCTCAGCGCATTCACAGCGTTCATCGTCAATCCAGCCTTTTTGAGCATGTGTTCAAGTGTTTTCATCAATAGATATGAAAGATAGCACATAAATATGTGCGCTTTAACCCTTCCATCCAGCCAATGCCTTATCTGTCTGAGTCCAATCGGCTGTTTAACTTTGAAACAACTTTGTCCATCTCTCTGTAATTTCCCCTTGCCAATTTAGCACGGTACATGCTTAATTATATTATCTTCTGACACCATGCCTCTGTCAAATATGAGCAAGCAATCAGTGATGGAAAACTCCTTTTTTAGTCGGGATATTGTTCTTTCAACGGTCGTTATATCTGTTTCATTTCCCTCAAAGTAGGTTGAAGTGATATCATAAAACAAACAATCCATTTTGATCCCAAAGAGTTCTTTCAGCTTCCCAACGATTTCTTTTTCAATTTCTACCGCTTTATCTTTCCCATCGGGATAAAAATAGTTAAGTGCGGTGCACAGGTTCTCGGCATTCAACTTCGTAGCCTGTATGCCAACATCTACACCACCGCCCTTAAAAACATGCCGATTTATTATCTGCCTGAGTTCAAGAACTTCACAAGCCTTGTAAAGAGCTACAACGTCTACATAATCCAGAACTTCAGGTATTTCCGCCACCTTTATTGCCAATTCATCACCCTGTAACAGGCTTTATATCAGTTTATCTCGGCTTCATATGTATTTTACATATCTATGACGCGGTTTGCCGTTTATTCTCACGCTCTCGACGATGGAATAATATACCCGCCCTTTCACCTTTACCGCCTTCAGTTGCATATCACTTAGTTAGTGACTACACTATAAAAAGCTTTGATGCTTTTGTACTTTTTCACAAGAGATTGGGGATGTATAATGGCCGATAGATGTTGCTAATAGAATTTATTTGAAAATTTTGTTATTGACTACATGTCAATAACAATCACTTAGATGGTCCCGTTTGTAGGAATTGTGTCCATGAAAAATAAATGATTATTTATACTCTGAAATTTAGGTAGATACAGTTCTGGTAAAGTATTATTTGTGAGTTCCCTAACGTATGGTCTTGTTATCGTTTCACATTTTACCAACGGGTCTTATCGGCAGGACATAAAGTCTTCCATTGTGATTGATCACTTCCACCTCAACACCATAGGCATGATTTATGTTTTCGGGCGTGAAGACGGCAGAAGGCACACCAGCGGCATAAATATGGCCGCCATTCATCATTATTACCCGGTCCGTGTATCTTGCAGCAAGATTGAGGTCGTGGATAGCCATAATTGCCGAAATCCCTTTTTCTACCACGATACTTTTTATGATGTCCAGCACTTCCAGTTGATGTCTGATGTCGAGGTTAGAGGTAGGTTCATCGAGCAAAAGGACATCAGGCTCTTGCGCGAGTGCGCACGCGATAAAAATTTTCTGCTGTTGACCGCCGCTAAGCGATTTAATGTCACTCATGGCAAGATCTTCGAGGTTAAGCAGTTTCAGAGTTTCTAAAACCTTTTCAATGTCTTCTTCGCTACTTCGCCAGCCGATATGGGGTCGTCTGCCCATGAGAACCGTATCGAAGACTGTGGCAGGGAATACCTGCGTAGTACTCTGAGGAATATAGGCCATTTTTTTGGCGAGATCTATCAGGTGCATCTTTTTTATATCCTGTCCATCAAGTAAAATACATCCCTCCTGTGGGCTCAAGATTCTATCTATACATCGCAGCAGAGTGGATTTCCCTGATCCATTCGGACCCACCACACCTAACATCTCCGATTCGTCAAGCTCTATACAGACATCCTTGAGTATCGGCACACTTGTGTAGCGGAACTTCACATTTTTTACTTTTAGTTTCACCATTGTATTACCAATACCCCTTTCTTTTTCTTAGTATCAAGTAAAGGAACATGGGAACACCTAAGAAGGCAGTGACTAATCCTACCGGTATGAATGAGGGTGCTATAGGAGGTCTTGCAAGAATACTGGCGCTAAGCAAAACAACAGCACCGAAAAGCCCGGAAGCTGGAATTAAATACCTGTTATCTCCTCCGATAATCATGCGACACATGTGGGGGGCAACCAATCCTATGAATCCAATGGTACCCGTGAAGCAAATAACGCCTGCGGTCACTAAAGATGCGAGCATGAAACAGACAACCCTTGTCCGATTAACGTTAACACCGAGGCTTTTTGCACGCTCATCTCCTGTACTCAGTGTGTTCAAATCCCACGATTTTAGCATGATTAGCGGAATACAGATGATAAGGACAATAAACATAACGAACAGCTTATCCCATGTTGCTCCTGCAAGACTTCCAAACATCCAGTATACAACCCCAACCACCGCCTTTTCCTCTCCAAAAAATTGTAAAACGCCGGTCATTGCAGAGAATAAATACATCAATGCGATACCTGCTAGAATCATCGTCTCCGGTGACACGCCTTTGTAACGCGATATGCCATAGATGATAAAAGAAGAGCACAAAGCGAAAAAAAATGCGTTGGCTGCTATTATAATATTCTGTCCTGTGGCAAAGCCAGCACCTAAAATGATGGCAAGGGCAGCACCAAATCCCGCCGCAGAAGCTATCCCTAAAGTGTAAGGACTTGCTAATGGATTTCTTACCACCCCTTGCATTGTTGTACCGGCAATTCCAAGCCCTACGCCTGCTAAAATCGCCATCACAATTGGTGGCAATCGTAAGAACCAAATAATACTCTCCTCTTTTGTAAAATATGTAAGTGAAAAATCTTTAAAACTGTGAGAGAGGATAAAATCGAGATTTTGTAGAATCTTTGGAATGCCATGCCAGACTATTGAATACACTTCTATGACCGAGATCTGATAAGGGCCAAGCGTTGCCGCTATGCCTGCAATAAAAATAATCAATATAAAGGTAGAGGAAATAAACAGGATCTTCCGTCCTATGAATTTTTTATATTCTGCTTTTATTTCCGCGCTCTTTTCTCTCCCATTTATTTTTAGTTCTGGCATGTATTATTTTTTCGCTCTCTTTCTTTGTATGTATCTGGTATTGTCTTGATGCTATGTTTGGCTTAAGTTGCCAGAAGCGGGTACACAAGTACCTTTCCTTCGGGATACTCAACTCTCAAGAAGTCTTCAAGGAACTCCTTATAGACCTCTGTTGGGTCTATATCAAGTTCCGGCTGGCAAATCTTCGCTAAGAGAACCTCACCATAGATGTGCTCCAATCCGTTTGTAATAGACCAGGGCACAGCATATATTTTGTTATTCTCGGTTGCATTTATATCATCCCAATTTTTCCCTACCATCATTTGGGCTATGAGGTCCGCGGGCTCGGTTTCGTTATCCCAGCCTCCAAAAACATCACCACTCTTCAGTATGATTATATCAGGGTTCTCAGTCAAAACCCATTCAGCACTTACTTTAGGATATTTAGTGCTAAAGTCCTCAGTAATGGGTCTACCTCCAGCCTTTTCACATAACGTGTAGTCGATTGCTCCGGGACCATAGCTTGCAATCTCCATAATCTTTCCTATTGAACCACCGGTATAGGTCATAAAGACGTTTGGCTTTTCTTTGCCCGCAATAAAGTCGTGAACACGTGCTTCATACTCGTCATGCCATTTGAGATACTTCTCTGCCGCCTCTTCTTTCTCCAGTAGTATTGCAAGCTTCTCAAGTTCGTCAAATATCTGTTCATATTCGTCTGTCACATAAAAATACAAGCCCACTACGGTTATGCCAAACGGATCAAGCTTCTCTGCCGCTAAATCCGCATTAATTGAACCCGTAGCGTAGGTTATTAGTAAGTCTGGCTCCAAGGATACAATTTCTTCCCAATCTACTTCTTTCCACGTTCCAACGCTTTTTTTCTGCGACATCTCGGGGAAGTAATAAGGATGCCTTTTGATAGTTTCGCTAATTCCTACAACTTTATCTTCATCGCCCAAAATCCGTAACGCTCGAGCACCATCAGAACTAAGGACGACAATCTTCTTTACAGGCTTGTATATCGTCACCGTTCTCTCTGCAGTATCAACTATCGTCCTCGGCACACCATTCCAGTATGCATAGACGTGCGCGGCATCCCGTAACTCATCCAGGCTGAGATCGCCCTCTCCCAGCATATAGGTAAGGATGTTACCCGCAAGTTCTTTCTCTGTTATGTTGTCATTTCCATCATCATCTCCGGGTATCCCAGTTGCAATTGCGGGCATAACCGTCAGCGGCACCGTAGATCCTATAAGCACCATTACCAATATATAAGATAATACGTTCCTCGTTCTACACGACCTCCCTCTTCTTTATTCCTCAACAGAACTACAAAGAGACCCGCAATTACTAGCGTTAGCGCGGTGAAAAAAGTCTCGAAGCCCGGCACCTCTGGTGTTGGCGTTGTTGCTGGCGTAGGCGTAGGCGTAGGTGTTGGCGTAGAGCCTTCTTCTATCCCACCTGTACCTGCGATGCTTCCTTCCTTCTGGCTTAGCATATCAATCCAAGTCCCGGTAAATGTGTCCAAACCCGAAGAAGACGCCTTAACCCTGTATAGTATCTCCGTCTCGTTTATCACAGCGAAAACAATTTTTTGTCCGGAAACATCGTACTGGTCAGGGGTATGAGATGTACTTACAAAATCGAAGCCTTCTGGAATCGTCTCCACAATACCAACCACCAGAGGACGTTCACCACTAATCGTTAGCTTTACATCGAATTCAGCACCCGGAACGGGATCAGCAGGCGCAGACCTTGTCACTCCATCTGTGCCTGGAACCGCCGTAACCGTGCCCGCAAGAAAAGCAGCAGTTGCTAAGAACAGCAATAACGTCAGGATCTTACATCTCATCTTTCCTCGTTTTTCCATTGTATATAAAGTATGACTTCTACCTATTTAGGACGCAGATTTACACAAACCTTTCTTTAAAAAAGAAAGCTTTACCAAAGAAATTGGCTTTTGATAAAACTTTTTTTTCTAAAAAGTTTTAGTGTTAATCTGTGTCCAAAAAATAATTTATTTTCTTGTCTCTTCCTCCATAAGATAACCTCCTTCACATCATTTTCAGCCCACAACCGTCTGCAGATCGTTTAACATGTTTCGCTCACGGATAACAATATCCCGCACTGCCCCCGAGGTCAAATCCGCAATCGGGTAATATTTACCTCCGGAATAGCTTGCTATCGCTCTGCAATATCCAAGCTGCATCTGAATAAACGAGTCGCTGACTATTTCTGTATCAATGACAATCACATATATACCTTTAGCTCGTGCTTGTTCTGCGAGCGCTAACAGCTCCTTCTCTAGCTCTTTGCTCCCTCCTGCGGACACATTTGCACGACCATCGGATATTAACAGCAGAATTGGTATCGCTTCTTCATCACGATGCTTTTCCGCCATCAGGAGATTTAAGCCCTGTTCCAAACCGGCAGCCAA
The DNA here is from genome assembly GCA_030612835.1 of Candidatus Methanophagales archaeon. Taxonomy (GTDB): domain Archaea; phylum Halobacteriota; class Syntropharchaeia; order Alkanophagales; family Methanospirareceae; genus Methanophaga. The sequence continues at coordinate 41,197 of JAUWND010000001.1, read as the reverse complement.
GGGTGTTCTCCCTCCTGTCGGGAGTTCCTTTAACCTCTCAACTGCCAAATCACTGCTTGAACAGAGAGGCAGCAAAACATCTGCCTGGTCACCTTTAAACGCGACCATACCGACCTTATCTCTTTGTTGATACGAATCCAGTAATAATGAAAGGACAGCACCTTTTGCGCTCTCCATTCTTCTATTCGCACCCATTGAACCTGATGCGTCCACAACAAACATCGTTGCTGTTGATATTTTTCCTACCCGAATCTTCTCACGAATATCCTGACTTTTTATTACTACTGCTAAATCGGAATCAACCACTCTCTCTTTCTGATATACTGCCGCAGCTCGTATCGTCGCATCGAGCGCAACATCCGTTATTTTACCCTTTGGGATACCGTGCCGTATGTACTTCCCGTTATTGCGAAGCGAGAGCGTAGGGATCCTTCTCCCAGAAGTCTTCCTGCGATATGTCTTGTCTTTCTTCTGCTTTTGCCGCACTGCCCTTGTATCAATCGGGTCGCCAATATTGAAAACTGATTCGTTTTGTGATTCGCTTACATCGTCCTTGTCATCTTGACCTTCTGGATTCTTATCGGGTTGCTCATGTTCATGCTGCTGTTTTTGCTCTTCCTTCTCTTTCTTTTGCTGTTTCTGTTTCTGTTTCTGTTGCTGTTGCGTATTCTCCTTCATCTCCTCTTCATGCTCTTTCTTTGTGTCCTGCATCATCTCATCGAGTTTCTTGTTATCCAAACTAGGAGATTCAAAGGGTTTTCTACGCATTCTATGTGGAAGAGCTAATTCCATTGCCTCTTTTATATCCTCGAAGGTAACTTTTTTCCGGCTATCGAAAGCAGCAATAGTTTTTGCCGCTCTTGTTATAACGATTTCAGCCCTATGTGTTCTTACACCGAGTTTAATGCATGTTTCTGCGGTTAATTTCAGTAAATCATCGCTAATTGCAACCTCATTAACTATCTGTTTCGCATGCGCTATTTTATCACGTAACTCTTTTTGCTTCCCCTCGAATCGTTCCTTGAACTCTTCCGGGTCTCTTTCAAAACTTTCCACCTGTTTCACTATTTCTACCCGCATATCGGCATCATCTATACTCGCTACACTTGCTTGCAGCCCAAAACGATCTAATAATTGTGGTCTAAGCTCGCCTTCCTCCGGGTTCATTGTACCTACCAGAATGAACTTAGAGGGGTGAGAGATAGAGACACCCTCTCGCTCAACCACGTTTATTGACATCGCAGCCGAATCCAGAATGACATCGGCAACGTGATCATCTAAAAGATTTACCTCGTCAATATAAAGAATACCCCTATTTGCAGCAGCCAATATACCGGGCTCCAGCGCCTTTATCCCGCCTTTTATCGCCTTTTCCACATCTATTGAGCCAACGACCCGGTCTTCTGTAGCACCGAGAGGGAGGTCTACGACCCACATCCTTCGCTTCGTCACTTTTAGATCTTCTCCGTTCGTTCTTTTGGCATAGCAGACGTCGCCCCTCTCACGCGTATCAGAAGGATTGCAATTGAACGTACAGCCATTAACCATTTCGATTTTTGGTAACAGTTCTGCGAGAGCACGAACAGCGGTGGATTTCGCAGTTCCTTTCTCGCCTCTGATAAGTACTCCGCCTATACGGGGGTTAATGGCATTCAAAATAAGCGCATTCTTCATCGTATCTTGCCCTACAATTGCAGTAAAAGGCAGTATCGCCCGTCTAACATGGTGAGTCATTTGTTATCCACCTCTTTTATTTGTGACTATTTAACATAACATATTAACATTGACGCCATATAATCTTTTCGATATTTATTTGATAAAACTTTTTTCTGTATTGTTTGATTTTCAATTGCAATTCTCGAATTCTTTCATGTTTCCTCATTCTCGACTTTCATGTATTCCCATCACATACAGGAATCGGTGAAAACCATTAATTACCCTGCCACCTTTGTAGTTTCTAGTTGTACATAAAGGTATTAATCAACCGGTCAAATTTCCGCATTAGCCCGATGTTAACCGCGAAACTCGTCGCAAATATACCTATTGCTATGATCAGGATAACTCTTGACATCCAGTAAAGGGTGTATATCAGCGAAGTATATATGATCTCCATCATATTATTGTAATGCTTTTTAGCTATAACATTTCACACTTATTTTATGATTTATATTTCCCATAAAGCATAACGTACTTTTCCCAGGATTCCATCAGCTGATAATTGTCTTTATCTGAATCTATGCGATAAGGAGTATCGCCTAGTCCATCGTTGTCGGCATCGCTTCCGTTGTATTCGCTCCAGTAGTTGCCTAAATAATTGGTGTAGGTATTGCCCTTGTAAGTGTATGTTATTTTTGATGTTGAGTTCCAGATATTGGAATCCCTGTCTTTACTTCCAGCATTGTTCACGAAGTTGTTGAGGTATATTTTTGTATTTGAGGAGCAGATCAAATCAACACCACCTTCTTTATTCTCACAGATTTCATTCCTCTTTATGGTGTTATTAGAACTAGTCCATACGTCAATGCCCTCGTCTTCGTTCCAGCAGCATGTGTTGTTCACAGTTAGATTATTATCCGCCGAGTAGTCGAGGTGTATACCGTCTCCGTCCAGGAACAAGGGTCTGGCTTTAGTGCCGTTATTGCAGATGTTGTCCCGCACGATGTTCTCAGACGAATTACCCAGGTAAATTCCATGGGAACATCCCTCACAGACATTATCTTCAACTATGCACTGCGAGCTTTTCCAGAGATATACGCCGACAGCCACTTAAGCCCTGGAACGTCAGGAAGCACTCTGATTGTATTTTTACCCATTAACTTCCACATCCCTACGGGTATTGTCGCCTCATTCAAGCGTCCAGCCCTAACAGCGGTAACAACCACAACGTTTGAATCAAAAGTTCCTTCTTCCTCTACATATTAAGGCGCATTGATCCATACTGCTCCCGGTTCTGCCGCTGCTGAAAGAGTTGCAAGGAGCACAAAAACCATCAAAAGAAGTAAAACTAACATATCTGATACCAATGACGAATTCAAAACCTTCTTTTTCCCTTCTCCCTCCCCGTAAATCGTTCTTCAATTTTCATCTGGTTTCACCCCTAACGAGCAATGTATCTTTTTTATCACCAGATAAAGGAATAGCTGGACTCCCATTAAGATACTTTCGTTTTCTCTCTCTGTGTAATCTTGTGTAATCTCGTGGTCTTATTCCTATTCACCCTTTTGTATCTCTTTCACATTTTCATTCAATACTTTAAAATCCTCTATTGGCATCACATCTATCGCACCACCCTGGAAATCGCCTTTCACATCGCCCATCTTCTCTTCTATCCACCCTTCCATCTCGAGGTATGCGCTCTTCAATCCTTTTATTACTTCATCATCTGCATCCCATAGCCCACGTTCATAAGCCTCTAACAATCTTCTTCCGACCTCTTCCAACGCCCAGGGGTTGTTCTGCTCAAAGAACTCCCTCATCTCCGTATCCAATACGAAGGTCCTTGCAATATCATCGAATATCCAATCATCTACCTCTTGCGTGGTCGCTTCCCAGCCGTAAACCCTTCCTATCCGCTTTGATATGTCACCAGCACCTTTGTAGCCATGACGCTTCATTCCAGCTATCCATTTCGGATTCAGCAACTTCGACCGGACAACCCTTCTCACCTCGTCTGCAAGGCTCCGTACTTCTATTTTGTCCCGGTCCCTCGTATCACCATAATATGCGTGCACATCATTCCCGGAAATCTCCTTCGCCACAGTTGTTAGACCGCCATGAGTCCCGAAATAGCAACAGCAGCCCAACAGATCGTATTCATCTGTAACTGTCTTATTGAAAGTGAGGTTAACAGTTCCAAGCTGCGCAACGAGCGTATCCTGCGCTTCGACACCAAAAAATCTCTTCCCGTATGCATATCTGCTCCAATGCACAAACACATCTGACAGGTCTTTATCCTCCTTCCACGCAGATGCATAGACCGCTAAATTCACGCCGTTTCCATACGTGCCCGGCTTACTTCCGAATATATGTGCATATTCTGTCTCATTTTCTGTTCTATTCTTCTTCTCCGTGTCCAATGCATGTTTTCTCACATAGTTCTCTTCTATCGGTTCGTCAAGCATAGCAACTTCCTCTATTGCCTCATCTACGAGTTCGATGCAATTGTAAAAGCAATCTCTCGTGATTCCACTCACTCTTATTGTTACATCTATCCTCGGGCGACCAAGTTCTTCTAATGGCATTATCCTGTATCCATTTACCTTTCCGCCTTTCCAAACTGGCTCCACGCCGACTAAATACAATATCTGTGCTAGTTGCTCGCCATCTGCCCACATGATGTCTGATGCCGTCCAGTACATAGCAATGTTCTCAGGCGGCTTTCCGTTCTCCGCCTCGTATTTCCCGATCACTCCATCTGCAAGTCGCTTACCGATCTCCCAGGCAGCTCTTGTTGGGATCTTAAACGGGTCAAGAGAATAAAAGTTCCTGCCTGTGGGTAGTATCTCGGGCTTTCCTCTTGTTATGAGCCCCGAAGGTCCCGGCTCGATGTATCCTGCATCAAAGCCATGAAACAAACTACCCATCTCGTCCGATGCCACTATCCTTGAAGAAATATCCATTACCTTTTCCCACATCGAATATAGCTTTTCTGTCTTTTCCCGCTTAAATTCGCCCCCAAATATCCGCTTCGCTGCTTCAAGAGGTTCCTCTTCTGATAAGAAGGCAGAAATAAACTCCTTCGCAAAGCCATCCACCTTAGCTAAAAGCTCGCTTTCCGCTTCGGATGGCGCTATATCGAGTCCCAGAAGCCCAAAAATCAGTATTCTTAGCTCTGAATCATGTTTCAGTATCGAATTGATTAACTCGACCTTCTTACCACCTCCGGGAACTTCGCCGAATATATGCATGCCATCAGGAATCTGCGTGTTGTATATGCGAGTGATAGCGCTGTGTGCAAGTTCTATTACTCCCGCAAATGAATACCCATCCTCTAACCTTTTATCAAGCTTTATCTCCTCTGACAGTTTCGTCTTCCTTATCAAATCAACAATTATGTGCTCTAACGCATGCGCTCTTGCCTTATCGGATGATTTAACCTTGTTATATTCTGCAATATTGTCTTCAAGACCTTTTAAATCGCCATACAAGCCACTTTCGGTCATAACTGTCTGCATATGGTCAACGAGCGTTGCATAACACCTCCTCTTTGCTATTGTCCCTTCCGGAGGATTATCAGAATTGTAGATATACAGATGAGGCAAATTCCCTATTGCAATATCAGGGTAGCAGCTCTCCGAGAGCGCGACCGATTTGCCGGGCAAAAACTCCAGGTTGCCATGCGTTCCTACATGGACAATCACATCTGCGCCGAAGGTATTTTCCAAGTACTGGTAGGTGGCGAGATATTGATGCGGTGGCGGCACTTCCGGGTCGTGTAAAACCTTGCATACCTGCCCGTCACATCGTGAACCCGCGCATCCTCGCTTCGGCTGCACGCAAACAACGGCATTTCCATAATTTACGCCTGTTACCACGATCTTATTATCATAAACCATTGCGGCGGGGACACCATCCTTCGCCTCACCAGGAGGATTTCCCCATGCTTCACATGTTCTTTCCTTCACTTCTTGGGCGAGTGTATCAAACCACTTTTCATATTCTGCTTTATCTATCATTGCGAGTGCCCCGCCTTTATTTACAATTTCATCTATCGTAGTCCATCGGAACTCAGAAATCGCCTTTCGGGACATAATCGTCTCTATAAGCGCTTTACCACCTTCCGGTGGCTCGATAGAATAGCCCGCCTCTTTCATTCTCCTCAATATCCTCGCGGCACTTTCCAGGGCATCAAGATGCGCAGCCCCGCCTACTGTTGCTTCAACGCTTGCACATGGATTATTATGTAGGATAAATGCCACTTTTCTGTCTGATTTTGGTTTATCTTTCAGCTCTATCCAGTTCTTCACCCGGAGCGCAATCTTTTTCACCCGTTCTTCTATCTGTGTATGCTGCTCGAATTCGTTATCACTATCTCTTTTTAATGCACCTATTATTATCGGTTCGATTACGCCTTCTAATTCCGGCATCGCAAGACTCCAGCCAACTTCCAGGCTGCTTAACCCCATTATATCGTTTCTCCATTCCTCTTCTGTCGCATGGTATGGCATAACGGGGTGGAATACCGGTACATCGAGTTTCTTCAGTGCTGGTACCGTCCCACCCTCGTCTCCGGCATTAAATGCCGATTGAAGATTTATGAATGCATCAATTATGTCCATAAAGAAAGCGTCAATGACTTCTCCGCTCGATTTGGCGCCTAATTCCTTATCGCCCATCCCATAGCTGAAGACAGGTATCACATCAAACTCGTTTTCTAATTCGCGAATCAGAGCATTCACGGGTTCAAGGTCTCTGCTCGCCCAATAAGTACGAAAGAAGAGAATACCGACCTTATGCTTGCGATTGGGTTTATACCACGCGAAATAGTCATCTAAGCAGTCGAAAGCGATTTCGGCATCCGGATGATATATGCCCTCCCACAGCGACTCTTTTGGGTTCTCATATTTATAATCAAGACCTAAAACCTCTTTTCCTATGTATCGTACCATATTAGTTATGTTCCCTGCCTCGCCATATGTGTGGTATGCATTGACCGTTGCAACAACATCTAAGGGGACATTAGAAAGCGACCAGTAGGAAGAATCATGTCCAAAAGAGATTGTAGGGACTCCTTTATCCAGTCCATCGATTATCTCATCCCAATGTGCCTCGTTTGAGGGATGTAAGAGAATGATGTCCGCCTCTCCAAGGGATTTTATGCACACCTTTCGCTTCCTCGCATCCTCTACCTCATAGGTTGACCAGACGTTTAACGCCACACCAAGCTCTTTACAGGCATTAATGAGCAATGCCATATCACTTCCCCATGTTATTGCCGCTAACTTCATTTATATCTCCCTACTCTATTATTATAACTTGTGATATAAAAATATTATTTATATCCCCAAGATTGCGTAGATTTTCACAAACTTTTTGCCGTTGGTAAAAATCATGAGGGAAAACATACACTTACTCAAATCATTTCTAAACTTGCCTTCAGGAGTTATACTTTATGTACAAATTTAGCCCCATCCTAGCCACCACGGACTGAAGTCCGTGGCATCCTTGTTGCTACATCGTCTCTCCATGGCTTATCTCAGCGTTGATAATTTATACAACTTTTTTAAATTCGCGTTTCTGTTTTTGTAAATCGAAAAATAACTCTCCCTTTCTCATTAATTCTTCTGCCGTCTTCTTCTTTTTCTTTTCCCATTCGGGCGTCAATATTGTAGGTTTCATCTTAACACCCCCGAACTATTTTTTATTAACTTTATTAATAAACTCTCTCTAATCTCAGATTTTTTTTCTTTTTCTTTGCTGTAGGCATCTCCGATTTCTCTCATTAATACATCTTCATCCCTAATTTTTACCGATGTATTGTCTTTTCTCAATATCAAAATATCTGTTTTTAATCCCACACCAGTTGGAGCTTCAGCCCATTTTTTTGCTTTATATGCAAAAAACAAACTTTCGATTTCAGGTATTGAAAGGTCGTAGTTATATTGATCAAAGTATATCTGTGAAAAAGGCGAACCTGAACCTATTGAACCAACTCCAAAATTAGTTGCGGATATTGTACTTCCCTCTTCTGTTATATAAACTATTTTTGCATTTTTATCCTTGTCGAAACCAGCAACGATGCATTCGAAATCTAACCGAAATTGCATGAGCCAACCATATGTGTAATCCCTAACTTGTTCTGGAACAATTTGAGAGTTTGAAAAAAAATCATCCGATTGGATTCCTGTAACTCTAGTGACTTCATCTTTAACTGTTGAGTCCCTTGTATCTTTAACGAATCTTGAGATTGCATTCACGATTTCATCAAAATCAGAAATAGTGGACGGAAGTTCCGAAGTAGCCATATCAGCGTACAATGCCGACCCAGCAAAACCGATCCCAACATTACCTCTTGAAATAATTTTCGGAGAGTTCCCTTCAAATTCATAACTTGGAAAGTTTTCTCCAAATGACCTAGTTAATAATCTATCCGCAATTATAATAACTGTTTCACTTTTATTAGCGATTGACGCCTGGACTAGTGTCATATCTTTATTATATGTCTCTGAGAATAAAAACCTTTTTCGTTTTTTTTCTTCATCACTACGAAGTCACATACCCCGTACTTAAGTACAAGGCCTGTACTTAAGCACGACCGCCGATGACTTAAACTACGCTATTATCATAGGTATGTCATAGCTATATAAAAGCTTTTCGATTTTTTTTATTTTTGATGCCTCTCTCCAAAAAGTTTGTTATAAAGCGTATTGTACCAGGTTTTGTGTGTTTTTGCCATTTCTTCATCTATCACCGGAACAGTATCTGTCTTCTCGTAACCCTTCTGCCCCGATATATACTTCTCCACCACTTCCCAGCCATGCCCCACTGACCCATGGTAGCACGATGGTGCCCACAAGTGATCAGGGCACCACTCCTTAAGCTGTGGAAATTGATCCCTCACTGCGAAGCGTTTTTCCGTAAACGCTTTTTCTAAAAGGGTTTGCTTACTGCTTCTCCCCTTTATCCGCTTCGCTATCCAGCTAACGGAATATTTTGGGGGATATTTGATAAACAAGTGAACGTGATCCACATTCATAGCCATGTCTATAATTTCAATATCCAGCTCTTTACAGCTTTCCCTGATAATTTCTTCCGCCGCTTCCGCTACTTCACCTTCCAATACCTTCCCGCGATACTTCGGCGAAAAAAGCTTTTCTATTTCTTTTATTCTTCAAACTATCAGATATAATAAGTCTATTCTCAAAACAAAGAAAAAAAGTCCGATGAAGTTGAGAAAATAAGACAGTATAAAAGAAATCGCTATCTAAAACTCACGACAATCATTAAAATCGAAAAATAAACGCAGAGAAAATTTCATGTGCAGATTGTTATTTCCAAACGTTATGTATTGGTAACTTTTTACCAACATATCAAGGGGTAATAAAATTGGTTCTGGTTGTGAAGGAGATAAAAGGACATAGCTACCCTATATCCTCTGCGCTCTCTGTGAACTCTGCGGTTAATCTGACATTGTCAAGTTATGCTATTACAAAATAGATTGTAGTTATTATGAATACCGTTGTGCCTATGAACACGGCGAGTTCGATAGAAGCCAATTTCGTGGCGAACTTGATGCCATAGATAGAAGTAAAAATAGGGAAAACGTTCTTCGGGAAATCCATTATCGAAACGAAAAGGAGCAAGCCAATGAATAGAGTGAGCAAGACCTCCTTAGAAGTAAATAAATCGTTTCGGAACATCTCTCCTGCCATAACCATACCTGCCGTAGGGCTTGCAATCTGGGTAGAGATCACAATAATCGATTGAGGAGAAAGACCAACAGGATGTAAAGCAGGAGCGATATGTTCGCCTAACGCTTCAAAGGCACCAAAATGCATCAATAACATTAACACGATAAGTGTTATCCCCAGCCTCAGCGATATTTTTTTCATGAGATTTAGAGCATCGGCAAAGGATTTCTTTATTGCTTCTTTCTTTGATTTTTTTATCTCTTCTCCCGTTGATGATTTATCTTCAAAGCCTCCATTTACTTGTTCCACGTGGTTGATGCTCAGTCTACCATAACAAAATCCTATCGTCATGGTTACAATAGCTCCGATAAAAGAGAATGCGATATACTTCGCGGCGAGCGTGAAGCCAAGTGCAGGCACTGCTATGGGTAAGTAATACTGGAGTAGGATTCTCATTCGCATTGTAGCAGAGGATATGAGCACAGCGGTGATCGCTTCTTTCTCATTCACCTGCTTATTATTTAATAAAGATGCTAACGTTGCATGTGCGGCTGTTGCATTGAAGAGGAAGATGGCAGGTATTATCGCGGCGTCATGGGGCAGTTTAGCCGCTTTCGTCAAAGGTTCCAGGGGCTTGCTGATATATCGCAGTAAGCCCAACTCCATAGCTACATTTGCAATGAATATGCCCAAGAACATGAAGATCATAAGTCGGGCATACAAAGTAAGGTAATAGAACATTTATAGTGCCTCTTTTTAGTTTTCACATTTTCATTTATACATCCCGCTCCTGCTTATTCAACCACGGCTCTTTTAAAATTGCAGGACAGTTTTTGTTCATGCTACAACGTCCACAATTCCTGTCTTTGCTCACACACCCGGCTAACTCAGCATATTTCAATGCAAGTGCGGCCCCGTAATCATTGAATTGCACTCCTTTTGGGGATTCACCGCCCCACGTGACGTTTTCCAAATGTCTTTTACATCTTCTTCCTATCTCCGCCAGTTCTTTCCTTGTAGGTCCCGGATGATAATACAACATAAAACTCGGCCTAAATCCTATTAAGTGATACGGTATTGAGGTATCGAAAGAAGCAATAAATTTTGCTATTTCTTCTATCTCATTATCATTTATCCCTGGCACCACAACGGTTTTAAGAGCCCTTATTTTTGCTTTGTTTTGGATAAGGTATTTCGCATTTCTTAAGACAGGCTCAACAGGAGCGCCGCTTAAAGCCAGATGCATATCATCATTAAATGCATTTATCTCAAGTGCAATGTAAGAACAAATGTTGACTATCCGTTTCATACTCGCTTCGGTTGCAAATCCATTTGTTGTAAATGCTATTTTTAGTTCGGGCATCAATTTCTTTGCCTCTATTACTACTTCTTCGATATAAGGAAGATGTATTGTCGGTTCGCCACCGGTAAAACCCAGCTTTTCGAGTCCTGCTGCTCTTAATTTATCTACCGCTTCTTTTGCCAGTTCTTTTGGCGCAACGTAACCGCGATAGAACCAATTGGTATCCGGATATTGCGATAATCTGTAAGCGTTGCAGTAGAGACATCTAAAATTGCAGCCGAGGAGAGTTATTGAGTAACTTTTAAGCGATTGCGCTAGGCAGGTATATGCAATCTCAGGCAGTTTTACGTTGCATACGCCCACTTCATTATATCTGTTAATTCCGCATTTCCATTCGCACAATTTGCAATTCTCGAATCCGTTCATGTTATCTCATTCTCGACATTCATGTATATATATATATATAAATGTTTTTATACTCGATATAAAATCCAGCGGATTTATCTTGCTATCGTATTTCGCATCTGCTAACTCCGTCTCTGGTTTCTTATCGATTTCGGGATAAGCGATCTTGCGGATGACTTCAGTTACCCAACAGGATAACAAATCGGATAATGCCGAAAACTTTATATGGTAACAATTTATAGTTACCATATAAAGAAACAATAGATGTGGCGAGAGTGGGTGGGTGGCTCGTGGTGCGTATCCACAAAGGGGATGAACACCAAAGGGATAGCACTGAGGAAGGGCACGTTAAACATACCCCAAAAAATAGGAGATGATATGAAAAAATGAGAAGTGAAATAAAGCCGAGGAGTAGATGGGATATCATCCTGGATATTTTAGAGGTGATTGCGATAGCGGAAAATAGGGCAAAAAAGACCCGCATCATGAAAAAGGCGTATTTGGATTGGAGAAACTTTCAGCGACATTTTGGCTTCCTGATAGATGGAGACTTCATAGAAGAAATTGATGACCCTTCTAGAGGAACGGTCTATGGACTTACAGTGCGGGGCAAAGATTTGAAGTCGAAATTAAAGGATGTATGAGCAATAGTAGCTGTATAACAGAGGAACAAGTCCCGTATTTGTATAGCTAATGGCATCTGTTAATCTTGCTGTTAGCTAAACAAATACTATCTCGTAAACGTACTTCCTCAAACCCAAAACCGCTTCGTCCTCGTATATCGCCGCTCCTCATTCTTCGCCACATTCGCCATGTCGAACTGCTATGTTAATACCGAGCTCTCCCTCCCAGCGCTCTTAGTGTCGGTGTAGAAAAAAACGTTTTTTCTAAGACGCGCTGGACTCTGCGCTAAGCAAAGAGAAAGTGCTCATTTTTTGTCATTTGATATAATGACAGGGAAAAAATATTGCCTTAGGGGTTAGTCCAGGCATTTGGCATTTAGCCGAAATAAGGTGCTTCTTTTTCGGTAATCTCCTGCTCTATTGGTATAGAGAAGAAGAATGTTGAACCTTTACCTAGCTCACTTTCTACCCATATCTTACCCTTGTGCGCTTGTATGAGCCCCTTTGCGATAGCTAATCCTAAGCCGGTTCCTCCAGGTTCCCTCCGAAAAGAGGGGTCAATTTGTGAGAATGGTTTGAACAATTTCTCTATGTCATCCTTTGAAATCCCAATACCGTAATCTGTTACAGAAAACAGAACATTTTCGCCCACTCGCTCGATTTGAACGACCACGTTATCGGATTTTTTCGAGAATTTTATTGTTTGGAGAGTGCATGTCGGTCTAAATGCACAATTCTTGAGATCTCCTCGATAGTTGCGCCTGTTTCGCCTATGTTCTGTATAGCCGCGATTATTTTATTGTATGTTTCACCATCCATTTTTTTCTGTTTATAATATATAGGGATAGTAAATATAAAAGATAGTAATTTTTTGCAGATGTGGAGTGATACATTACATCAAACGTTGCAACCACTCATTCTGCGGACAAAAAAGATTTTTGCTTTTTACCAGAATTTCCAAAATCCCAAAATCCAAATCTCAAACAATATCTAATATCAAAATTATTTTAATGTAAATACAAAAATGAAATTACCGACCAAAATAGGAGGACATAAATGACAAAACGAATAATCCCCTGCCTTGATACAACATTCGATGAGCAGGGTAAGGCCGTTGTAGTAAAGGGCATAGAATTTGAGAATCTCAAATATGCCGGCGACCCGGTTGAATTAGCAAAGCGATACGATGCGCAGGGTGCGGATGAGCTCGTTTTTCTCGATATTTCCGCGTCCGTCGATAGAAGGGATACAATGATCTCAATGGTAGAGCAGATAGCCGCGCAAGTATCCATTCCTTTATGCGTAGGTGGCGGGATAAAGAGCATAGCGGATTTTGAAAAGGTTTTTGATGCAGGCGCTGATAAGGTGGGTGTGAATACCGCAGCGGTAAAGAACCCAGAGCTAATAAAAGAAGCAGCCGATAAATTTGGAAATCGTATCGTAGTTGCAATTGACTGCAAGAGGAAGTTAGAGGATGCTGAAGACAAAACGCAAGTGCAATTAGAAGATGGAAGGAGCACCTGGTATGATGTCGTTATCTACGGCGGGCGCGAGTATACCGGAATTGATGCGATAAAGTGGGCAAAAGAGGTGCAGGCACTCGGTGCTGCGGAGATATTGCTGACTTCTAAGGATAGAGATGGTACGACAGACGGATATGACATACCCATTACAAAAGCAATTGCTGAAGCTGTGGACATTCCAGTAATTGCGTCCGGTGGTGTCGGAACCGTAGAGCATATCTATGATGGTTTTGTTAATGGTGCGGACGCATGCCTGGCAGCGAGTATTTTCCATTACGGGACGTATACGGTAGGAGAGATAAAGAACTATCTGAAGGAGAAGGGGCTGACACTATGAGTTCAAGTCCCTATTTCAATGTTAGAAAGTTCTAAACGGCGGGCTAGAATCATGGAAAAGATAAATATTGCCCTGGTTGGCTATGGGAACGTGGGCAGAGGTGTCGAAGAGGCAACAAAACTAAATGCCGATACAGAGTTAGTAGCGGTTTTAACCAGAAGACCTGAACAAGTAAGAAAAGAGCTAAAAGATGTTCCGGTATTTCATAGTGAGGAATACTCCCTACCTGAGGATATTCAAGTAGATATAGCGATTCTCTGCGGCGGCTCAAAGGAAGACATTCCGGTTCAGGGTCCAAAGTTTGCCAAGAGATTCAATACGGTTGACAGTTTTGATACGCATGCGGATATCCCGAGCTATTTTCAGAGAATGGATTCAATTGCAAAAGATCATGGACATGTCCATGTAATTTCTACAGGCTGGGATCCCGGGATTTTCTCTCTAATGCGGGTCCTATGTGACGCTTTTCTACCACAAAGCAAGCAGTACACCTTTTGGGGCGAAGGTGTTAGCCAGGGGCATTCTGACGCAGCAAGGAAGGTTGAGGGCGTCCTAGATGCCAGAGCGTACACTATTCCGATAGAACAAGCAGTACGGCGTGTAAGAAGCGGCGAAACTCCGGAGTTTACCAAAAGAGAGCTGCATAAACGCTTAGTTTATGTTGTTGCAGAAGAAGGGGCAGATATAGAGCGAATAAGAAGGGATATAACTACCATGCCACATTATTATGATGAATATGATACCGAAGTATTGTTCATCAGCAAAGAAGAGATGGTTGAAAACCATTCTAAACTGCCTCACGGCGGCTTTGTACTTACTTCTGGCGTGACCGGGGAGGTCAATAAGCAAATACTCGAATTCCGGTGTCAATTGGAGAGCAACCCTGGGTTTACAGCCAATGTTTTGGTCGCTTGTGCAAGAGCAGCATTTCGACTGAGCAAAGAGGGGCACAAGGGTGCTTTTACCATGCTCGATATACCGCCAAGATATTTGAGCCCTCATTCCGCGGAGACTCTGAGAAAGAGCTTCATGTAGTTTTAGGTATTGATGCAACCCCTAAATATCTAATAGCTAAAATATCCAAACTAACACTTGAGGAGTCGTGAAGATGGAAGAAGCGAAAACGATAAAAATTCTCATCTGCGACGACGACCCGGCATTCTGTAAACTGGTTCGAACTTATTTGCGTTCGGCATCGGAGAGGGAATTCGTATTGCTAGAAGCGAGACGAAAAGTGGAGATACAGGATGCTTTAGACAAAGGGGGAATCGATTTGATCCTAATGGATATTCTAATGCCCGAAAAATCCGGCATGGAATGGCTTGAAGAGATTGTCAAAAAGAAGATAGCACCCGTAGTCATGCTTACAGGGTTTGGGAGCGAAGAGATTGCGGTGCAGGCCCTCCATAAAGGTGCAATTGACTACATTCCAAAAGACCACCTCACAGGGGATAGAATAGTGGGGACGATTAAGGCAGCACTTGAAGCTTGGAAGCGGAAGCAAATGGAGGCTGAAATAAAGAAGGAGAAAGAATTTTCGGAGAATTTGATTGATACTGCAGGTGTCGTTATTGTGGGTATTGATTTGGATGATAATACTATACTATGCAACACGAAAACCGAAGAGGTGACAGGCTATAACAAAGAAGAACTAATCGGCAAAAATTGGCTTAAACTTGTATACCCTGTTGCAACACAGAGAGAAGAAGTATCAAAAATCTTAAAAAGTTGTTTGGACGGCGCCCAAGTAAAAGCCTATGATGCTGTCATAACAAGAAAAGATGGTGGCGAGCGCATTCTTTCCTGGGATACCACCAGCTTGAAAGATGCATATGGCGAAACAAGAGGCATATTATGCATCGCTCAAGATATTACGGAAAGGAAGCAGTTAGAACAGGAACTAAAAGAGAACAGGGACTACCTGGAGAGTTTGATTCACGAGTCGCCAACTGCAATTCTTTCTACCGATTTAAGTGGTAATGTGGTAGTGGTCAATAAAAGCGTGGAGAAACTTCTGGGATACAAAGGCGATGCCCTCATGGGTAAACCATTATCTATGGTGATTTCTGGGCATGGGGATTTAGAATTACAGAACTTGAACAGTTCAATCGGTTAGCGGTGGATCGTGAGTTGAAGATGATAGAACTGAAATGTGAGGTAAATGAGCTTTATGAAAGACTGGGTGAAGAGCCACCGTATGATCTGTCGTTTGCGGACAATAAAAGGAATTACGAATTATGAATTACGAATTAAAAGATTGGGAGCATATAGTTTAACATAATATTAAAATCTTAGTGAAATACAGCAATGAAAAAGGAACTTGTTTTCATCACCTCGAACAAGCACAAAGTAAAAGAGATAAGAGCGCTGGCTAACTCAGAATCGAAGGACATAACCATCGCACATCTCGATTATGACTATCCCGAATTTCAGCTCGATGAGATAGAAACGGTAGCGGAAGAAAGTGCGAATTATATACGGCGGTATAAGCCGATAAAAGAGGAAAAGCCGTTCTTCATCGAAGATTCGGGGTTGACCATACCCGCTTTAAATGGCTTTCCTGGCCCTTTCTCCGCATTTGCATTCAATAAAATCGGCAATTTCGGGATTCTGAAATTGATGGTTGATAAGAAGGGCGAAGAGAGAAGAGCTACTTTTAAAACTGTTGTTGCATTCTGTGAATCCAAGGAAAAGGTACCTATACTCTTTGTCGGCACCTCCGAGGGTAGAATAGCAAAGGCGGCTAGGGGCGAGGGTGGCTTTGGCTATGACCCGATATTTGAATTGGAAGGTGCGAATAAGACATTTGCGGAGATGAGTACAGAAGAGAAGAATGTTGTATCGCACAGAGGCCGTGCATTCAGGAAATTATTGGATTATATCGCCTAAATCTTTTCCGCGCATCTATGTATAAACATTTCTATATCCGTTAATTTAGAAAAATTTAAATACCCCTTTTCATTTCTATATGCTATTGGTGGAAGGACATGAAAATGGGTAAGATGCCAAGCGGTTTTGCCGCTACCCTGAAGCGGGTGGAAGGAGAAACAAAAGTGCGGAGATTTTCCCCTATAGCTGCGATAATAATTAGTTCGGTCTTACATAAAATGACCGTGTTTTTACCTCGAGAAAACAAATTCTTTGACCTCTTTGAGGAGCTTGCAGATAAGGCCGTGGAAGCAGCGGATCTATTGGCTGATTTGGGAACAAAATATTCTGACCTTCCGCAAATCAGTGAGCAGCTTAGAATGCTGGAAGAGGATGCTGATTCGATTGTTCATCAGATAATACAGGGGCTGTATTATGACCACACTCGTGTCACGGAAGAGAAGGGCGACATACGTTATTTCGCTCATAATCTCGACAATGTAATAGACGGTATAGAGAAAGCGGTAGTGAGGTTGTCATTTTCGCAGAAGCAAAAGGTTCCGGAGTCGGTAATTGAGTTCTCGCCAATTATCAAGGAGGCATCAGAGGAGATAAGAACGGCAGTTCATTGCCTGCGGGATCTGAAAAGAGAAGAGATCTCTTTAGAAGCTTGTTGCATAAGGATAAACGAATTGGAAAACGACGCAGACAAAGTAAACCGGAAATGGCTGCGAATACTGATGACTACGCCCGTAGAAGATCCTAATGAGCTCCTTGATCGACTGCTGCTCAAAGAGATAGTAGAGATCTTAGAAGATACAATGGATCAGTGTGAAGATGTGGCGAATATCATGGAAACGTTTAGGTTGAAGGGCGGTATTTAATAGATGTTATCGGTTTTTGGCTATGTTATCATAATAATAGCCCTTGCACTGCTCTATGACTTTTTTAATGGTGCAAATGACAGTGCGAATTCAATTGCGACTGTAATAGCTACCAAAGCGCTGACGCCGTTAAAGGCATTAGCGTTGGCGAGTCTTTTTAACCTCACAGGCGCTTTTGCTATTACCGCAGTAGCAGCGACTATTGGAAAAGGGATTGTTTCACTACCAGAGCTGGGACAAGAAATTGCATTCATGGTTCTTATCGGAGGTTTACTTGGTGCGATAATATGGACTTTCGTCTGCACCGCGCTTGGAATTCCTATAAGTGTGACACATTCGTTGGTAGGTGGTTTACTTGGTTCGGGAATAGTTGCAGGTGGGATGGGGATAATACAATGGGAAGTGCTAACAAATAAGGTATTTCTTGCTATTGCGCTCGGCCCGTTTATAGGATTTGCAGCAGGAGCAGTTATATTTATCGTCACTAATTGGGTGCTCCACTTTTTCTTTAAAAAAACACCTACTCCTGCGACCGAAAGAGTATTTAAGAAATTGCAGATTATTTCGTCCTCCTTTATGGCGTTCAGCCACGGTATGAACGATACACAAAATGCAATGGGCGTAATAACAGCAGCTTTGTGGATTGGTGGCTTTATCACCTATTTTTACGTACCCTGGTGGGTGATGTTAATGTGCGGGTCTACGATGGCTTTGGGCACATTTTTACTGGGCTGGCGCGTGATAAAGACTGTGGGGTGGCGATTGGCGAAGTTAGAACCGAAACATGGGTTCTCTGCCGAAACGGGTGCGGGTCTCGCAATAGTAGGTGTAAGTATAGCGGGTATGCCAGTAAGCACCACGCACGTATTAGCTTCCGCAGTGATAGGGGGAACATTCTTCCAAAGCCTTCGCAGAATAAGATGGTCAGAAGTGGGAAAAATGATCACTGCCTGGGTAATAACTATTCCGATAGCGGCCTTAGTAGGCGGAACGGCGTTTTGGGTGGTTCAGTTGTGTTTGTTTGTGAGCTGAAGTAGCTCTTTGTTGATCCTACTGAAGGAAGCTTGTACCGACAATATATTCCGGTTAAGCTGTATAATTTGGTGCCGTAGTATATAAACGTTATCTATATATAGTACTGATAGTTTTTTATATATTCGTAGATATTATATATATTCCAGAGGTGAAATAAGAAGAAAATGGAAAAAATAAAGACGGCCGTGATGGCGGCTATAGTAGTAGCGATGATAGCGACTATTGGTACAGTGGCGGTCCCAATGCCCGTGCAAGCAGCAGAGCTTTCCGGCGAACTGACAATCGCAGGCTCTACAACAGTACTTCCGATAAATCAAGAATGTGCACGAATTCTTATGGTAGAGAACCCAGAGCTAAGAATATCCGTCTCTGGTGGCGGTTCCGGGCACGGCGTAAAGGCTGTAGGCGAAGGTGCGATAGATATAGGTGCGGCGTCAAGGGACGTAAAATCGAAAGAGATGGAGATGTATCCGGATCTGAAGCCGGTGGTAGTAGGAAAAGATAGCGTGGCTATCGTTCTGCATCCGAATAACGGTGTAAGCGACCTGACAATGGAAGATGCATCGAAGATATTCAGTGGCGAGATAACGAACTGGAAGGATGTTGGCGGCACTGATGGCGAGATTCGTGTGATAACGCGAGAAGGTGGCTCCGGAACGAGGGATTGCTTCGAGAAGGCGGTGATGAAGCCTTTTGATCGAGAGATAGCAGGAAAAGCATCGGTTAAACCATCGAATGGTGATATAAGAGCAACTGTCAGTAGAGATAAAATGAGCATTGGTTATCTCTCCCTTGGATACGTAGACAAATCACTAAAAGCGGTCAAAATAGACGGTGTGGAAGCGACAGAAGAGAACGTGCTTTCTGGTGAATATCCGATTTCGCGGAGTTTGTATATCATAACGAAAGGGGCGCCAAGCGAACTTGAGAAAGCATTCATAGATTTCGTGTTGAGCGAAGAGGGGCAGACGATGGTGGAAGAGATGGGCTACATTAGTACAGTGGCAGTTCCAATGCCCGTGCAAGCAACAGAGCTTTCCGGCGAACTGACAATCGCAGGCTCTACAACAGTACTTCCGATAAATCAAGAATGTGCACGAATTCTTATGGTAGAGAACCCAGAGCTAAGAATATCCGTCTCTGGTGGCGGTTCCGGTCACGGCGTAAAGGCTGTAGGCGAAGGTGCAATAGATATACCGCGGATGTCGGAGATTTCGCAAGGCATGCTCTCTGACTGTCTTGAAGCGTTTTCGACCGGCGAGATAAAAATGCTGGAAAATTTCTCGGAACGAGACGATGTGATAGATGCACTATTTGACTAGGTCAGACGGGAATTGATAACGATTACGATAGAAAAGCCACGATTCATTGCAAATGCGAGCCATCTGAACTTCGTAGCGTTGCATTTAGAGCGAATCGGTGACCACGCATGCAATATCGCTTCTTGTATTATATATATGGTTACAGGAAAGAGGAGGAAGTTGGACTGATTGCGTAAGATGGAAGAAGCGAGAAAAGTTCAGATAACCGGAAAATCAACGTATATGATTACGTTGCCGAAGAAATGGGCGGTTGATGTCGGGCTGCAGCCTGGCTCACTGGTATCTCTCTCTTATCGGGGTGAGGGGACATTATTGCTTACACCGTCTAGGACTAAAACTGTAACCAGCCATAAAACATTAAAACTCGATGGTGAGAAGAACGGGCTCAGAAGGGATATTATAGGTGCTTATGTGATGGGGCACCAATTCATAGAACTCCATGCACGCACGATACCACAGGAAATAAGAAAAGATTGCGAGAGAATGTGAAGATAAGGAAGAGTATATCTGTGATCAACCAATTGAAGATGGAGGCATCAAAGGCGCTACCGATAGGTATTATAACCGACAGTATCAGCCGAATAGGGGACTATGCAGGGAACATTGCGGAACTTGCAATTGATTTACACCAATTATAATGAACAGGAACTATTTCTTTGATCGAATTTTCCCACTTTAAGAGAAAATTTCAGAGAAAATCCCTGCAATCATGAGGTTGACAACTATTAAGACCTTTTCTCATCAAGGATCATCTCCAGCTATGACCTCCGGCTTATCTTCTCTGATGCGTTTTTGCTATTTCTTTTTGTGTTCACAAATATATTAATTATAACACATAATCAGCACATGTTTTTCGCAATCACCATCTATGACTAACGAAACAAGTTCAACTAACCTTAAGAACCTGCTCCAGCGGTACTTGCCGATCCTGAGATGGCTGCCAGAGTACAAGCCCTCCTGGCTGCGCTACGATCTCATTTCGGGACTAACCATCTGGGCGGTGCTTGTACCGCAGGCAATGGCTTATGCCGGGATTGCCGGAGTGCCCCCGATAATGGGGCTATATACGCTCCCCCTACCGCTGTTTTTCTATGCCATTTTCGGCACGTCCCGCACGCTGGTTGTGGGACCAGATTCGGCAGTGGCGTTGATTTCCGCCAGTGCCATTGGCGCAGTGGCTGCTGTTGGTGCGGCTGAGTATCTGGCGCTAACATCGGCGATGGCGATAGCGGTTGGAGTATTCTTCATAGTGTTTGGAATACTGCGGATGGGCTGGATAGCCAACTTTATCTCGATCCCGGTGATGTCCGGTTTTCTCGAGGGGGTTGTCATGGTCACAATCATAGGTCAGGTGCCCAAGCTGTTTGGCATTGAAGGCGGTGGTGTCAATTTCTTTGAAAAACTCTGGGCGATTATCCAGGCGCTGCCCGATACCAACCTGACAACGCTGGCACTCGGTGTTGGCAGCCTCGTGTTAATCTTTGCTATCGGGCGGTATGTGTCGAAATTGCCGGCTGCACTCACAACCCTTATTATTTCCATTGTGGTGGTTTCAGCCCTGGACCTGACGGCTAAAGGCGTTGACGTGATCGGAACGTTTAGCACGGGCATGCCGCCCATGAGTTTGCCAGACGTAAGCCTAACAGAATATATGAGTATTGTTCCTGGCGCTCTGGCAATACTTCTGCTTGGCTACGTAGAGACGCTTGGCGCCGCCAAAAGCGCTGCCTCGAGTGGTGGCGGTAAAATCGATCCCGATCAGGAGTTGGTTGCCCTGGGCGCTGCTAATCTGGGCGCGGGCTTAAGCACGGGATTTGTTGTTGCCGGCAGCCTGTCGAAGACATCGGTAGCTATGGGGGCGGGTGGGAAGACTCAGATCAGCCATGTCGTCAGCGGCATCCTAGCGATCCTGACATTAGTTTTTCTAATGCCGCTATTTACCAACCTGCCTGACGCGACACTGGCGGCCATCGTGATCGTGGCGCTGATTGGTCTTGATCAGACTGCCAAACTCAAGAAAGAACTGAAACTCAGTCGTACCGAGTTTACGCTGGGCATGATCTGTTTCTTTGGTGTGCTTACCCTCGGCGTGTTGCAGGGCGTAGGTCTGGGAGTTGTCCTCTCGCTTCTGGTGTTGATCAAGAAGGCAAGCCACCCGGGCACAGCCGTTTTGGGCAGAGTCCCTGGTGAGAGGACCTATTACCGCGACATCCAGCGACGAACGGATGCAAAAACGATTCCCGGGCTGCTTATCTTCCGATTTGATGCCCGACTAATATTCTTCAATTGCAACTTTTTTGCTAGTGAAGTGAAGCGCTGTATTGCCGAAGCCAAGGAACAAGTGAAAACTGTTTTGATTGACGCAGAAGCCATGAACGATATTGACATTACAGGCGCAGATCGGCTGATAAAGCTGAACAAGGAACTGAGCAGTAAAGATATTGTTATGTTCCTCTCCCATGTGAGGGACCCACTGCGAGACAAGATGCGCAGGATGGGGGTTGAAGATGCGATTGGAGCGGATCACATTTACGAAACTACTCGAGACGGTGTCGACGCTTTCGTCGCATCAAGGAAAACGCTGCCGGGTAGTGTGCGATAAGAGCAACTGCGTCCATATGACTAGCTCGGGAGACATAAAGTTTGTGGTTTAAGTCACTTTCTTCGCAACTAGTTCAATAGCACGAGCAACACTTGATATTGGCCTTATCGTTGCTACTGGGATACTAACCACCTTTTCAACTGTTGAACTGACAATGGGTGCACATACAAGTGCGGATGCACCGTCCCGTTCTGCTTTTATTGCTGCTATTATCGCTTCTTCAATGCTCGTAACTGCATATTCCTTTAGGTCAAAAATATCTTCCCCGACTTTTGTTGTCGTTTTTTCTAATACTTCCAAACATCCGCGCGAGCAAACAATAGCGATAAAATTCTTCTCCTTCTTTGCATGGCCACTTTCTAGCTCCTTTATCGTAAATAGTATCCTTCTGAATGTACGCAAGTTCGGGTCCCGCTCGCCGGAGATGATTTTGTAAAGCGTGCTTGCAGGAATGCCCGATTTTTTACTGAATTCGCTTATGCTAATACCGAGTTTCTGTTTGAGTATCGATGTTAATAAAGGTGCTAATTCTTTATCATGCCTGAATATTTCGGTCACTATTTCGTCGAGGATGTTCATATTTTATAAAATAGGTATTAAACAAATAAAGTTATTTTACAGCAAAACTATAGGATCAATAATTGCCTTCTGCTACCTACCTTTATAGTGGGGAAATCCTCTCAATCGGACATTTTCATCATTTACTAATATTTCGATATGTTGTTCCTGCCGGTTGTCATTTATCCCTCGAATGATGTCGGACAGCCCCCCTAAAGGCTTCTCTTTGAGCCGTTGGGCAATTAAAATGAAGTCGTCCAGAGAGAGGGGGATCGTTCGTTGTCCAAGAAATGGTAGTTAAAATTATAAATAAGACTGTTTTTTCCGCGAGGTTCAATAATAAGCTTCAATAAATATGGGTCTTCTCTGGTATAAATTTTGCAGTGATCTGCAGTCGTTCACGATTAACTTTTTTTTCTTTCAGCCATTGCGGTGATACTATACGAAGATTATGTGCTGAAGCTACAATCACTATATCAGCCCTCTCTAATTTTATTCCCATTTTTATCTCCCCTGCATTTAAGATATAATTTTGTCTTATAATTACAAACAGTTCCCAGTACCACCACCGATTCACCGTTTTTTGTTTTCACTCATATCTCAGTGCCTCTATCGGCTTCAACTTAGAAGCGCGCCATGCCGGATAAAGCCCGCTTAGCACGCTCGTCCCTACTCCGAAGGCAATACCAACGAATACATAAAGGATGCTTGAAGGAGCAAACAGATATGACGCTTCATGTAATATCAAGACGTCCACTAAGAAACCAGCACCGAAGCCCAAAATCGCACCTATTACGCCGCCTATCACGCCCAGGATCAACGATTCAAAGAGGAACATACGCAGTATCTCTCGTTTTGACGTTCCTATTGCACGCATCACCCCTATCTCCTTCGTTCGCTCCACCGTGGACATCATCATTACGTTAAGGATGCTTACACCTGCAACCACGAGTGAGATAGCGCCAATGCCAAGCAGGAATATGGAGATCGTATTGAACAGTCCCTTTATACCTTCCACAATCATTTTCAGCTCCATCACCATTACAACTTCCTCTTTCTTGTTCAATCGTGCTTCAATCTCCTCCTTTGCGCCTTCTACGTCATCTATTTTTTCCACCTTTACAATCACCGAGTTGTAGCCTGTTGTATTATACATCGACTCGAACATCTTATCAGAGACAATGATGGCATTATCCGGATTTATATCGAACCCTACTCCTCTTTCCGCTAAGATACCCACGATCCTTGGCTTCTGACTTTGTAGCGCTGCCCGCTCCCCTACCCGGAGCTCATAATTGTCCGCGAGTCTAGAACCGACCATACAGTTTAGGGAGCCGTGTTTAAGAAACTGCCCCGCCTCTTTCTCCAGCAGTTTCGGAATGTCCTCGCTACGCATACCATAGACCATAACAAACGTTGACTCGCCGTTTAGTGTTGCCTTATCCCCCATTGACTGTACCGGGATAGCTTCTGCTACTTTCTCTATCTTCTCGAAATTATCTTCAGAAATCGCTTCTTCGCCATATGGGTAGACTACGAGCTCATTTCCTATCATGCACAACTGCTCAGAGACGGCGAGCTGAACACTGTTTCCGAGGATACCCAGTGCTGTTATTGCCAGCACACCTATCACAATCCCTAGGATGGCGAGCACAGACCTGAACTTATGCCTTGCGAGGTTCCGTTTTGCGAACTCGAAGAAGATCATTTTATCTTTTATAACCACAAGATTTCACAAGATTCTTACTTTTCACCGCCCAGTTACTCTTGTGTAATAGCGTGGTCTTACAGAAACACCCCATCACTATCTATCCTCCCATCCACAAGCCTGAATGTGCGTTTAGTATACGAAGCAACCTGCGGGTCATGCGTAACTATGATAATAGTCTTTCCGCGCTCGTTTGTCTCTTTCAGGAGCTGCATAATGTCTCTGCTCGTCTTCGAGTCAAGATTACCAGTAGGCTCATCGGCAAGAATTATATCCGGGTCATTTGCCAGTGCACGAGCAATAGCAACACGCTGTTGCTCGCCACCTGAAAGCTCGTTTGGTTTGTTCTCGCCCAGTTCCTCATCCAATCCAACAGAACTCACGAGTCCCTTGCTCTTTTCCTCGTGCCCGTTCACGCCCTTTAATATCATCGGGTACTCGATATTCTCAAGTGCAGTTAATGTGGCTATGAGGTTAAACTGCTGAAATACAAATCCTATTTTATCACGCCTTATCTTAGTCAACGCTTCATCATCCAGTCCATTGATGTTTTCACCACCGACCTCTACCGTACCTTCTGTCGGCGTGTCCAAACACCCGATGATATTAAGGAACGTTGTCTTTCCCGAGCCTGAAGGGCCCATAACAGAAATGAACTCGCCGGCTTCTATGCTTGCCGTCACGTTATCAAGCGCTTTGACGCTCCCACGAGGAAGCTCATATACTTTTGTTACTTCTACAAGCTCCACCACATTCATCTATCTCTTCTTCCATGAATACGCAATCATCCCAATGACTACTATTGCAATCACAATGACCACAGCAATCATCGGAACTGGCAATTCACCTGTACTTGCGATCCCCTGAGTACTTTCTATCGAGATGTATTCGTGCTCCGAGAAAAGAATACCATCTTCGTCTTTGTATTCGATGATAAGCGGCACCTGCGTTTCATTTCCACCTATCTTTACATTGAGTTCGAAACTGCTGAAATCGTCCGCGTTGAGCAAGCCCACGAAATAGGCCTTGTATGGCTGCATTGCCTCTATGCCTTCTGCATCACATACCTTCATAACCACGCTATTTGCTGCTTCTAAACCCGCATTGTTTATGTCGCCTGTGATCTTATACACATTCATCCCGGGCATGGATTCCACTTCGATACCGGTGAGGATGAGTTCCGCGCTCTTTTTGCTCTCCGTCACATTCAAAGGCACGCTCAAATCGGTATAATGGTAGTTATCGCCGTTTTTAAATTGTAACTTGAAGTTCAGGACACAATCACCACTCTCTTGCGGTGTGAGATAGAAAGCGGCAACTTCTGAGTCGTCTGCCGATAGCGTGCCGATGAAGACCTCCGCGGGCATCACGTCTTTATCCTCGGTAACGATCTTCACGGCTGTAACGTTATTTGGTCTGGAATTACCGACAACGAGCTCGATCTTTGCTCGCTCACCTCTAAAAATATCTTCCGGAACGTCCTTAACGCCGATGATTAAAGGAGAACTGTCCACAGTCACCGGAAAGGAGTATCTTATGCTCTGGACGCCTTCGCCATTTACTATTACTTTTGGATAATATATGCCGTCGGGACAAGTCGCCTTTATAGTGAACGTGAGACTTAGAGCTCCCCCAGGTCCTAAACTACCAGGGTTAAAGTACGAATCGCTCAGCACTTTGATTCCCTGACTTAACATCTGTACCTCATTTATGTTTACGGTTTTCGGTTCCATGTTCTTTACTGTCACCGTTACCGTGCCTATATCGTTGCACATGAGCACTTCCGGATTCACTTGATAACCTGTGATCATAACAGAAGATTTCTGCTCTCCTGTTACTGAACTAACTACGCTGACGCCAGATGTTGCGACTGCAATGACAAAAAAGAATAAGAGCAAAAAAATAAATGTGGGGATCGTTTGGCGCATTCACATCACCCCCATCTGGTAGATCGTCCACAGAACGTAAACAGCCACTGGAATGGCAACGGTGATCAATGCGTTCTTCATCGTTAGATTCCGTGCGTGTTTCAGCCCGAACACCCAGATGTTCGCACTCCACAGCATGAAGAGAATACTGATTGCATATGAAAGCTGCATCATTGGGCTTTTCAGCAGTGGTTCAAATGCTTCCGCCATCTTTGCCGGATCTGTTACTACTGGAATATGCACGGTTGAAACGAAATTGTAGATGAATATAGCACCTATTATGCCGCTAATTATCATTGGGATGTAACCGTATCCAACGAATTCGAGTGTTCGCTTGAACTTCCCCTCACCTTTGAATATGCAGGATATGCCGTAGAATATAGCGGCAAAGACAACCCAGATGATGAATGAAACTATCACTGCGGTGATAGCAGTGCTAATAGGTATGAACGAAAGAAACGCTTGTGCCTCTGGTGGAAGTGTTCCGCTGAGCATTTCAGCAGTTAATCCACCCATAAAATAAGCGCCTATGCCACTGATTATACCGATTATCAAAACGATAAGCGCCGGTATCTTCAGACTTACTTCTTCCTCCTTCTTCACTTCAAAAAATTTGTTCGGATTCGTCAATATTTCTATCATTTTTATTCCCCTATTTCAAATACAAAGACTATTACCTTATATAGCATAACAAACAAAGATGCACGAGCTAAAACGGGGGGGTGAGTGAAGAGATTGGGTTACGGGTTAGGGATAGCGATTCTTGCTCTTGCAATCTGTTTTATAGCGTTTTTCTATCTAACGGGTCTCTTTGTGAGTGGTTTAGGCTCTCTTGCGAAACGATTCAACGTGCCCGAATCAGTTGCAGGCGC
Organism: Candidatus Methanophagales archaeon; assembly: GCA_030612835.1. Classification (GTDB taxonomy): domain Archaea; phylum Halobacteriota; class Syntropharchaeia; order Alkanophagales; family Methanospirareceae; genus Methanophaga. The sequence goes on along the minus strand of JAUWND010000001.1, from coordinate 13,879 downwards.
TTCTGTAGCCGCTATGGTGAGTAGCGCACCGGAAATGGGTGCGTCCGTATTCTCCGTTGTTGAGGGGCATCCGGATATAGGTCTGGGGACAATCGTCGGCTCGGCTATCTTTAATATCACATTATTGGTTGCTTTCTCCTTCTGGGTGCGAAAATGCGTTCTCGATGAGAAAGTGCTCAAACGGGACGGGGCATTTTATCTCCTCGTTGTGATTGTTACGGTAGTGACGATCATGGATGGCGTTTTGACACAATGGGAGGCTTTATCCTGGTTCTTGCTTTATATCGTCTATTTCATCTGGCTTTTTAAGGATGCGATTAAAGGGAAGTTCGTACCCAAAGAGGAGTTTAAGTATGTATCAACACGGAAGGCGATTATTTATACCGGAATAGGTGTTGCTGGTATCGCGGTGAGTGCGGATATAATGGTTAAGTCAACATTTTATATTACTGATACTTTAGGTTTATCGCAATCGCTCTTTAGCTTGATTATTATCGCAATCGCGACCTCAATCCCCGACCTTTTCGTGTCGGTAGATGCGTCAAGGAAGGGTATGGGGAGCTTAGCCGTTTCTAACGCACTGGGCAGTAATATTTTCGATCTCCTAGCGGGAATAGGTTTGCCTTTCAGTTTCGTTGCGGTAACTTATATTCAGGGCAACATAGGACTATCTGCGTTTTATCTCTTATTATCCGTCTTCATCTTCTTAGCCATAATCATCTTCAGACGAAGTTTAGGAAAGAAAGAGGCAGTTGTATTGGCTGCTGTTTATGGTAGCTATCTTATTATTCTTGCGCTCCGGGGCGGGATGTAACCTTTCTTGTTAACCGCCTTATATACAGCCTCGCCCATACGAACGCTACTGCAGGACCAATGATGTTTGCTACAACCACGCCCCACCATACGCCAACCAGTCCCAGTTCGAGATTAAAAGCGAATAGAAGAGCAAATAACGGCATTAGGATTAGCGTACGCAAAAGCGTGACTGCCAGTGCGTACATCCCTTTCCCTGTTCCTTGAAAGAGCGAAGAAGAGAGCATTCCAAATGATACTGATGGGTAAAAAAGACTGATTATCCTGAAAAACATTGTCAGCTCGGGAGCTAAATGTGCCGCCCCCTCGGAATGTGTGAATATCATAGCGATCTGCGGTGCAAGAATGAAGGTTGCCACACCTATAACTATCTCTATCACGAGACCCACCTTTGTTGCATAGAGATGTGCAATACTTACCTTTTCATATGCGTGCGCACCAAAAGCAGCTCCAGTCACCGATACAACGGCAGTAGCGATACCCATAAGCGGCAATATTGCTATTGTTACTACCCGCCACCCTGTTGAATATATTGCTACGGAATCGGTGTTGCCCACTTTTACTAATATGAGATTTATTATCAATATGGTTAACGATATAGCGAGCTGCATCACGGAAGCAGGCAGAGCAACCCTGAAAATATCCTTAACTATCTCTTTATCAAATTGGAACCCACTGAACTTGAATGATACGTACGTGTCCTTTTTGACAAGCAGCCAGTTTAGCATGATAAATGATGTAATGGCCAGCGATATGAGTGTGGCCCATGCAGCACCGGCAACTCCCAGACCAAAAGTGTAGATAAAAATCGGGTCCAGGATAATATTCAGACCTGCACCCAATGCCATAGCGTACATGGCTCGCTTGGCGTCTCCTTCACTCCGCAGTATAGCATTTGCTACGTTAGTGAAAAATATGAAAATACTGCCGGCGAAGAAAATCTGGGCATAGGCTATTGCCATATCCGCCGTCTTACCGGCACCTATCAGAACAAATAGCTCGTCAGTAAAGGCATAAAGCGGTATGGTAAAAAGAACAGTGAGTAACAGCATCATAATGAGTGTATGAACGGCCACGTTGTCTGCACCCAGCTTATCTCGGGCACCGATCCTACGTGATATGGCAGACCCGGCACCTACACCTAACCCATTTGACAGTCCAATAGCCAGAAAGAAGAATGGGAAGACGAAACCAATAGCTGCGAGCGCATCCGCACCAAGACCAGAAACCCAAATGGCATCCACGAGATTGTAGATTGTTTGCAGTGACATAGCTGCGATCATAGGTAATGCGAGTTTGATAATGGCTCTTTTCGGATCGCCAAGTAACATCGCCACGCCTACCGTTTTCTTTTCCTGCGATGCCGCATCAGAAATGGCCATCTCTGGTACTGTATTATCCATATACCGCTGTATTCTGTTTATTTGGTTTGCTAAGCAAGATTACACCGCTTCCCTCTTTTAACGCTCTCGTTTAAAATAGTATTTAAAACTTCCACGTACCGTTCTAAGACGAGGTGGGACAAGTAATCGCCCTATTCTTAATCTGTGATTTAACAAGATTAACACCTGAGTTAGGAGTTAGTAATTTATATAGCTCCAGATCTAAAAAGGATATGGTGCATATAATGGATATACCAAATTTATCTCAGGATGCTGTGACGTATTTGAAAGTGGTAGTAGTTCTGGTAGTCGCTTTTTTCGTGATTAGACTAATTAGCAGATTACTTAAAAGATTCTTAAGCGCTCGCGCTCTGCCTGTGGATGCACAGAACATCCTGCGAAGAGTCGTCGTGTATGTTCTATGGTTCATTGTTCTGATGTATGTCATTGCGGAACTGAATTTAGAAGAGGTACTCATGCCACTCCTTGGCGCCTCTGTTATAGTCTGTCTTGCTGTTGCATTAGCCGTTAAGAACGTCTTAAGCGATGCGGTGGCAGGGATATTCATCCTGTTAGACAAGCACTTCAATATTGGTGACGAGGTTGAGACGATGAAATATAGAGGAACGATCCTCGAGGTTACGTTAAGAAAAACGCGTATAAAGACGGACGATGGAACAATAGTTGTATTAGCAAATGGAAAAATAGATTCTTCGGGATGGGTGTTATACAAGAGAAAGACCGAAGCGGAAGAGAATTAAACTTGCATACTTTTGCCATTTCCGCAAAAGAAAAAATCCGATTTTACACTAACACAAGATTACTTCTATAAACCACTGCAGCATATTCTTTGCGACCCAAAAGCTGCTCGATTGCGCTTGATTGCGCTCCTTTTATCTTTTCAATATCGCTGCTTGAGTAGTTTGTGATGCCGCGAGCGAATTCCACACCTTTGGCGTCAACAATGCTTACTGGATCGCCACAGATGAACGCATTTTCAACACCGACGATCCCAGAGGGGAGCAAGCTACCGCCTCGCTTGACCAATGCTGTCTTAGCACCTGCATCCACTTTGATTTGGCCCTTTGGCGATGCAGAGAAGAGAATCCAATGCGCTCTATCGTTCATCCGCACCTGTTTTGGAATGAATAAAGTACCAACAGGCGCACCTTCTATAATCCGCATGAGTATGTTCTCTTCACCACCGTTTGCGATAACCATAGGTATACCTGCTTTCATGGCTACCTTAGCGGCTTCTATCTTCGTCTTCATACCACCGACACTCGTTTTACCGCCTGTTTCCGCAATACGTTCGATCTCATCGGTTATCTCGTCCACAAGGGGTATGAATTCCGCTTTCGCACTCCTTTTAGGGTTATATGTGAACAAGCCGTCTATGTCAGAGAGTAAAATAAGTAAATCCGCACCGAGGTTGCTTGCCACCAATGCGGATAATGTGTCGTTATCGCCAAATTTCAGCTCGTCCACAGCTACGGTGTCGTTCTCATTGATTATTGGGATTACTCCGGACTTAAGCAATGTGAGCAATGTATTTCTAATGTTGAGGTACCGCTGTCTGTTGACGAAGTCACCGTATGTCAACAAAACCTGGGCGATGGTCTGCCCAAATCGAGCGAAATAGCTGTCATAGGTGCTCATCAGGACACTTTGACCAACGGCAGCAGTAGCCTGTAATACCTTTACGTCACGGGGTCTTTGCTTCAGGTCGAGCTTACCGATACCCGCACCGATAGCGCCTGACGTCACTACAATTACTTCTTTATCTTGTCTTTTCAATTCGGATATTTCTTTAGCGAGCTTTTCCACTTTCCCTGGCTCAAGCCGGTAACTCTTATCCGTGAGATTGCTGGTCCCTATCTTTATTACGATCCTCTTCGCTTTTGATATAGCTTTCCTATCCATGTGCTTACTGATGGCTTCTGTTCTTATATGGAATATAAAACATTTTGACTTTTACACTTTGCACTTTGCACTTTGCATTGTTTGCTCATTGTACAAAGAGGCTGATAATATCTGCTCTTGCTATTAGCCCCACCAATTTCCCTTCGTCATCTACCACGGGAATTCGATTAAAATCGTCTTTATGCATTAGCCGGGCAGCATCTAAAACAGAGTCATCCGGTGAAATCGTTACCGGATCTTTTGTCATCACGTCCTTTACAGATCCTTCGAATAGTGTCTCTATTTCAGCCGGGATTTTCTCTACCTTTTTCCTGTATGCGGTCAAAGAGAAGACCGGGAAAGGATTAAGCGGATCTATATCGGGAAAGGGGACTGTTGCAGTCAATTTCATGATGTCCGCTTCACTAATCACACCAATAACCTTTCTCTGATCATCAATCACCGGTGCACCACTAATCCGATTCGATCTAAACGTCTCGGCCACCTGATGGACTTTATCATCGGGCTTGAATGCTATAACATCGGTAGTCATAAGTTCCCTAACTTTAACAATTGTTTCTGCTTGCATTTGTCTTTCCCCACCATTCCTTATAGATCACAGAGAGATGAGATTATATCCGCTCTGGCGACGATTCCGACTAATTTGCCCTTACCATCCAAAACCGGCAATCTATTGAATCCTGTTGAGTACATAATCTGTGCGGCATCATCAATTAACGTATCCGGCGCTATAGTCTTGGGATTCTTTGACATCGCGTCCTTCACTTTCATCTCGCTCACTTCTTCTATATCTCGCTTCACATTCTCTAATTCGTCGCTATGCAAATGTAAAAGGTCCATAGCAGAAAAGAAAGGCGTATACCAGTGAAAATCGTCTAATAGCTTTAAAATATCTGATACACTAACCACCCCAACTACCTCTTCTCGGTCATTGACCACCGGCACACCTGCTATGCTATTCTCTTTTAATACCTTCACAATATTTAACACGGTGTCGTTCTCCGTCGCCGTAATCACATCTCGTGTCATAATCTCTTCAACTTTCTCTTTCATTTATTTCAAGTCACCTTTACGCCCTCTTCATGTTATTGAACTTTGATTTTTGTGCAGATACTAACTAACTAACTAAATACGCTACATCCCGCTCCTTATACCCAGCGCCTTTCTTACCACCTGCGTTATTGGTATCGAGCACATCATATACCAGAGCACCCAGAAAGGCAGGGAGAATATGAATGCGCTAGAGAGCTCCGTCACACCAAATAAAGGAAAAGTCACCACCATGTCCGGGTGCGATTCCACATACATCCAGATCCACATAAAAATGGGTATAGTAATAATCATAATATACGCCATAGGCTTCATTTGCTGCTTGAACATCTCACCGGAAAATTGCGTTTGCTTTCTCATCACTTCGGTCCGCTTCTTCTCGATTTTCTTCATTTTATGCTGGTTGTTCTCCTTTTTCGCCTCCATGTACTCTTTTTGAAGATCTCGTATCTGTTTCTGATACTCCTTCGACTTCGCCATTAGCTCCCAGTTCATCGTGTATTTCTGCACTACCGAGGTGTAAATGCCGGTAACCACCGATAAGATAAGGATAAGGATCAAAAACTCACCAATAAAATCCGCGAACGGCCCTAAAACCACATCCAGAGCGGTACCTACCTCATTTCGATATGCTAAAGAAGCAAACATGACAATAAAAGCAAAAACCATAATCATATTATCTGCTACTTTTTTTATCTGCATTCTCCCTTGCGGTATCGCCGTGTCTTTATTCACCATCTTATCTTATCCTATATGAGAACTAATGTAAAGTGTCTCTATTTAAATATCTATCATATCGCTTAGCACCTTGGCCATAGTAGCGTGAAAAAACAGATCCTTCTTTAATCTCGCTGTTATTCGCCGCTTCGCATATTCATCTACTACAAATTCGAGCTCGTGATAGGAAACATCTTTTAGAACGAGAGCAAGAGCCGGTGCAGGTTCTATCTGCTCCTTTATCTTCAGGTCCAATAGGTCCTGGATCCAGCTTTTAGCCCTCTTGCCGCTGCCAACCATACTCAACGCGGACACTATTTCCCGTACCATCATACGTAGGAAGCCACTTGCCGCTATGTCTATGATGATAAACGGATCGAATTTCACTATATTTACCTGTTTTATCTCCTTTATGAGACTCTTACCTTCCAGGCCATCTCGTTGCGAGAAGTTAGAGAAATCATGTGCTCCAATAAGCAGCTCAGATGCATCTCGCATGCGTGATATGTCCAACTCGGTTTGTAAGAACAAGAAATACCGGTATTCACGACGTATAGCCTCCTTGCGTGCGTTAAATCCGGCATGTGGCTTTGCGATTGCTAATGCCCATATATCGTTCGGAAGCATGCTGTTTATCATTCGCGGTGTCACCTTCTGGTTCGGAGTGTCAAAGGAAATGACCTGTGCAAGAGCATGCACACCCTTATCGGTCCTGCCAGCGTAGGAATAATTCGCCGTTTTCCTGTCTTCCAGGACACCTAATCTCTTTAACGCTTTGAATAGTTCACCCTCTACGGTCTGCAGTTCTGCCTGTGGCTGAATTTGAAAGCCATGATAGTTAGTCCCAAGATAGCCGATTTTAAGGGCTACACGCTCCGTCTGTTCTCGCATACTCGCACCTATTTAGTGCTTAGAATTTATACTATACCACAATATATTTATGGAGCAATTACATAGATCAGTACAATGGCAAAAAGGGTGAAGAAGAGAAGGAACATAGAAATAACAGAGGATTATGGAAGTCAGAATAATACTTGTGGAACCGAAGAGTGAAGAGAATGTGGGTGCTGTAGCGCGGGTGGTGAAGAATTTCGGATTCTCGGACCTTTATTTACTCAACCCGCCGGATATAGGAATAAAGGCTTTATCGGTTGCCGCTCACGCTTACGATGTGCTTAAGAGCTGCAAAATTGTTGAGTCTTTACCGGTTGCGATTGCGAACTCTGCTATTGTCGTGGGTACCACAGCTAAGCTGGGTGCTTCTACGAATAAACACCTCCGAATGCCGTTCTTTTCACCTCTGGAACTAAAAGATAAGGTTGAAGGTAAAAGAGGTATCTTATCCATTTTATTTGGTAGGGAGGATGTAGGCTTGTTAAATGACGAGTTGAAGCTTTGTGATCTCGTTGTGAGCATACCAACAAGCCATGAGTATCCAGTAATGAACCTCTCGCATGCCGTTGCGGTTATACTTTATGATTTGAGTGACGTGACTTCAGGAACGCTGGAATTAGCGCGTGTGGAGGATAGGGAGCGATTATACATGCAACTGAAAACCTTTCTGGATGAGATCGGCTACCGCGAGCACAAGAAGGCGAAGACTTTGCTCATGCTCCGAAGAATCCTCGGCAGAGCGGAACTCACTACGAAAGAGCTGCAAACTCTGCAAGGGGTAATTGGTAAAGCCGAATGGCGGATTGGGGTGGTAGATGAGACTTGACAATGGTGGTAAATGGCGGTTAGAAGAGGCGTATCTGCACAAACATCGGTTAAATTTTAACTTGACAATGTTACATTCATTTTACCGCCGAGACCGCTGAGTTCGCAGAGAATGTTAGGGAACGCACAAATAATACTTTGCCCGAACCGTATCATTTTCCAAGTATTTTTAAGACACAGATTAACGCTGATTAACACAGATTTAAAGTAGTGTATTGATTTATATCTCAAACTGTCCGATTCCGAGAAAATGCCCACTATAAAGGTATATTAAACTCAACCAAAATAATATTATAAAAGAGTTAAATTAGTTTATTACTAAACCCTATTTATTAATTAGACGGAATGCCTATGGAAGAGAATGAATTAGTAGTGGTTCCAAAGGTGGAACTGGCAGAAAAAGAAGAATTAATAAAATCCGCAGAAGAGAGATGCCAGAAACTGAAATCCGACTTTACGAGATATAAAAAAAGAGTTGATGACCGAGAGGAAGCAGTGAGTGGCAAAGTGCATGGTGAATTAGCCAGACGACTGCTTAGCGTTGCCGATTCGCTCGATCGCGCAATGGACAGCTATAATACTAACCAGGATAGCGGCTTTGAACTTGTAGAAAAGATGCTGGACGGGACGAGAAATAATCTGGAAATGACTTATAACCAATTGCTGAGTTCATTAGGTGTAACTCCCATTGCACCATCACCCGGCGATAGGTTAAATGACGAATTGCATACCGCGATTGAAGCCACGTCAAATACTTTTCTTCCTGATAAGACCATTCTCTCTCTGGTGAGGAAGGGGTATACGCTAAACGGTGAGCTAATTAGACCTGCTGAGGTGGTTATCTCCAGAGGTGGTGAAGCAGGAGAAGCGGAAGCAAAGTCTAAAGGTATTTTATCGAAAATTTTGAGAGGCTTTGAGTCAAGGGTGTTCAGGCGCAGGTTCGAGGAATTGGATATAAGGGAGCGGGAATTGAACCAAAACGAGGAAATGCTTCAGAGATCAGCAAAAGAACTCGATGCTCGCGAGGAAGAATTAAAGAAGATGATTGAAGAAGCAGTAAAAAGAAGAGAGGCTGAGGAATCGCGGGTACATGAATTGGAACAGAACAAAGAAGTTTTGAATGTCAAAGTTAAAGAGTTAAAAAGGCAATTACGCACCATTCAGGAGTCTTTGACTGAGCTGGAAACAAAAAAAGACAAAACCGTTATTGAGGACATTGCATTGACTAGATATTACAAAGAGCTATTAGAAGAGAAAGAGAACCTATTGAAAGAGATAGAAGAACTGAAGAGGACAAAGGAATCGTTAAATACCGAGCGGCAGGAAGAAATAAGAGAGGATGATTTGCAGATGAAAGATATGGGAATGTGCTTGTAGGTGATGGTAGAATGCAAGAAGAGGTAATCGGGATTGATTTTGGTACGACCAATTCAGGGGTGGCGTTTATAGAGGTGGATGAGCCAACAATAATAGCGAATGGCGAGGGCGAGCGTGTGACGCCTTCGGTTGTATATTTCAAAGAGGACGGAACTGTGGCGGTGGGTAGTATAGCAAAGCGTAATATAATTGCAAGTCCAGAGCGCACCGTGAAGTCAATCAAGAGGTATATGGGCACTGATCACCGGGTAGAAATAGGCAATGAGTCTTATCCACCAGAATACATAGGTGCACATATAATAAAGAAACTCGTTCAAGACACGGAGAAGCAAATAGGAACTTCATTTTCTGATGCTGTAATAACAGTGCCCGCATATTTCATGGACCCGCAGCGGCAGGCGGTTAAGGATGCAGGTGAGATTGCGGGCTTAAACGTGCGCGGAATATTAAACGAACCAACGGCAGCCGCATTAGCTTTAGGGTTCCGTGCGGATGAAGAGCGAAGAGTGCTCGTCTATGACTTCGGCGGTGGCACGTTTGATGTTTCGATACTCACAATTGGTGGAGGTTTTTTCGATGTTGATGCAACGAGCGGGGATAACCATTTAGGAGGCGATGATATAGATGCAAGGATCGTGGATTTCGCGCTTGATAAAATAGAAGAGAAGCATAAAATAGACTTGAAAAAGAAGAAAGATAAGAATCGGACTGTACTTCAGTCGCTAAGGGAAGAAGTTGAGCGTGTGAAGATAGAACTATCACGCAAAGAGAGCGCGACCATCAATTTGCCTTATGCTGGCACTAAAAGGGGAGCACCAATAGCATTTAGTTATGAGCTTTCAAGGCATGAATTTAACGAATTGATCACCGATTTCATTGCACGGACGAAAAAGCCGATGGAGCAGGCACTTGACGATGCATCGCTTTCTCCGGAAGACATAGATGATATACTCTTAGTGGGTGGAACCACATACATACCCGCGGTGCAGGAGTTTGTGCATAAATTTCTTGGTAAAGAGCCTGTACGAGATGTGAACCCAATAGAAGTAGTTGCACTTGGTGCTGCTGTTGCCGCCATGAAGGAAGACCTAAAAGAGAGATCAGGTAAAATAAGAAGACCGGTGGAAATAAGCGACGTCCTCTCTCGCTCGCTTGGTGTCCTGACTTATGATGGTACCGTCGCAAAGATCATTACGCGGAACACGAAGATACCAATCAATAGGACAAAGGGATTTACAAATCCACGGGACTTTATGGACGAGGTAGAAATAAGTGCTTACCAGGGCGAAAGCATCTCTCCGGAAGAGAAAGGATTTCTGGGCGAGTTCTTTATTTCAATAGAGCCAAAACCGATGCATGAGTCAAAAATTGATGTTGCATTCGAGGTAGGAGCGGAATTTGGTATATTAAATGTAACAGCAAAGGACCATGATTCAGGCAATGAGCGAACGGTAAAAATGGAGGCAAGGGGAAGGCTGTCAAAGGAGGAAAAGAACAGATGGATGGATAAAATGCTAAAGATACACTCAATAAAGGTCACCGTTGTGAATGTGGAAACAGAAGATGCCCTCAGTTACTATCTCAATCCAAAGATGCATATTCGGGATGTAAAACGCGAACTCAGAAGAAAGGGCATTTTAACTAAGGGAATGTGCATTTTTTATAATGATATTGAGCTTCAGGACAAGCAACAGGTAAAAGAAATTGGTATTAAGGACGGCTCGGGACTGGAGTTAAGACCGAAGGAATAGGATAAATGGGTGAGGAGAAGAGGGAATTTGACGAATGGATGAAACCCTACTCATGTGACGACCCTTACTGGAAAGTTCCCGCGCGATACATGGACCCTTCGCGGTTAGATAAGATATATGATAAAATCGAGCGGTTTGAGAAGCTTTATCCAAAATGGACAAAGGACCTAAAATCAGGACTGCCAACCTATTACTGCATCCTTTGTGTCGCAAAAGATGCTTCCACGGATGATCTCAAAAAAGCATATGAACAGAAGAAGAAGTGTTCTGTTTATCCACCTGAAGTGATTGACCGGGCATACGATGCGTTGAGTACAGAGAAAAAGCGTTCTACTTATAATATTGTTTTACGGCTCTTCCTGAAGATTTCGCAGAGTTTAACACCGAATATAAAGCGTGAAATGATTGACGATCATGACGATTGGCTAAAAGAGGAGAAAGAGTATGCTACTTGGGAATATATACTAGAAAAACGAGGTGCATGGCTTGAACTCTTTCATCGTGGCGCACCTACCTTTTATGATGTTTTAGGTCTTGATGAGGATACGGAAGTGCTGGAGGTAAAATCAAGTGCTGAAATAGAAAGCATGAGCAGTCTGGAGTTAGAGATTCGTAAGATACTGGAGAACCCACAGTTGCGGTTTGAATATGATTACATGCTCGATTTTATAATAAATGAAGCTCTTGATGAATACGAATTGGAAGAGATAGAGGATAAGAGAGCGCTATGGACGGGTAAGGACGATTTGTATTTGCTATTGCTTGAACGATTTGATGATCTGAAGAGATATGAAAAGATTAAAGATGAGCATGACGACTGGGAGAAATATACAGGAGATAAAACGTTTTACAATGTTTTGAATATAGATGCCGCTTCGATTCCGGATGCTAAACGAGAAGCGGAGAATATCCTCCGAGCTGCATACCGAGACAAGGAGCGAACGCCTGAGGTTAATCTTGCATATAGCATTTTGAAGAATTCACGGTTGAGAGATGACTACAACTGGCTGTTAAAGAACAGAGAATGGGTGAGTGTGCTGCATGAATTAGATATAGAATACGATGATGATGCAGAACTAAAAGCGGCGATTGGTATTGCGGATGCACATTAAGCTAGTTTTCGATGCCCTTTTTACACCCAGTTATAAAATAAACTTTAAAAAGCATAAGTTATTTTTGCTTCGCAAAAATAGGGTTTGATAAAGCATGACCAAAGAAACAAATTTTGGATTAAACCGGCACTATCTAAAAATTGATTTAAATATAAAGGCATAAACACCAAAAACTTTATATAACACAAATTAGTATAATAGCTATTATATTAGTAACAAAAATAGAAAAGGGGTGAGCTATGAAATTCATAAACAGGCAAAAAGAGTTAGATGCAATCAAAGCGAAATTAAACGGGCCCGATTTGGATTTATATGTCATTTACGGACGAAGAAGAATAGGAAAGACAACTCTTGCACTTGCCAGTGTAAAAGGAAAAGATTTTATCTATTATCTTGCAACCGAAGAGAACAATCTCAAAAAGCTCAAAGACGTTGCTTCTCGGGTGGAACCCCGAATAAAATATGTGGAGGCGGATCTGGAAGCCATATTCAATTTCTTGAAAGACAAGATAATAATTATTGATGAGTTTCCAAACCTGATAAAAGAGAACCCGAAAGTTGTTTCCGAACTCCAGAGGATTGTGGATGTCCTTCTTGCAAATACAAAGACGAAATTAATACTACTTGGCTCGTCCATATCCATGATGGAAAGCCAAGTTCTGAGCTATCACGCACCCTTGTATGGCAGAAAAACGGGGCAGTTGAAATTGAGCGCTATGAAATTCGCGGAATTGACCGACTTTTTTCCGGGTTCTACAACAGAAGAACGTATAGAAATATACGGTTTTTCTGATGGCATCCCCTACTATCTTACGAAGATAAATTATCCTTTCTGGGAATGGCTGGATGATGAGCTGAAGAAGGTAGACACCTTTCTGAAATCGGAGATTGATTTCCTCATGAGATATGAGTTTAGTGATGTGAAGACCTATAAGAAGATATTGGGTGCTATTGCTTCTGGCCACACGAAATTAGGTGAAATTAGAGATTATATCGGCGCTAAAGGCACTGATATAAGCCCATATCTTAGAAACCTGATTGATGTGGAGCTTGTAGAAAGGAAGACGCCATTGATAGATAATGTGAAGTCAAGAAGAAGCAGGTATTATATCCAGGATAATTTCGTCAATTTCTGGTTCCGGTTCATTAATCCGAACATCACATTTATAGAAGAGGCGATTTTTTCTGCTACTGAAATTAAGGCCGTGTATAATCGCTATCTCGGACACGTATTTGAAAAGGTCTGTCGCGAATTTTTAATTGAAAAGCGGGACTCTTTGCCCTGCCGAATCCCGAAAATCGGTGGTCAGTGGGGTGCAATCCCAAAACATGAAAAAGGTAGGAATCAGTATGAGATAGATATTGTTACCCTGGACGAAGAAAGCAAAGAGATCGGATTCTTTGAATGCAAATACCGTACCCTGAAGTTTAAGGACGCTTTGGACATCCTTGCGGAACTGAGAACGAAGAGTGGATATGTTGACTGGAATACCAACAAACGCAAAGAGCATTTTGGCTTAATTGCAAAAAAGATCACGGGTAAAGAGACACTCAGAAAAGAAGGCTTTATTGTATTTGATTTTGATGACTTTTAGTCCAGACGCTTTATCCTCAATAAAAAATTTCCTTCACCTTGGCTATCCCTGTGGCAAGACCACAGGGTATTACGCCAAGGTGATGCTGCTTCGCAGCACCGGAAATTTTTTATATACTTTACAAGTAGAGTAGGAGGAGGTCTTACGACCTCCGTCCCCTCATCGAACCGTACGTACGGATTTCCCGTATACGGCTCTCCTTTGGCGTTGCCCCATTGCAAGGAGTGAGATTACCACTCAGGGTTCAAGAGCGTAGATAACGATTTCAAGCCCAGATTTTTCAGAAAATCGTTCCTTATACGAGTGTTACTGAGATAACTCTTCTTCTTCTCTTTAAATGCTCTCAACCTCATTCTTGTCCAACTATCAAGTCCCTTGTAGAGCCAATTGACGTTTGCTATCTTGAAATAGTTGCCCCAACCGACAATAATCGGATTGAG